>NZ_KV878783.1:303738-606449 GCF_001890765.1 Spirulina major PCC 6313 | reverse complement strand
TCTTGCTTCAGCCATCCTTTTTGAGCGGCAATTTCACCAAAACGCAAGCCCTCTTGGTTTTGCGCTTCGAGAATTTCTTGGACTTGCTCATCATCTAACAAGCCCGCTAACTTGAGATACATCCCGATGGGTTGCCGGATGTCTTCAACGGGGAGTTGCGGTAAATGTTCGATCAGAAAATCCACGGTTTCCGGCTTCAGCCAACCCCGCTGGGCCAGGATTTGACCAAATTGGAGATTGGGGTATCGCTCTTTGTCGGCCAGAATTTCCTGCACCTGTTCTGCGGTTAAGAGACCCGCTTTTTGCAGCAATTCGCCGATGGGTTGAGCGTGCCGGTATTGATGGATGGGTTGTTTGGGGTCTTGGAGTTTGGCTTGGGCTTGGAGCGCGATTTGTTTCGCAGCCAACAGGACAAACGGCGGGATCGTTCCGGCGTAGCGTTTCCACAGGCGTTTGGGTTCTTGTTGGAGGCGGTGGAGCCATTCGAGGCCTAGTTGCTGCATCCGTTCGGGGGCGCGTTGCACCGTCCCCGCGTAGAACGGAAAGACGGCCCCAACCCCAAGCATGACGGCGTTAATTTTGCCGCGATGTTCAATGATCCAACGTTCTTGCTTGGGGCAACCGAGGGCGACAAAGACGAGGCCCGCACCGCTGGCGTTAATGCGTTCGATCAGTTCTTGGTCTTCTGCGGGGGTGAGGGGGCGGAAGGGCAGGGGTTCCATGCCGGCGATCGCCAGTTTTGGATATTCTTTTTCGAGGCGATCGCGCATTTTTTCGAGGGTTTCCGCATCAGACCCCACAAAGGAAACACTCACATCTTCATGTTGGGCCTGATCGCAGCAATACTGAAACAAATCACTCCCCGTCACCCGGTCTTGCTGGCTCAAACCCAGTTGCTTCATTACCCACACCAGCGGCATCCCATCCGGAGTCACCAGATCCGCTTGCTGCAAGATTTTGGCAAATTCAGGATTCCAGTGCGCTTCCATCAACATGTGGACATTAGCCGCAAAGACTCCTTTACTCCAGCCTGCCTTAGCCCACTGCATGACCGTGCTAATTTGTGACTCCAAACTCATCGCCGTCACTGGTGAACCAATCACCCCCACGTTGGGGATATAAAACTCTAAATCTGAATTCTGAACTGGGCCTGAGCCTTCGCGAATACTGACCATGATTAAAGCTCTGGTGTAATGATGGATAAGGGTTAAATGATGGACTGAATAGCTCAACACTTAGCCGGTGTTAATCGGCTCATAGGATGTTGTTCCCTGGCGCACCTGAAATAGAGACGGGTGGTGCAATGTGATCAATCATCATGCGGGTTATACTGACTAATCATAGCGTAATTTATAGGGCTGGCAAGAAGGTAATGCAGTATGATTACGGGACTTTTGAGAAATACATCATTGAAATGGTCACATAGTTAATCCGTAGTCTTGCGTAGTGATTGAGACTAACCCTAGGCGATTTGCTCAGCCGTGAGACCCATGGACTGAGCCACCACTCTATTCCCTGGGATTTTTGGGCGGGCGGGCAACTCCCTTTCACGCCATCGCTTTGGCGTTCATCCTGACCTTCACCGTGAGCCGACTGTTGGGCTTCCCGCCGATTAAGCTAAACGCGGTAAAATGCTAAGGCTTAACGCACCGTTGTCCACCTTGTCGCAAAGAAGAAACGCTCCATGATCCGTGATATTTTTATGCCCGCACTCAGTTCCACCATGACTGAGGGAAAAATTGTCTCGTGGACCAAACAGCCTGGTGACGCAGTTGAAAAAGGCGAAACCGTCGTTGTTGTTGAATCCGACAAAGCTGATATGGACGTGGAATCGTTCCATGCTGGTTATCTGGCTGTGATTATTACCCCTGCGGGGGAAGAAGCTCCGGTGGGAAGTGCGATCGCGCTCCTCGCTGAAACTGAAGCCGAGATCGAACAGGCTAAACAACAAGCCGCCTCTCAAACCAGCGGTTCAGCCGCCGCCGCCGCCGCCGCCCCCGCCGCTCCTGCCCCCGCCCCGGCTGCTCCCGCTTCGGCTGCCCCTGCCCCGGCTACCCCCGCCCCGGCTAAAACGGGTAGAATCGTTGCCTCTCCCCGTGCGAAAAAACTCGCCAAGCAATTCAAAATCGACCTTGCGACGGTCAACGGGTCGGGCCCCTACGGTCGGATTGTGGCCGCTGATCTTGAACAGGCTGCGGGCCAACCCGCCACAGCATCGCCCGCTCCGGCAGCGATCGCAACCCCAGCCCCCGCCGCCGCTGCTCCCGCTCCCACCGTTTCCCCCGTCACCCCTGGGGAAGTGAAGCCGATGAACACCCTCCAAAAAGCCGTCGTCACCAACATGATGGCAAGCTTACAGGTTCCGGACTTCCGCGTTGGCTACACAATCACCACTGATGCCCTCGATGCCCTCTACAAGCAGGTGAAGCCCAAGGGCGTAACGATGACCGCCCTCCTCGCCAAGGCCGTAGCCGTCACCCTCGCCAAGCACCCCATTGTTAACGCTAGCTATGTGGAAAACGGTATCCACTACTCCAGCGGGATCAATGTTTCCATTGCGGTGGCGATGCCCGATGGTGGCCTGATTACGCCGGTATTGAAAAATGCCGATCAATTGGATCTCTACAGTTTGTCTCGCACCTGGAAAGACCTCGTGGCGCGATCGCGCTCCAAACAATTGCAGCCCGATGAGTACAACAGCGGCACATTCACCATCTCGAATTTGGGGATGTTTGGGGTGGATCGCTTTGATGCGATTTTGCCGCCGGGTCAAGGGGCGATTATGGCAGTGGGTGCGTCTAAACCGCAATTGGTGGCCGGTGATGATGGTCAATTTGGGGTGAAGCGGCAAATGCAAGTCAACCTCACCTGCGATCACCGGGTGATCTATGGTGCAGATGCGGCTTCGTTCCTCAAGGATTTGGCGAAATTGATCGAAACCAATCCCCAATCCCTGACGCTGTAGGGCCGATGGTTGGCCTAGGGTCTGTCTTTGCCTAGGTCTAGCAGAAGTTAGGACTGTTGACCTCGCCCGCATTTGATCCCTCCCATGAGGGCAGCGAGCTAGAAGCTCGCACGACATAAGCAGCAGTTCCCCCCCAGTCGGGGATTGAAATCCCCGCCTCAGAGCGAAAACCCGTTAAAACGGGTTCTGGAGTGGGCTTTAGCCCACTTTCGCTATGAGCCAAGAACTTCAGTTCTTGGCGGATCGGGGTTCGGCAAACTCATCTCCACAACTCTTGGGTTGTGCCTGACCGGATTGTGTATTTGTCGAGGATTGTAATTCTCTGTGACGACACAGCTTGATTTGTGGGTTGCGGCGGATTGTCAGATTTCATTAATAGCCTGTGTTTTAGCCGCCTAAGCCACCCTACGGTCAATCATAATTTTAGCTGTGTCGCAGCAGTACGAGCGTCTCACTCGCTGCCCTGATCAGGGGGATCAAATGCAGTCTAGGTCAACGTTTGCGCATTATGGATCAGCAGTAACCCAACGTCGGGAGAGGGGTTTCGATGACTTGTCTGGGGGACATTCACCAACCCAAAAAGCCCTCTCCGTTGGGAGAGGGCTGGATAGGAGTGGGTATCAACCCAGGTTTTATTCGTCGTCGTCGTCTTCGTCATCCGTGGGATATACAAAACTTTGAGATCGTCCGGTGAGGACGGATTTACCTTGGGACAACGCTTTTTGAGCCGCGAAGGCTGCTTTCCGTTTCCAGTTGGCGCGACGTTGATCGCGTTTTGCATTGGAGGTTTTCTTCTTGGGGACTGCCATGATCCTGTGTTTCTACTATTCGGGGTCGGTTATCTGCCATGATTGGTCAGACTTTTCGCAACCTCCCATTATACAGGGAAGCGGCGAAAGTCGAGCAATGGTTTAGATGATGCGATCGCATCCTGCCATTTTTCCGGATTTCTTAATCAATGGTTCTAACCCATTCTTCCTGAGACTAGGGCATACTGAAGGTTAATCGTTGGTACTGGCGTTGAGTCAGGTCACAGTCTAATCCACTTGAACCGAGCCGATCCACTCACCTGCCAGCGACTTTCAGAGATAGAACGCTGTTGAATCATTTGAGAGAATGAGCCGATGATTGAAATGACTGTTGCGGGTATTGCTCTCGATGCCTATACTCGGAGTCCCATTGTTCTACTCAAAGATGGGTCTGATCGTCGTGCTCTCCCCATTTGCATCGGCCAAGACCAAGCCAAATCAATTATTGGGGCGCTTGAACAGCATGACCCGCCGCCTCGCCCCCTGACCCATGACCTGATCGGCAATATTTTCGACAGCCTCGATCTTTCTCTGTCGAAGATCGTGATTCATGCGCTGCAAGATAGCACGTTTTACGCTTTGCTCTGTTTGGAATGGGGCGATCAGACCCGCGAAATTGACTGCCGCCCTAGTGATGCGATCGCGATCGCCCTGCGCACCAACAGCCCGATCTGGGTTGTGGAAGAAGTCGTCGCCGAAGCCTCGATCCCCGTCGATCGCGATGCCGACGAAGAAGAACGCCAAGCCTTCCGCGATTTTGTCGCCGATATTAGCCCCGAAGACTTCATCAAAATGGGACGACGACAGGGCACAAGCGAAAGTTAACCCCCAAGCCCATGGACTATCGCCGGTTTGGTCGCACCAACCTCAAGCTTTCGGTTTTTTCCCTGGGGACGATGCGCGGCCTCCATGATCCCCAGCAGTTTCAACGCACCCTATCCGCTGCCGTCGATGGGGGCATTAACCACATTGAAACGGCTCAAGGCTACGGCAATAGCGAGATCTATCTGGGCCAAGCCTTGCAGTCTCTACCACCGGGGGAGCGCGATCGCCTCATCCTCACCACCAAACTCACCCCCACCGCCGACCCCGCCCAACTCCGCCCCCAACTCGAACAGTCTTTACAACGATTACAGCGCGATCGCCTCGACTGTTTCGCCCTCCACGGTTTGAACACCCCGGCACATCTTCACTGGTTGAATCAAGGCGGTTTCGATGTGCTTAAAAAGGCCCAGCATGACGGCTTAATCCGTTTTATTGGCTTCTCCACCCATGGCGCGTTAGAGCTGATCCTGAAAGCCCTCCACACCCACGCCTTCGATTTCGTCAATCTTCACTATTACCTCTTGTTCCAGCGCAATGCTCCGGTGCTCGATGTTGCCCAGGCCCAGGATCTCGGCACGCTGATCATTTCGCCCCGCGACAAAGGCGGCCAGTTGTTTAATCCTCCCGATCGCCTCCGTTCCCTCTGTCACCCCATCTCGCCGGTGGGGTTGAATTACCGTTTTTTACTGGCCGATTCCCGGATTACCACCTTGAGCGTCGGAGCTACCACCGCCGCCGATCTGGATGAGCCGTTGCAGTGGGGCGATCGCACCGAACCCCTCACCCCCACTGAAGCGCAGATCCTCGCCCGTCTCCGCACCGCCCAAGGTGAAACCCTTGGCCCCGATTACTGTCAGCAATGCTACGCCTGCCTGCCCTGCCCCGCAGCGATCCAGATTCCGGAAGTTTTGCGGCTGCGGAATCTGGCGGTGGGTTATGAGATGACGGACTTTGGAAAGTATCGTTATGGGATGTTTGAAAAGGCGGGCCATTGGTTCCCCGGTCGCCGAGGCGATCGCTGCACCGACTGCGGCGACTGTCTGCCCCGTTGTCCCCATCACCTCAATATTCCCGCCCTTCTCCGTGACACCCATGCTCGCCTCCGGGGCCCATCCCGCCGCCGCCTTTGGGAGGATTAACGCCATTGCGGGTTAATTGGGGGTGTGGGATTTTACCAAAATATTGTTGGTGGTGTAGATGTCGAGGGGAATTCCGGCGCGATCGCTAATCCGTTCGAGGGCCTGTTCGAGGGCAAAGACGTGATCCATCACATCCACTTGGGCTTCAAGATTGTTTTGCGATCGCGCCTGCTCTGAGGTTTGGCGTACCTGTTCCACATAGGCCGGGGTGAGACGCACCGTGATTTTGCTATTGGTGACGGTATAGACGCAAATTTGGCGATCGTTGAGGCGGCAGACCTTATCTAGATCGGTCTTGGCCTGTTGCAGTTGAAGCGAGCCTTCTAAGCGGGATTCGGCTCGACTGAGGGCATCGCTGTAGGTATTTACCAAGGGTTGGGCTTGAACCGCGTTGAAGCTGTCTCTGGGGATTTGTTTCAGGGAGGCGATCGCCTGATTCCACCCATTGATCGCCTCTGTCCAGCGGTTTTGGTTGGCGGCGGCTTCGGCTTGCGCCGCGAGGCGAATGGCTTTGCTGTAGGCGTTGGTGGCGAAGGTTTCTTGGGTTTGGCGATCGCGGGCTTCCTTGAGTTGCGGTTGATAGAGTCCCAAGAGGCGGCGGGCTTCAGGAAAGGAAGTCGTGGCCGGGGGAATGTTGTTGAGAGCATCAATAGCCGTTTGCCAGGTGCGATAGGCCAATTGCAAGTCCGGCAACGATTGGGCAATGGTGAGGCGCACGTCCGCCACTTTGGCCGCTTCCTGGGCTAGGGCTAGGTTTTCGACGGCGGTTTTTTCCGTCGTCAAGCGTTCGTTAACGATGCTGACATTTTGGCGATATTCCTGCACCTTTTTCTGGGCAAACCGATAAAACTCGCTCGTGGGGGGCAGGGCATCGAGGCCGGCGATCGCTTCATTCCACCGATCTAAGGCCCCTTGCCACTGCTCCACCGTCAGGGGCGGATTCTGGGTTGCATTGGCCGCCGCATTGGCCGCTTTGAGCGCGTCTACGAGTTCCGCCACATTGTCCACCGTCAGTTCATACACTTGCAGCAGTTCTGCCGCGTCGTCATGGCTCCCCGACCAGGAGGGAATCGACTCCAACAGCAACAGGGCGCGATCCAGTTGGGTTTGAGCTTGGAGGACGGCTTGACCGGAAGGCGGATCTTGGAGGGTGGCGATCGCTTCATTGGCCAACTCCTGGGCCACATCCAACGTCCGACAAGACCGCAGCACACAGGGACGACTCAGGGCATAAATACTGCCGAAAAAGACCCCCACACTAATCACCGTCCCCACAATCAACGCCGGAACCCAAAACCGCTCATCCAGCGATCGCCAAGACAACCCCTCCGCGTCTGGCTCGATCGCATCGGTAATCGGATCACGGGGCGCGGTTTCCGTGTCCGGCTCCACCGCCAGCAATCCGTTTTCCCCATCCTCTGCCGCTGCGAGGATCAAATTATCGGTTTCCATGTCGATCAATTCGTGGCCGGCCGCCTGAGGTAGGGAGGGCGGTTCCGGTGGGGCGAGGTTTTCCGGTTCGGGGGGTTCATGCACCAGCGCCCCCTGTTCGGCGATGCCTTCCGGGGTATAGGCCCGCACCTGGGCCGCCACGTCCACAGCCGGGGGGCGCGGAATATAGTTATGAAAGGCGTAGGGTTGCGATCGCCCCTCTAACTTTAAATACATCAAACTCCGGAACCGTTGGTGAAAGTCTGTCTCATGGAACACCCTTTCCATCAACCGAAACACCCGCGTCGGATGGGCCAATTCCGGGCCACGATGTTGCACTACAATCAACAACGTTGTTTGCTTGAGCGTGCCATGGACATGCACCGGGCTTAACTCCGGCAATTCTGTATGGAGACGTTGCTGGACAAGGTCTTCAAAAATAGCCAGTTCAGTGGGAGGGACAGCAGTGCCAAGCATCACAGATTCAACAGAATGGACTTCAAAGACAACGCCACACAGAGCGCGAGAAGGTGCGATCGCATCTCGAATTCGCAACCCTTAAGATACTGTGCATCATTATGGCTGAATTCTTAGGAAGGGGAAGCGATTGAGCCGAAAATTCCCGTCAGGGGCGATCGCGTCACGCCCCAGTCCATTCAGCCCCACCCATCCATCCCGATCCAGCCTAACCGCCCCCCTACACGAATTTCTGGTTTTTCTAGGTATAGTGTGTTACAAGTAAATTTTCTTTAGAATTGCTCTACCTGTAGCGTTGAGTTTTTTGCTATCGTGGGGGGCGGGCCGCCCCAAATATAATCGGGAATCCCTAGCGATCGAACACCACCTATTGACAACAGAGGCTCTCGTCAACAATGCAACCGACCCATGACACCACCACACTAATCACCCCCGTCCAACCCAACATCAGCGTCATTAAACGCGATGGCACTACGGCCCCCCTCAACATCAAACGGATTCGGGACGTTGTGTTATGGGCCTGCGAAGGATTTGAGGTGAATTCTGTGGCGTTAGAATCGGGTCTAAAAACACGGTTGCGCCATGGGGTTACGACCCGTGAAATTCAAGACAATCTGATCAACTGTGCCCTAGAGATGTGTAGCCCAGAGGAACCGGATTGGCGGTACGTGGCGGGGCGGCTTCACATTTGGAGCCTCTGGAAAGATACCCTTGTCGCACGTCACTACCAGTACGACAACTACCCCCAAACGGTTAACGTCCAAATCACCGCCAACGCCTACGACGATCGCATCCTCACCTACACCCCCGATGAACTGGCCCAGGCCGGAAATTGGATCAACCCCGATTACGACCTTGACTATGACTATGCCGGAGCGGTGATGCTCACCAAGCGATATTTATTGCCTAATGAATTACCCCAAGAGGCGCTGCTCACCTGTGCCCTGCTCATCGCCTCAGTGGAGGAACACCACAACCGCATGGTGTGGGCGCGTCGGATTTACGAAGCGATCGCCAGCCGGAAAATTTCCCTCGCCACCCCCATCCTCGCCAATCTCCGCGTCCCCGGTGGCTCCCTGGCCTCCTGCTTCATTACCGCCATGGAAGACAACCTAGAGAGCATCTTCCACGAAATCACCAACACCGCTCGGATCAGTAAAGGCGGCGGCGGCGTGGGGATGAATGTCTCTCGCATTCGAGCGACAGGCTCACGGGTGATGGGCAAGGAAAACGCATCGGGCGGAGTGCTTCCCTGGGTGAAGTTGCTCAACGATACAGCGATCGCTGTCAATCAGGGCGGTCGCCGCGCCGGGGCTGTGACAGTTTCCCTCGATATTTGGCACCTTGATATCCCTGAATTCCTCGAATGCCAAACCGAGAATGGGGATGTGAGAAGGAAGGCGTATGACGTTTTCCCACAGATTGTCATCGTTGATGAATTTATGCAGCGCGTCAAAACGAAGCAAGACTGGACATTGGTAGACCCCTACGAAGTGAACCGCGTCTTAGGCTTTGAGTTGGCGGAACTGTGGGGCGATCGCTTTGACTCTGCCTATGCCGAAGTGGAGCAAGCCTGTGAAGATGGCCGGTTAAAACTCTTTCACCGAGTCAATGCGCGGGAACTGTTCAAAGAAGCGATGCGGACACAGGTAGAAACCGGCCTGCCCTACATGAGTTTTAAGGACACCATTAATCGTTTAAACCCGAATAAACACGAAGGTTACATTCCTGCAACAAACTTGTGTGTGGAGTCATTTAGTAATGTTAAGCCCGGTAAATTGGCGCATACATGTAATTTAGTTTCGCTGAATTTAGCGAATATTGATGATGATTTGGCGCATCATTGTGAAACATCGGTGCGAATTTTGGATAACACCATCGACCTTACTAATGCCCCTTTCGATGCCAGCGGTGCTCATAACGATCGCTATCGGACAATTGGCGTGGGGGCGATGGGGTTGGCGGATTGGTTGGCGAAGCGGCGTTTGAAGTATGGCGATCGCACCGAAATCAGCACTCTCTTTGAGAACATGGGTTATCACTGCACCCGCTATTCCATGGAACTCGCCCAGGAGCGCGGCGCATATCCTGCCTTTGAGGGTTCAGAGTGGAGCCGGGGTAATGTCCTGGGCGGACGTGATCTGGATTGGATCAACGCCAACGCCACACAACCGGAACGCTGGCATCAACTTGCACGGGACATCCAAACCCACGGCATTCGTAACAGTCATGTGACCGCGATCGCCCCCAATACCTCATCCTCCCTCGTCCAAGGCTGTACCGCGTCCATCCTGCCCACCTACAGTAAGTTTTACTACGACAAGTGGGCCAAAGGAGTTGTCCCGATCGCACCGCCCTTCATTAGCGATCGCTTCTGGTTCTACACCGAAAACAAAGTGATGGATCAGCGCATCGTCGTTGATGCCGTCGCCACGATTCAGCAATGGATCGACACAGGCATCAGCATGGAACTACTGTTCAATCTAAATGAGGGTGTGTACCACGACGGGGTGCTGACAGCCAAGGATATTTATGAAACCCTCGTTCACGCCTGGGAACAAGGCTGCAAAGCAATCTACTACATCCGCACCGTCCAAAAAGACAACTACAAAGAGTCCGACACCTGTGTCGCCTGCGCCAATTAATCAATAGTGACCAGCGTAGGAAGTTGTAAGATCTTCAGATTGATTTTTGAAAATCCTCACGACTCTGCGTTATGATCCAAAAAGTCCCAAGATAGCATGAAGTTTTTGTTTGACTTCATCTATTTATAGGATGTAAAACTATTGGAATTTTTGGCATATTTTACCCAACATGATCGCACTTGATAACCAAAGAATGCCGATCAATCCTATTTTCAATCCCCTTGGGGATGATCGGATTGAAAACCGCTCGATGTGGTTTGGCAATGTAACCAACCTCATGCAGTTAAATGATGTTCGCTACCCTTGGGCAGTGAACTTGTATCAACAAATGCGTGAGAATTTCTGGATTAATTAGGTAGTCCAGATAAAATCCCTTGAAAACGGTGAAACTCTGACTCAAAAACACCAGACAATACCGTGCCAAGCTGCGAGAAAGATTAGATTCGCAGAAGGTGTAGAGACTATCGAAAGGGCGAAAACCTGAGTAGAGTAGGTGGGAAGCGATCGCCCATCGAAGCGGGGGACTCCTGAAGAGGATGATGATATAGTCCGATCTTTATGGTGACATAAAGCAGCTTTAAAAAAGCGGGCAAAGTGTAGCGATCTTTGTTGAACAGTAATGACCTCAAAAACTCGACATCACCCAAGATGTCACCGATTATCAAAACCTCACGCCAGAAGAACGTCGCGCCTTTGACGGAATCTTATCCTATTTAACCTTTTTAGATTCCGTTCAAACCTGTAATATTCCGCACATCAAAGCCTCGATTACTGCACCCGAAATTAGCCTCTGTATGGCGGAACAGATCAGCCAAGAAGGTATGCACAACCAGAGTTAAGTGATAGCTCCTTCAGTCGGTAACGATTGTCGAAAACCTCTCTAATTGCTGGAAACTCTCTAATAGAGACAATCAGCAGCCAAGCAACAATTAAATTTTGTTAAAGGTTCAACGACCAGAGCAAATGCTCGTACACGGTAAGCTAATGATCGTGGAAATGGGAGGCATCCCAATGGGATGAAGAGATGGTCTGCTCTATCTGGTAACAGATAGCTGTGGTTTTGCCCACGGGAAAGAGCTTGCGATTCTTTCTGAACGAAGGTATCAGTACATGATTGAGACGATCATTCCGTCAGAGCGTCGTGCGGAAGTGTATGATTTTTGGCGGACGGATCGGGTCTTACTTGAACGGTGTAAGTTTGTCGCCGGAATGTATCAGAAATATCTGGATAATCCCACAGCAGAAAACTATTTTGTATCTCTGCTTGCGGACTATATTCTTGAAGGTCTGTACTTTTACAACGGGTTGGATTAACTCAAGGCCCACCGATTTCGTAAGGTGTCGGTTAACATCCCTCAAATTGCTGGAACGCCCTAAAGCCCTTGAGCCAAAGCGGAGTGGTAAATCACAAACGTAACGGAGCGAGAGCAGAAAAAAATCAAGGGATGGTGCTGAAGCCGCAAGGCAGCAACACCACAACAATGGGAAATCAGCAGCGAAGCCCTGCTAAATGGGGAACGTTCAACGAGTAGACGGGGGACATCCTAAACAATACATTCCCTATTCTATGATGTTGAAATTTACATTCTAGAATATGAGTAATCAATCAGGAATTGTCTACAAAATAGAAAACACAAAAACAGGACAAGTGTATATCGGTTGTACGAACTTTTCACTAGGAAGAAGGCTGAGTCAACATCTACGTTGTGCGGGTGTCATTGATACTCCTCTATATCACGACTTAGATAGTGATATCACCAATTTTATTTTTAGTGTTTTAGAGTGCGATATACCTCTTAACTGTTTACGTGAACGTGAATCTGCTTGGATTCAAGACTATGACTCTGTCAACACTGGCTATAATCAAGTGTCAGTGAGTGGAAACGAAAAGCTTGGCATTCAGCTAGTAACAGAGCTACAGTCTCTGCTGTTATCAACAGACATGAAATTCAAAGATATCGCAGACATGTATGAAGTTTCAGAAACTGTAATTAGTGATATTAATCGAGGCAAAACTTGGTTTTCAGAAACATTCATATATCCTCTGCGTCGCAAAACAGTCAAGCGGAAGAAACTGACTGAAAATGAGGTTCATCAAATTTATGACCAATTGCGAGATATATCTTTGAGTTTTCAAGACATAGCATCTAGCTGGGGCTGGGAATCTCAAGCAGTTTTGCGAAAAATAAATAATGAAACATATCGTATAAGTCCACTCTCTAAAGAGGCTTATCCGGTACGTCCAGTAGACAGTCGTAAGGGAAAAAGAAAGTAGGATGAAGGTGTACTCTAGCCCCTCGTGAAAGCGTGGGTAGTTGCGTTATTTATTTCTACAACTTAGCATCGCGGATGTTGATGCCGGGAAGTTCGGATATTTTCAAGATGATCAATCGGGATGAGTTATCTCATGTGCGGTTGTTTCAGCGGATTATTCCGGAGGCGATGGAGTCGTTAAACCACTCTAAAGATCAAGTGTATGAACTGTTTGATATAGCGGTTCAGCAGGAGATTCAATGGTCGAATCATATTGTGGGGAATCAAATTTTGGGGATTACAGACGCGAGTACGGAGCAATATACAAAGTATTTGGCCAATAGTCGTTTGCGGGCGATTGGGTTGAATAATTTGTATGAGGGCGATCGCTACAAAAAATCCCCCTACACCCATTTAGAGCGGTTCAGCGATACGAAGAAAGACGGCAACACCAAGGCGAATTTCTTTGAATCAGGGGTGACGAGTTACGTGATGTCGTCGGGCTTGACGGGCTGGGACGAGATCTAAGGCGCGATCGCACCCTCTAGCCTTTTAAACTGAATCAAACTCAATAAAGAAGGGGATGAATTCCCCTTTTTTATTGGGTTAGCGCAGGTACAATCCGCTCACTGGCTAACTTGCCGCCAAAGAGGTTTCGTGCCACGGGCCCTAGTTGCGTGGCACAAGACGTTATCGGATTACGTGACCGCGATCACCTGGTCGCCCGATTGAGCATGGCTTGCCGCCAGTTCTGCGGCAGGCGAAGTTGTTCGATACGAGGCAAAGACGGGTGAAATGACCCTGTTACAGCAGGCGCAGGGAGAATTAGTGGATGCCCTGGCGATATCTGCCGATGGCGCATTTCTAGCGGCAGGGAGACAATCGGGAACGGTTTGGATCTGGCACTTGGATGGCGGCACTTCCATCACTAGCACAGGAGAAACTGGGTTTCTCTTTGTCAAAAAAATGGGGTAGGATATTCAGAATGATAATCATTCTCATTTTTACTATCCATGTCAATTTCGCTTCCCCCTGAATCTGCCTTCGTGTCTGCCCCAGAAGTGGCGGCTAAGTCTGCGACCTTAACGGATGTCTCGATGCGCCGTCCCCGTCGGCTACGTCGCACAGAGGCACTGCGGCGAATGGTGCGGGAAACGGTGCTGACGGTGGATGACCTGATTTATCCCCTGTTTGTGATGGAAGGGGAGGGACTGCGGGAAAAAGTGCCTTCGATGCTCGGTTGTTTCCGCTATTCTCTGGATTTATTGCTAGATGAGGTGAAGGCAGCGCAGGATCTGGGCATTGGGGCGATCGCCCTCTTCCCCCTCATTCCCCATCACCAAAAGGACAACGGGGGAGGCGCAAGCTACAATCCCGATGGCTTAGTTCCCCGTGCGATCCGCGCCATCAAACAGGCAGTTCCCCAAATGCTGGTGATCACCGATGTAGCCCTCGATCCCTACAGCAGTGAGGGCCACGATGGCATTGTCAAAAATGGGCAGATTCTCAATGATGAAACCGTTGCCGTGCTGGTCAAACAAGCTCTGATGCAAGCAGAAGCAGGAGCCGATTTTGTCGCTCCTTCAGACATGATGGATGGTCGAGTGGGAGCCATTCGCCAGGCACTCGATGCAGCAGGCTGGATCGACGTAGGGATTCTCGCCTATGCCGCCAAATATGCCTCCGCTTACTACGGGCCATTTCGGGATGCCCTGGATTCAGCTCCCAAGTTTGGCGATAAAAAGACCTATCAAATGGATGCAGCCAATGCCAGAGAAGCCCTCAAGGAAGTGGAGCTAGACATTGCAGAAGGGGCAGACATCTTAATGGTAAAACCTGCTTTGGCCTATCTGGATGTGATTTGCCGCATTAAGCAGCACACAAATTTACCGGTTGCTGCCTACAACGTCAGTGGGGAGTATGCGCTGGTCAAAGCAGCGGCGCAGCAGGGCTGGATTGATGAGCGAACGGTGATGCTGGAAACCCTAACCAGCATGAAACGAGCGGGAGCCGATGTGATTTTGACCTATTTCGCGAAAGAGGCGGCTCTCGCTCTGCGTAGCTATTGACTGCATCGATAACCGATTACGTTCTTTATATCAAGAAAATATTAGTGATGACCTTGCATTTTTTGAACCGTATTTCTGGCAATCTACAACGAGTTCAGTTGCTTGATCAACTCAATCAGACAGGGGAGAGGAGGTTGCTCCAGGAGCGATCACTCATCGCTCCTGATGTGAGGCAATCCTGCCGATTCAATGCGAGCGATCGCGCTAATCCCGCAACTGCACTGGCATGGCGAGATAGGTCATTTTTAAGCCGCTCAGGGGCGTGAAGATCACGGGTTGCGTTGCCGAGTTGAGATGGATGGTAATTTCACTACTCGACAGGGCTTTTAACCCGTCCATTAAATACTTCACATTGAACGCGATTTCTTTGGGCGTATCACTGCTCACTGTCGCGTCCATCGATTCCCGGCCACTACCCACATCCTGGGATTCCACCGACAACTGCACCTGTTGCCGCCCTTGGTCAATCGTACAGCGCACCACATTATTCCGAGAATCCGCCAAGACCGCAATCCGCTCTAGGGCACTTTGAAATTTGCGGCGATCCACAGTGACTTGATTGGAAAACTGCGTCGGCAAGAGTTGACGATAGGCAGGGTAAGCCCCTTCCAGTTTGCGGCTGGTGAGCTTCAGATCATCCCCTAGTTCAAAAATGACTTGACCCGCATCGATATGCAGCGTTACCCCATCTTCTTTATTACGGAGGCCGAGCATCCGCTCCAATTCCCGCAGCGCCCGGGCGGGAATGGTCACTTCAAGGCCATCGGTGGCGGTGTTAGCTTCGGCATCGTCGTCGCGATCGTTGGGGGTTTCGAGGACGGCTAAACGGTGGCCGTCGGTGGCGGCAAATTCGATCGCATCCCGACCGAGGGTGACATGGACACCGGTTAAAACTTGCTTGGTTTCTTCGGTACTGGCGGCAAACAGGGTCGATCGCAACCCCTCCGCGAGGGACTCCACCGGCAGCAGAATCGAGTCGCCATCATCCACGGTGGGCAGTTCGGGAAAGTCTTCGGCGTTGAGGCTGCGCAGTTGGTAGCGGCCAGAGGTGGAGGTGAGGGTGACGAGGCCGCCTTCGTCGGTGTCGTCGTCTTCGTGGGTGAGGGTGATTTCGCCATCGGGAAGACGGGAGATGATATCGCCGAGGGTTTTCGCGGGGAGGGTGATGTCGCCGCTCTGGGTGACTTGGGCGGGAAAGCTGGTTTCGATCCCAAGGCTGAGGTCAAAGCCTCGGAGCCGGATACGCTGTTTGCTTTCGTCCGCGATTAACAGGACGTTGCCAAGCACGGGATGACTCGGACGAGCGGGAACGGCTCGACTGACGAGGGAAAGATTGCTGTTGAGGTCGCTTTGGCTGCAAACAAGTTTCATGGCAACGGAATCACTCAAAATTTCAAATCGGAATTCCCATTGTGTCAGACGTGGGAATCAAGGGATTTTTTGATCAGCCTTGAATTGTTTACCCAGTGAGGCATACAGCGATTTAGCAGGAATTTTTTATTTTATTTTTTGGGGTGAGGGGTGACACCCCTCTTTTGGGGTGCTATAGTGTGAACTATAGATGCACCCTGATGATTGGGGGAGCCGCCACGGTGGCTCTCTTTTTTGTTGGGAATTTTTCGTGCGATCCTAAAGGGTGATGTGATCTTTTTAGGACAAGACTATGACGACACTGCACGATCGCCTCGTTGCTGCGGGAGCGCAGTTTGATGAGGTAAGCCCGGTTCCCTGGAGTTTTGGCAACGAGGCAGCGGCTCAGGCTGCCCTAGAGACGGGGGCGGTGATTTGCGATCGCACCCATTGGGACAAGCTCCAGATTACCGGCGAGGATGCGAAACAATTTCTCCACAACCAAACGACGAATGCGATCGCTGCTCTCCAGCCCGGCCAAGGGTGCGAAACGGTGTTTGTCAATGCCACTGCTCGCACCCTCGATCTCGCCACGGTGCTCTGTACGGAAACGGGGCTGTGGCTCGAACTGTCCCCCGGCCAAGGACAGCCCCTAGCCCAGTGGATGGATCGGTATATTTTCCCGATGGATCGGGTGGCGATCGCCGATGTTTCCGCTGATTATGCTCTTTTGACCCTGATGGGGCCAAACGCTGAAACCGTCCTCGCCGATTTCGTGGGTGACTCCGATCCGGCGACTCCCTACCGTCACCGCACGATCGCGCTATCCGATTTCAGCCTGCGCCTGGTGAAGAGCACGGGTCTTGATCTACCGGGCTATACCCTGTGGGTTCCGGTTGCTGAGGCGGCGGATCTGTGGGATCAACTGACCGCTGCGGGGGCAGTGCCGATGGGCGATCGTCTCTGGCAGACCCTCCGGATTCGCCAAGGTCGCCCCCAACCCGGTACGGAACTCACCGACGATTACAACCCCCTCGAAGCCGGGTTATGGCGGGCGGTGTCCTTCACGAAGGGCTGCTACATCGGTCAGGAGACGATCGCCCGTTTAAACACCTATCAGGGTGTGAAACAGCGGCTCTGGCAGATTAACCTGCCCGGCCCGGTGGCGGCAGAGACCCCGATTTTGGTGGCGGGGGAAAAGGTGGGACGGGTAACGAGTGCGATCGCGACGGAGGGCGGGGCGATCGCACTGGGTTATGTGCGCACCAAGGCCGGCGGCGCAGGGTTAACGGTACAAATCGGCGACCTGACCGGCGAACTCGTCCCCGCCCCCTACCTCAGCCACGACTATTACGAAGGTGAAGCCGTGAAGTAGATTGAGTTTAAGTGGTGCGCTGTGGTTTATGAATCAACCCGCTGCAACAGTAGCCAGGGGCGATCGACAATGGCCCACCATTGCCCCGGTAACGTGCTGCTACGGCTGCCGTTGGGGGCGGTGAGGAGGGCTTGCACCTGCTCAATCTGGGCAAAGGTGGAGGCGTGGGGTAAATGATGGGCGAGAAACTGCCGGATGACGCGCCGTTGAAGGGCGAGATGATGCTCGTTGAGGGTGGGACGATGGAGGCGGGGCGGGTCGGGGTGATAGGTCTGATGATAAAGTTGGCGGGCTTGCGCTTCGAGGTAGTCTACCTCAGCGTGGAGGAGTTCGGCGGTGTGGGCGATCGCCTGCTCGATCTGGGGGTTGAAGTGGGTTTTTAACTGGGGGATGATTTCGTGGCGGAGGCGATTGCGGGCATAGGCAAGATTTTCATTGGCCACATCATGCCAGATGGGGAGGTGGTGGGTGTGGCAAAATTGGGCGGTTTCGGTGCGGGTGACGGTGAGGAGGGGGCGCACAAGGGTGACGGTGGGGCTGAGGGGACGCTGCCAGGGGAGCGATCGCAGGCCATCGGTTCCCGCGCCGCGAATGAGGTGATAGAGGGTGGTTTCAGCGCGATCGCTTTGGGTGTGGCCCGTGAGGACGTAGGGATAGTGATGCGCTTCGGCTAATGCGGTGAGGGCAGCATAGCGCCAATGGCGGGCGGCGGCTTCGGTTTCGGGCAGATTCTCCGCTGTGGCGTGATAGATGGGCAGATTATACCCAGAGGCGATCGCCGCCACATGGTCAGCAATCCCCGCATCCGTCGCCCAGCCGTGGTCACAATGGGCCACCGCCAGCGACCAACCCCAACGGGACTGTAGATCCAGCCCCAACCGCAGTAAACAGAGGGAATCTTGACCCCCGGACACAGCCAAAAGGAGGCGAGTGTGGGGGGGAATCAGCGATCGCTGACGAATGACCTGATGAACTCGACTATGAAGATCGCTCCACACCCTAGCTCAACTCGTCGATATCCTGCCAAATATCCGCAATCACATCATCCTCTTGACCCGATGCCTCCGAACTGTTGGCGGTATCTAGATCCCCAAAGTCGAGATCATCCTCGTCATCCCCAGACAGCCCCCAATCGGTATCATCATCGCCAAAAATATCATCAGCATCTTCAAGCACAATATCCTCCGAGGCCGCAGCAACCGCAGGGCTAGGTTCTAGCTCATCCTCGTCAGACACATCAAACAAACTGTCATCATTGCCTAACTCACCAAAGGGGTCATCTTCATCATCCGCCGTCGTCTCCTCCTCATTAAACAAATCCCCGCTCAGGTCAAACTCGTCATCATCGTCATCACTGTCGAGATCCACCGGCGCATCGGCAAAGACATCATCAACGAGGGCATCGGCCTCATCATCGTCCCCGAAGATATCGTCTTCATCATCCGCTAACTCGCCAAAAACATCCTCTTCATCGTCATCATCATCGGTCACAGGGGGTGCGGGGGCGGCGATCGCTTCCATTGCCGCTTCATCGTCATCCAACTCACTCCCAAAGAAATCATCCTCATCCGAGGCTGCCGCCGGACTCGCGGCAAAATCATCATCATCGTCATCATCGGACCAAAATTCGGCGGCCGCTTGTTCCACATCCCCGGAATCATCTAGATCGAGGGATTCACCAAAATCAAGCTCCTCCTCGATGTCGTCCGGTGCATCCAGCGTCGGGGCAAAGAGATCATCCTCAGCGGTGAGGTCGAACTCATCACTGCTGCTCTCAAGCTCCTCCGCCACGGGTGCCGGTGGAGCCTCAACGGGATTCGGTTCGAGCACCGGGCTGGGGTCAGGAATAGCCGTGACTAACTCATCCTCTGGGAAGACAGGCGGTGTGCTCACAGGGGGCGAGGGGGCAGCCGGGGTGGGCGCTGGGGATGGAGGTTTCGGGGAAAGGGTTTGAATGTCGTCCGGGCAAAAGTCAATACTGATTTTCACCCTACCTTTGAGCCAGCGATTCGCCCCAAACTTTAAGGCTTCGCAGGAAATCCCTTCTGGATTGAACCATCCTTCTTTTTCGACGGTGATGCCTCCTAGTCCATATTCCAAGAGTTGGGTTTTCAATGCTGTTGCGATTTCGCTGACGCGGAACGTCCGATGTCCAATAAAAATTTGGGCAGATTCATCAACCGACAGCACCTCATCACCGTCAAGGGGTTCAAAGCGATTTTCCACAGTTCTCTTACTCCACTGGTTAAGCGTGTTTTCGTTAACCTGCCGGATGGGGACAGGGCGGGTCTTAAATGACACTAAAAGTTTAGGGTGAAAGTCTCCGTCTGCGGTAAAAGTGACGGGAATTTTTTTCTCACCCTAGAAAAACCATCCGTAGGAATGCAACCCTTTTCCTAGCAAATTCACCCCAAGATAGCAAATCCACACGACAACGAAGCCACTGGCGGCGAGAATGGCGGGTTTACGACCTTGCCAACCGCGTGTGATCCGGGCGTGGAGATAGGCGGCGAAAACGAGCCAGGTAATGAAGGCCCAAGTTTCTTTCGGGTCCCAACTCCAGTAGGAACCCCAGGCTTCGTTGGCCCAAACGGCTCCGGCAATGATGCCGATGGTCAGGAGGGGAAAGCCGAGGCCGATGATCCGGTAGCTGAGGTTGTCGAGGGTGGCGGCGAGGGTGAGGCGTTGGGGGGAGAGGAGGGTGGTGGGGGTTTCGAGTTTGGGGAGGGTGGCGGTGGTGCTGCCGCTGAGGGTGGGGGTGCTGTCGAATTGCAGGGGGGTGGCGGTGGGGCGCTGGAGCCGATCGCTGCCGCCGCCGTAGGAACTACCGGTGAGGGTGATGGCTTGGCCAGCGGTGACAATCAAGAAGGCGATCGCGAGCACTGCCCCCACCATCAAGGTGGCGTAACTGAGCATCATCACACTGACGTGCATCATCAGCCAGTTGGATTTGAGGGCGGGGACGAGGGGTTCCGCCTGCTGCATTTCCGCCGGGAGGGTGAGGGCGGCGAAGGCGGTGATCCCCATGGCGAGGGGGGCGGTGAAGACACCCACGAGGCGCGATCGCGTCATCGCTTCGGCGACGAGGTGCATGGTGGTCACACCCCAGGCGAGGAAAAAGAGGGATTCGTATAAGTTGCTGAGGGGAAAATAGCCTGCGTCGATCCACCGGGCCCCCAGGAGGACGGCGATCGCTAGATTGGCACTGGCCATGCCCGCCGTGCCTAAGCTGCTGAGATAGGGAATATTCGGGAAGGCGGCCCCCGACCAATACAGCAGTAGGGTGATGAGTAAAACGGCAAAGGAGCCATTATTAAGGGTTTGTTGTAGCGTAATTAAATCCATAACAGATAATGACAAGATTTTCCGGCAGAATACCGCAATGGGCTTCCATCGGCGGATGAATAACTTAACATTTAACATCCTATCGGCTTTGTTCCGAAGCGAACGACAGCCCTAGGGAAATTTGAGCCTGTTTGATGGGGGGCGATCGCCCCCCATCACGGCAAAAATCCCGCGATCAGCCCCGGAAAAATCAGCGGCGATCGCCCAGAACGTCGAAGGGGTATTGTATGCTGTTGAGTTAATCTCCCTTTGTACCCGATCGCTATGTCCCCGTCGCTCACCGCAGCCCGACAACTCCTAGAGTCTTACAGTTGTATTGAACCGAAACTCCCCACCTCCGAGGCTGACCGTCAAGCTCTCCAGGCCGCCCTCCGGCAGATCGTGGCCGAAGCAGAATCGGAAAACTTCGGGATCTGTGCCGACAATCAAAAACAGGGCTATCAGGTGCTCGCGAGTTATTTACGCGCCTGTGGGTATGATGTGCCCTTTGATGTGGATGCGATCGCCGACCCCTCCCCCGACCCCGCCTACATCAAATTCAGCACCGCCACCCTCAAACACTACACCGACCAATACACCGGCAGCTATCGCGGCGTGCTCGTCTCCTGCCAAGCCGAAGACGATCAGATCAACGGCACCTACGGCCACCTCCCCCTCGATCTCTTCACCCCCCTCTAAACTCGCAACCCCCACTCACTGAAAACATCTTTCTTGGTTTCCCATGTCCACCCCCCAAACTCGACGACAACACAGCTTCATCCTCGGATGTTGGCAACTTGATGATCGCAGTTGGACATCCCTTCCCCTTGATGAAGTAGAGCGCGTCATCGATACCTATCTCGCCTGGGGTGTTAACACCTTCGACACCGCCGACATCTATGGCCGCAGCGAAAAACTGCTCGGCCAATTTCTCAAAGGCCGCACCGACACCAAAATCTTCACCAAAATGGTGTTTTTCCGCGAAATCCCCACCGCCCAACAGATTCAACACAAACTCGACAACTCCCTGCGCAACCTCCATCGGGACTCTCTCGACAACGTCCAAGTCCATTGGCACAGCCCCAGCCTCGACTTCGCCCCCCTCTGGGACACCCTCCGCACCCTCCACGACCGGGGCAAAATTCGGCAGCTTGGCGTTACCAACTTCACCACCCCCATGCTCAAGCAGGCTCTGGAATATGCCCCGATCAGCACCCACCAAGTTCAATACAGCCTTATCGATCGCCGCGTCGAAAACACGATGCAAGCCCTCTGCTTAGATCGCGGTATTACCCTGCTTCCCTACGGTGCGATCGCCGGCGGGTTTTTATCCGATAAATTTGTCCACGTCCCCCACCTCAGCCAAGAATTCGACCACGCCCGCAGCTTCTACTACAACACCATGATCGATCACCACGGCGGCTGGTCGGGGGTGCATCAACTCCTCCAAGTCATGGCAAAAATTGGCAAATCCTACGGCCTCAGCGTCGCCCAAGTCGCCCTGAACTGGCTCCACCATCAACCCGGCGTAGGACAAATCATCACCGGCCTGACAACCCACCGGCCCCAAATTCAGCAAAACATGGAAGCCCTCGACCGGGACATCGCCGCCGCCGACCTCCAAACCCTCTCCGACACCTCCACCGCCCTCATTCCCCAACAGGGCGATATCTATTCCTACGAGCGTGGGTGAACGTTGCTAGGCAAAGCGACCCAATGGCGATATAAGTAATCGTGAAGTCTGCACATCCCACGATGAATCTACACCTTGTTTCGACCACACCCTTTACGGATCAAAAGCCCGGCACATCGGGCCTGCGAAAATCCGTCCCCACCTTTCAAAAACCCCATTATTTAGAAAATTTTATCCAAGCCATTTTTGACAGCCTCGACGGGTGCGAAGGACAAACCCTCGTCGTCGGTGGCGATGGCCGATACTACAATCGCACCGCGATCCAAATCATTTTAAAAATGGCCGCCGCCAATGGCATCGGTAAAGTCCTCGTGGGCCAAGGCGGTATTTTATCCACCCCCGCCACCTCCTGCATTATTCGTAAAGAGCAAACCTTTGGGGGAATTATCCTCTCGGCGAGTCATAATCCGGGCGGGCCGGAGGGGGATTTTGGTGTGAAATATAACACCGGCAACGGTGGCCCTGCCCCGGAAAAAGTCACCGAAGCCATCTACGATCGCAGTAAGACCATTACCGAATATAAAATCCTCTCCGCTGGAGATGTGAACCTCGATCGCCCCGGTTCCTTTAAGCTGGGCACGATGGATGTGGAGGTGATAGATTCCGTTGTGCCCTACAGTGAGTTGATGACGGAATTGTTTGATTTTGACCGGATTCGAGCGTTTATCAAGGGCGGCAATTTTCGGATGTGTATTGATTCGATGCACGCGGTCACCGGCCCCTACGCCAAGGCAATTTTTGAGACGCAACTGGGCGCACCGGAGGGCACGGTGATCAATGGGGTCCCCCTCGAAGACTTTGGCCAGGGCCATCCTGACCCGAATTTGGTCTATGCCAAGGAGTTGGTGGAGGTGCTGTTTGGGGACAATGCGCCGGACTTTGGCGCGGCATCGGATGGGGATGGCGATCGCAACATGATCCTCGGTCGTCACTTCTTCGTCACCCCCAGCGACAGCCTCGCCGTCCTCACCGCCAACGCCACCCTCGTCCCCGGTTATCAAAACGGCTTAACCGGCGTGGCTCGCTCGATGCCCACCAGTGCCGCCGTCGATCGCGTCGCCGCCAAACTAGGCATCGCCTGCTACGAAACCCCCACCGGCTGGAAATTCTTCGGCAACTTGCTCGATGCCAATCAAGCCACCCTCTGCGGTGAGGAAAGTTTCGGCACAGGCTCGAACCATGTGCGCGAAAAAGATGGCCTCTGGGCGGTGCTGTTCTGGCTGAATTTACTCGCCGTCACCGGGAAATCCGTGGAGCAATTGGTGACGGAACATTGGCAAACCTACGGCCGCAATTTCTATTCCCGCCACGACTACGAAGAAGTCCCCTCCGAACCCGCCACTGAGTTAATGGAGCGGCTCCGGGCGGGCTTGGGGGCAATGCCGGGGACGCAGTTGGGGGCCTATACCGTAGACTATGCCGATGATTTCAGCTATACCGATCCTGTGGATGGTTCCGTGAGCAACCAGCAAGGGATTCGCATCGGCTTCACCGATGGGTCGCGCATTGTGTTTCGCCTTTCCGGTACAGGAACGAAGGGCGCAACGTTGCGGGTCTACATCGAACGCTACGAACCCGATCCGGCTAAGCACAGCCAAGACACCCAAGCGGCGTTAAGTGATTTGATTCAACTGGCGGAACAGGTGGCGAAAATTAAGGAATTTACCGGGCGCGATCGCCCCACGGTGATTACTTAACCAAACGGTAACTCTAAGAGATTATTTGCACAGTGTCATCTGGCTCTACATCTTCAGAGACGCGGTGGGAAGGCAAGGGGCTTCAGCCCCTTGTTGCCGGTGGGTGATGTGAAAATTTTTTCACCCTGCATAAAAATGATCTCAGCTTCCTATACATACTACGAAAGATGCAAAATTTATGTTGTGTTTGAACATTGGTAAAGAATTCATCCTAGCTTTATAAACAGAAGGCGATCGCGTCCGTTTTTTTTACTAAATCTTGATAGTTTGAACGGAGTTTCGTTGCTACTGTTAAATCATCGGCTGGGATTTTATCTATCTTGGCTTAACAGTTATCTAACGTTTACTGTTAGTTGAAGGTGCATCGTGTTAGCACAATATTTGCAGGGTTTATTCGGCGATCGCAAAAATAATCGGGATGAAGGGCTAGCAACCTATGCGTACAATCCCGCGTGGGAGCAAAAAAAAGATGACTATAACGAAGCCTGGGTGAAGCAATGGCTCAACGCCGCAGCAGTGCCCCTCGCCCCCTCCGCAGATTCTCCCGCTCCAACCCAAAACGCTGCGAAAAAATCTCCCACTCCCCCAGGAATTTTCACCGTTCAAGGCTCCGCATCCGTCACCGTTCAAACCCTCTTTGATGGGCGCGAATTCCCCTTTGAATTGGGCCTATTCAACTGGCGAGGGATGGAACAGTTTGCCCACGATTCTCAAGCGTTCATCCAAGAAGCCGCACGCCGCATTCTGTCCCAATCCGACTTAGGCTATCTGCTCATTGTGGATGAGTTGACCGCGCCCACCTTTAATACGCCAACCCCCAACCCTCAAAACGAAGCCCCGACCCTGCCTGAAGGTGAACAATTTACCTTGATGATGACGCAACGGGGCAAAATTGCTGACTTGGCACAACATGCGGAGCTTGAACCGATCTTTGCGTTTTTGCCCCAGGTTTTAGGCGACATCACCGGGGCGGGTCACGTGTTGAGCCTGACGACGGGGGACAATCATCAGCAGGATACGCTGATCGTTACGGTGAGCGGTGCTAGCACGACGGCAACGGCGATCGCCACGCTTTTACCGGATGTGGAAACCTGGCAAGAGACAATTTGGGGGGAGCGGATTAGTGTGCAGCTTTCCATCGGTGACGCTGCCGAAAGTGTTGAAGCGTTGGACGAGGCGATCGCAGGCGACGAAATCCTCAATACCGTTGCAGCACCTGGCCCGTCAGGAGAGGCGATCGCGCAACAGGTGCAAGATTATCTCAACGCCCTATTGGACCCCAACCCTGTTCAACCGGCTCCAAAGTCTGATTCAACCCTCACCCCACCTTTAGAGGATCGTGTGAGAGAGGATCATGCGATCGTTCCCCCCGCCGACACCGATCCAAGCCCTGATTTGCGATCGCCTCAACCCGCACCGATCAGCCTTGAACCACTCGCCCCCCCTCAACCGTCAACATCTGAGCCTTCACCCCCTCAACTGTCAACATCTGAGCCTTCACCCCCTCAACCCTCAATATCTGAGCCTTCACCCCCTCAACCCTCAATATCTGAGCCTTCACCCCCTCAACCGTCACTCCCTGAAAGCTCAACCCCAAACCCTCAACCCTCAACCCCTGAAAGCTCAACCTCTGAGCCTTCACCCTTTGAACTTTCAACCTCTGAACCCTCAACCTCTGAACTCCCCCATGGGGTGTTTACCGTCGGCGAAACTGGCCATCTTTCCTTGGACTATCTCTATGACGGTGGAGCCTTTCAGTTTGAGATGGGACTCTTCAGCTTGGAGGGGATGGATATTCGTCAATCTCATACCGCTGAGTTTCAAGCCGAAGCCACGCGGCGTGTGTTGAGCGAGTCTGATTTGGGTCAGACGGTGATCAGCGATCGCACCCAAGGCGCAAAATATAGCGGTCAATTGCGCGACGACTTCAACGCCGGAGAGTATATCGGCCCCAAAACCCTCGAACTCACCCCCGGCCAACAGTTCGGCATCCTCCTCACCCCGCGCTACACCATCGCCGATCTGCAACAGGGCAAAGGTAAACCCATTTTCTCCTTCGATCAGCCCGCCCTGGTGGATATCACCGGCCAAGGTCACACCTTCGGTTTTGAAGACCTCGACCCCAACGGCACGAAGTATGACGGAGATTTTAACGATGCCATCTTCCAAATTCGCGGCGCAACCACCACCGCCCCCACCCTGGCCGACAGTAACCTAAGCTGGTGGGATCACAAACCCCAGGCCCAAGAATTTTTCGACCTGATCGATCAAGATAGCCAGGTTAATACCTATAGCGATCGCTTCTTCAATCCCACCGAAAACTTTCGCCTCATTGGCCGCGCTGATAGTCCTGAACTCATCGAAAGCGTTGCAGTCTGGGTACGCAACCGCCACAGTGGTGACTGGGAAGTCGTTCAAGAAATCACTGACTTTGACGAAGCAGGCCGGTTCAAGTTTGAGCAGGATGCTCTCTTTCCCGCCGGAAACTATGAAGTCAAAACGATTACGCAGTATCAGTCTGGGTTAAGTGAAATCGGTGAGACGCGAGACTTCACCGTGTTGTCGTTGCCCGCTGGGGAAGAGTTGAGCGATCGCGCAAAGGAAGCTCTGGCAACAGCAAGCAATCTAGAACAGTACAATTCCAGCCTGCTCGAAAGTCGCCAGGATTGGATTGTCAGTGTTCGCTACGGCCAAGATGCAAATCAACTCGCCGATTTAATTGGTGCAGAAAATCAAGGAGTGATTGGTCATATTTCTAATACCTATCGTTGGACGTTGACTAACCAGCAAGATCTTGCCGAACTTCAAGAATGGTTTGGTAGCCAAGCGTTTATTGAGTACGCTTACCCATTGATTGATTTTAAGCTGGATGTTTACTCACCCACTAACCAGCCACTATTCCAAGACGGCAGCCAGTGGCATCTAATTCAAGGTAATTTAGACGCAGCTTGGCATGGCGATCCCCAAAATCCAATTTATGGTTCTGGTGTGACCGTTGGTGTGACAGATATTGGATTTGCCATAGACCATTTGGACTTGGCAGATAACTTTGAAGGAAACTTAAATCCAAATGCTGATCTCAGCTGGGATTTTGATGAAGGTGATGGAGATGTCTCCAGCTTTATCACTGGCTCTGGTCTGGTTAATGGTCTTGAAATCTTTGACACACCGCTTAATGCTACATTCCATGACCCCACTTTAAATGAATTCTACTGGACTCAAAGCTCTTTCAATTTTATTCCTATCCCATTTGAGACGTTTCACGGTGTAATTCAGGATTTTGATGTTGGTTTCAAGTTAGACCATGCTGAAGTCGATGAACTAGACTTTCATCTTTTGCCGCTGAATAAGCAAGGTCTACCTGAAGATCCGACCAAGCGAATCATCAGCCTTGTCGAAGGAGCTTCTGGTCAGTTGGAATACTCTTTCACTTCCAACGATATTGATGCTCATGTCAATGGAGCATGGAATTGGCGTAATCACAAAAGTTGGGCGCTGGCGATTTCCAATAATGATGCCGATGGAAACGGTAGTGTAACGGGCTGGTTTGAAGAACTATCGGTTGAAGTTTCCATGTTCAATGAGCATGGTACTAATGTTGCAGGCATTGTTGCAGGAGGTGCTGATTCATCTCACGCAACCAACACAACAACAGCAGACGATGGGTCAGGTGTTGCGCCAGAAGCCCAATGGGCAGCTCTCCGATTTGGTGCGAATGGCACAAATCAAATTGAAATTGCAGATGTTCTGTCCCACAGGACGGATGCAATCGATATTTATCAAAATAGTTGGGGTTGGGGTTTCTTTGGACCAAAGCTCAACACCAATAGTGGTGTGATTGGTTTGCCACCGACTGACCCCTTGTGGGAGAACGCCATTGATAATGCAGTTTTGGCGGGTCGGCAAGGCAAAGGCAATATTTACGTGTTTGCTGGGGGCAACGATGCTGAGTTGGGCGATCGCACTGACTATAGCTCTCTAGCAAATCACCGTGCCACAATTTCAGTCGGGGCAGTCAACAGCGGTAACACAGTGACAGACTATAGCAATCCTGGTGCTTCGTTGATGGTGACAGCCTACTCCGATGACATCACTACAACAGGAGGTCATGGCGATTATATCCATGACTTCAACGGTACTTCTGCGGCAGCGCCGTTTGTTTCAGGTGTTGTTGCTCTTATGTTGGAGGTTAACCCAGACCTGACTTGGCGGGATGTGCAGCATATTCTGATCACAACTGCACAGCGAGATAACCTTGCTTCAGACTGGACTCCTGAGCAGATCATTGGCAGTGCCACAATCAGCCATAGTCACGAGTACGGTTTTGGCATTATTGACGCAGCAGCAGCAGTGAATGCTGCCAAAACATGGGTTTCATTACCAACTGAGATATCTTTATCACAACCTGTAGAAGACATTCTTGGGTTCCCACAGGGAAGAATTAAGAATGAGGGGTACACAGGAAGTAATCCTATCCCTAATGTCTTGGAATTTGACATTAATGTTGATGAGAACGTTCAGATCGAATCCGTAGAGCTAATTCTCCGTGGCAAGCATTCTTATCGTGGAGATTTAGAAATCGTGTTGAAATCTCCAGATGGCGTTGAGTCGATTTTGGCGAAGCCCCACAGTAACGATAAGGTTTACGGTCGGTATAGTGACCCGCAAGTGCAAGCAACAGCACTGAATTGGACTTTCTCATCTCTACGACATTGGGGAGTATCCTCGCAGGGAACTTGGACGGTAACAATCCGGGATAAAACAGACTATCTAGATACCTCTTCCCTACCATATCAGGGGCATCTGGATTCGTGGCAGTTTCAGGTTTATGGCACTGATCCCACGGTCAACACCCCACCAGTCCTCAACGTTCCCCAACCCCTAACCTATACAGAAGATCAACCCCTTACACTGACTGATATTGTCGTCACCGATGCGAATGGTGATAATCTCTCCGTGCTGATCACTGTGCCTGATGGGGTTGGTGTACTCACCGGCGGTGGTAAGACTTCAGAGGCAGCAGGCGTTTGGGAGTTTAACGGCACACCCGCAGAAGTTGAAGCTGCTCTGCAAGATCTCCAATTCACCCCCGCCACCGATTTCAATGGCACAGTTCAACTGCAAATCTCAGCCGATGATGGTCGGATTGCTACGCCGATCGCAGATGTCATTGAACTCAACGGCATTGCAGTGAACGATGCACCTCGTTTGACTGATGGCTTACTCACTGGGTTAACCCTGGGCCAGCCATTCACCATTTCTTATCAAGATTTAGTCAATGTGACGGGTGCAACGGATGTTGAAGGTGATGCTATCACCTTTACGGTCGATGCTTTACAGTCCGGCAGCCTAACCCAGAATGGTCAGGTTGTGGCTGGGACGATTGAGTTGAGTCCTGGTCAAACGCTGGAATGGACACCGGATGCAGTGGGGAACAGCATTCCTGCATTTACGATTATTGCTAGTGATGGGCAGGATGATGCTGTACCGATAAATATCACAGCAGCAGTAACCGAGCTTCCACCTGCGGAAGTAATGCTCACCCCCGGTGCATTTGCTGCTTCTGAAGATGGGGCAGAAGGGTCATTTACGGTTATTCGCTCCGGAGGTGATCTTTCACAGCCCTTGACTGTGAATTACACGCTCTCTGGCACGGCTGAGAATGGTCAAGATTATGATTTACCGAACTCAATCACGTTTGCGGCGGGTGAGGTCTCACGGTTCATCACAGTACAGCCGACCGATGACTCGATTTATGAGGGAACTGAGACACTGATTGTTGAGTTGGCAGCAGGTGCAGGATATGTCACCAGTAATGTGCTGGCGGCTCATACCATCAACATTGCAGATAATGATCCTGAGCCTCCCTCAGCAGAAGTGACCTTACAAGCGTTGGATCAGATCGCTTCGGAAGATGGGGATGCGGCGGTGTTCTATGTGGAACGGGATGGAGACACCAGCCAAGACTTAACAGTGAATTATTCTCTGAGTGGTGCGGGGGTAGATGGCAGTGATCTACCGCTAACCGGATCAGTGTTGATCGCCGCAGGGGAGAAGGGTGCAACATTTGGGGTTTCGGCCTTCTATGACACCGACTTCACGGAAGGTGATGAATCGGTGGTGATCAGTTTAGCCAATGGTACTGGCTATGTAGTGGGTAGCCAAGCGAGTAGCACAGCGACTATTGCTAACAGCACTCGCCAGTGGAATTATGGCCCGTTTGTCCAGATCAACCCCGCTAATGGTCATCAATATGTAGTGAGTGAAATCGACAGTTGGCATGGGGCGCAAGCGCAAGCTGAAGCCCTCGGCGGCAATTTGGTGACGATTAATGACCAAGCCGAAAGTGATTGGTTAGTGAACACCTTCCGAGACACAACATTTTGGTTGGGGATGACCGATAGTGAGTTCTACGGTGCATCGGAGGGGAGTTTCCAATGGGTCAATGGTGAGGCAGTTAGTTTTAGTAATTGGCGATCGGGAGAACCTAATAATGTTCTGATCGGTGGTGTAAGAGAGGATTTCAGTGAATTCGTTACGGCTGAGCTAACCAATGGTTCGCAACAAACCCGACAGTCTTACAGATTCCAGCCTGGTGACTCGCTGTGGAGTATTGCGCAGCAATATCTTGGGTCTGGCTTCCGTTGGGGTGAAATCCAAAAAGCGGATGGTTCAAGCTATGCGGATGGCACACAGTACGCTATTCCGGTGGGTACGGTTGTCTATATCCCCACGGGTAGCACCCCCATTCGCGAACGTGGGCTTTGGAATGATGTTGTTGCCCAGATGGGACACTCGCTTACGGGTTTGATTGAGATTGATCCAGACCAGCTCGCCAAGCCGATTGTCAATGTGGAGGTCACGGACTACGGTGCAGATGAGGATGGTAATTCGGGTCAGGTCATCTTTACTCGTGTGGGGGATATTTCCCAAGCTTTGACGGTGGAATATACCGTGGGTGGGAGTGCAATCAATGGTACTGATTTCAAGGCGTTGTCTGGCTCGGTGACATTTGAGGCGGGTCAGCTTATTGCCACAGTGGGGATTAACCCCTTGGGTGACTTTGAGGCGGATGGTCTTGAGGATGTCACCATTACGCTCAAGGATACGGGGGCGTATGACTTGGGGCTACATCGCACGGGGCAAGTCTGGATTGAGGAGTTGCACCCCATTAACCAAATTGCACGAGATGCGATCGGTCGGGATGTCTCTTTATTTGAAGATTGGCAGGCTCGTTTTGATGCCGGAGAATCGATTGACAGTTTGCGTCGTGACATTATTGAATCTGCGATCGATGGTCAAGGTAACTATCAAGTCGCAACGACTATCGATGCTCTTTATCAACAGGCGTTAGGTCGTAGTGCAACACCTGATGAAATTACAAGCTGGCGGAGTCAGATCGAAAGTGGCACAACGCTCTCAGAAATGAGCCAAACGTTAGCCGGAATCAGTGATGCGAATTTGATTAATGCACCGAATCCGGTTTATTTCAACGCTGATACGGGCAACTATTATTTTTTGACAGCTCCGGATACTTGGCTGGGGGCGCAGGAGCAGGCACTATCATTCGGTGGCAATTTGATCACGATTAATGATGCGAGTGAGCAGCAGTGGGTTTTAGATACATTTAGCAGTACTGGTACTTTCTGGCTTGGTTTGACGGATAGCGAGGTATTGGGTCAAACCGAAGGAAATTTTGCCTGGGCTGATGGTAGCCCCTCAACGTACAGTCGCTGGTATAGCACGGAGCCAAATAATGCTCAGGATTTTGTCGGTGGGGAAGATTTTGCCCATCAATTCCATGCAGGAACTGATCGTTGGAATGATTTGAGCTTGGCTGAGAAGAGTGGGGCTTATCGGGGAACCTACGGCTTGGTCGAAGTTTCGGTGACGGCGTTTAATTCTGCACCGACGTTGACTCAAATTGATACCTTGACGGGAGCGACTCAGTTCCAGGTGCAGACGATCACGTATGCAGATCTGTTGGTGGCTTCGGATGCGACGGATGCGAATGGGGATGTGATGAGCTTCCGGATTGAGGGCGTGGGCGATGGAGTGTTGACACTCAATGGCCAAGCAGTGACGGTGGGGCAGACGTTGGTTCGCCCTGGTGATGCGTTGCAGTGGGTCTCGAATCTGGCAGGGGATGATGTGTTAGGTTTTCAGGTCAGTGCGGTGGATGAGTTGGGGGCTGCGAGTGGACGAGTAGATGTGGCGTTTGATGTGGCTCACGGGGTTACGCCTGAGGCATTTCCGGCGGTGTTTAATTTGAGCGATTTGGATGGCAGTAATGGATTTGTGATCAGGGGAAGCTCATTAGCCGTAAGTAATGCAGGTGATGTGAATGACGATGGCATTGACGATCTAATCCTTGGGTCTCAGCAATTTGGGAAAAGTTACGTTCTATTTGGAAACAATCAGATTGGCAATAGTGGGAATGCTGATATAGCAGATCTCAATGGAAATAATGGCTTTACGATCGAAGGCTATTTCAGTGCTGATGCATCTGTAAGTAGCGCTGGAGATGTGAACGGAGATGGAATCAATGACCTAATTATTGGAGCACCAGAAGCATTTGAAGGTAAAGGTGGTAGCTACATAATTTTTGGTAACAGTGATGTTGGTAGTAGCGGTAACATTGAATTGGCAAATTTAGATAGTAATAATGGCTTCGCTATACAAGGAATCAATCAAAATGATCAGACAGGCTTTTCTGTAAGTAGTGCTGGAGATGTGAATAATGATGGTTTTGATGACATACTCATTGGTACACCTGGGTTTGGACAAGGCGATCTTAGAGAAGCTGGAAGAAGCTATTTGATTTTCGGGGGTTCTGATGTTGCGAATGATGGTCTTATTGAACTAAGTAACCTCAATAGTAATCAGGGATTTTTTATTGATGGACTTTTCTATGAATCAGGATTCGGACAATCTGTAAGGGCGGCAGGAGATGTCAATGCAGATGGTATTGACGACTTTATGATTGACTCTGGGTATATACAGAATTTTAGTCAATATGTCATTTTTGGGAATGAAGATATTGGCAAAAATGGGAGCTTCGAGTTATCAGAGATTGACGATGACACTGGATTTGTCTTCTCTGGAGGATTTGCTATAGGTGGTGCAGGTGACTTCAATGCGGATGGTGTTGATGATTTACTTTTTGGCTCTTATGGAGGCGGCAGTGTTGTGTTCGGAAATAGTCAAGTCAAGAGTATTGGGCGATCACCTTATGGTTTAGATGGAGAGAACGGTTTTGTGATCAGCGGTGTTGAAGTACGGGGTGTTCATCAATATCACCAACCAGGTAATCTTGTTAGTGAAGTAGGTGATTTTAATGGTGATGAAATTGATGATTTTCTTGTTGCGCATACCTACCCCAATGATAATGCAGGACGAAGCTATCTCGTATTTGGTGGACAACAAGTAGGTAATGATGGAGAGGTTGAAGTGGACACTCTGGATGGTAACAATGGTTTTTGGCTGAATGGAATAAATGAACGTGATTATTCGGGGTACATGGTAAGGGGAGCAGGTGATATTAATGGAGATGGATTTGATGATCTAATTATTGGTACTTATAACGCTGATGAAAGTTATGTCGTTTTCGGCAAAGCCACTCCCCTTCCTAGCCTCACCACCCACTATCGCCCCTCCACTCCCTACACCACCTCCACCGATAGCCCCTTCCAAACCGCTAACCTCCCCACCCTCCACATTGGAGACTTCCAAGACAACCTGATCAATGGCCCCGCCCTCACGATTCAAAATCACACCAACGCCAACATCATCAGCGGTGGACTGGCGCAAGAGAACAACCTCACGAATGGTAGCAAAGCTCTCCAAGTGAATAGCACCGACCTCACTCTTGAGTTTGCCCAAGACTTTACCCATGTCGGCCTCGTGATCACCGACATCGACCCCAGCAGCACCGCCACCATTGAAGCCTTTGATCGCCAAGGCGTGAGCCTCGGTCAGAGCGATGCCCAAACCTTCACCAACGCCGCCGACGAATTCCTCGGCATCTCCAACAACAAAGGCATCGCCTCCGTAAAAATTTCAACCAACGATGCCAACGGCTGGGAGGTAGATCACATTCAATACGGTTAAATTCTTCACAATCTCAAAATGGCAGACGCTGTCTGCTCAATTTCATCACCGGGTGACTGCATAACAATTTACCGCATCACCATAGGGGTTATAAGCGGTTCTTGTTGCCCGCCTTACTTGCCCCTCACCTTGATCAACCTGCTGATATTCATCACGGAGCACACCCCAAAATGCCAGATGTAACTTGGAACGTCGAAATGTTCGACTACCAACCCCTGCTCGGATTCCGCTTTGACCTAAAAAATACCGTCAGTGGTGACGCGACTTACATCAAAAAAGATGATCCGGACTACACTATTCAGGCTCCCAACCTTTGGTGGCGACAGCTTGATATCCCCCAGAGCAGTACTTACAGTGTCTTTGGCGAACTCGGTATACCGACAGAAAGCACCGACACCGTAACTGGCGTTGATGTATTAAACTTCGCCCGCTTCACCCGCACTGTAAACAACTCAACAGAAACCTACTGGATGATCTTGCCAGAGATTATCGATGATCCATTCTTTGACTTTGACTGGCAATCTAATCCATTTAACGGTGAACTAGCACCCCAACGAATTTCAACTAGCCCCAACCCAACCTCAGACACCCAAACTTACCAAGAAATTGCCACAGACGAATACAATGTTGAAATTGCACTGAGAGATCAATTTAATCGATACACTCTGCATCAAATGCTGGATACTTCCGTCGAATGTGTTTCTGGATGTGAGCAAGTAGAAATACCTGAACCATCACAAGTTCTACCACTTCTCATCATTGGACTACTAGCACTGACTCGCTTGTTTAAGCGTCGTTCCTGTAATCCCTCCTCATGAGTGACCCTACACTAGCCCTCTAGCAGTTGATTTGATGAACAGAACATTGTCCTCTTGGAGCGGAGCAGTAATCCTCTTCGCCTCTTTTGCTATTCCTAGTAATGCCCAGATCAATAAATTTCCAGGCTCTAGCACAATTGTTACTCCTGGTACGACCATCACAATTGATGGTGGGGATCATCCCTCAGGTCAGGAAAATCTCTTCCACAGCTTTACTGAGTTTAGCCCTGGCAACACACCCGTTCGCTTCAACAACACAGGTACTGTCAAACGAATTTTTGGGCGTGTGATCAATGGTTCAACTTCATGGATCAACAGCACCATCTCAGCTAACAGTACCCCTGTGCAAATTTTTCTGATCAATCCCGCAGGTATTCACTTGGGGCAAAATGCCCAATTGGCAACAGATGTTTCTTTTGTTGGGAGCACAGCAACTCAGGTGCAGTTTCCAGATGGTATTTTTGATGCATCAGATACAAGTCTGGGTGGGACATTATCTGTCCAGGCTCCTACAGCTCTGCGTTTCACGGGTTCACCCGGTCAGATCCGGATTGAGGGTACGGGGCACACGCTCACCGGTTCGCTCCATGATGAACTAGATTCTGCAACCAGCACCGGAATTCAGTCTTCTCCCAATCAAACAGTGGCGCTTATCGGGGGTGGAATTCAGTTCCAAGGTGGCAATGTCCGTACAGATCAAGGCCGAATTGAAATTGGCAGTGTAGCAGAAGGGGCAACAGTCAATTTATCTTCTGATCTGGCATTTGACTACTCAGGAGTGCAAAATTTTCTAGATGTTGAGTTAACGGGTCGAGCATCGATTGATGCAAGTAGCATGGCTGGTGGCGCAATTAATGTCCAGGGACGACAAGTGAACCTAGAAGATGGCTCTGTGATTTTGTCAATCACTCAAGGTGCTGGTGCAGGACAAGATATTACTGTCACAGGTTTAGAACGCATTCAACTCACTGGGTTTAGTAATTTACGTCCTACATTAATCGCGACTAAAAGTGGTTTTAGTGCAGCAGCAACGGGGAGTAGTGGTGACATCCTACTTTCAGCTCCTCAAGTCACTATTCAAAATGGGGCGCAAGTACTGACTGGTACATTCTTCTTTGGGGATAGCCCTGGTGATATCACGGTTAACACTGACACACTAGACATTAGTGGTACTGGTGTGACCTTCATGGGGCCGAGTGGCCTCTACGCAAAAGTTGATAACGGTAATCAGGGAGGGGATATTACGGTTAACGGAACTAGATTGACCCTGTTTGATGACGGTATTATCGCTGCGGAAACAACAGATGTAGGGACTGCTGGCAATGTTGATCTCAATATCAGTGACTCAACTACAATTCAATCTGGTGGAACAATATCAGCAAGTACTTTTTTTAGTTCAGGTCAAGCTGGAAATGCTTTTATCAATACGAAACGACTTAGTCTTGATGATGGTCGAATCGTCTCAGATTCCCTGGGTGCAGGAAATGCTGGCAGAGTGGAAGCGATCGCTGATCACATTACCCTCAGTAATCGTAGTGAAATTGCCACGACAGCATTCCTTTCGGGTGATGCAGGTACGGTTCGCCTCAATGCCAACCAAATTAACTTGGATGATGTGAGCCGTATTACCTCACAAATCGATGCCGGCGCAACAGGTTCAGGCGGAAGTGTCGAAATTAATACCGGCCAGCTTCAAGTTTTAGGCGGCTCACAGATTTCTGCGGGTGTATTTGGGACAGGTTTAGGCGGTAATGTGGATATCACAGCTTCTGATTCGATCCGGGTTATTGGCGAAGGCGTAGATGGTGGTGATGTTGTTCAAAGTGGCATTTCAACACAGGTGAATGTTGGTGCAGTAGGACAAGGCGGTCAACTCACGGTTAAAGCAGCTACCTTATTCCTTAGCAATGGAGGTAATTTGACGGCAGGAACGGCTGGTAATGGTGCAGGTGGTAGCTTAATTGTTGAAGTGGATGACACCATTACGGTTCAAGGTGAAGGAAGCCTTCTCCCAAGCGCGATCGCAGCTCGCACCCGTACAGATCAAAATGCAGGCAACCTCAGCATCAAAGCAACCACCCTGAACATTAGTGATTCAGGCACAATCACCGTGGAAGGCTTCAACCCCAATGGCCCTAGCGGCAACGCGGGTAACCTCACGGTCAACGCTCGCTATATCCGTCTCAACAACAACGCGAGTATCACTGGCTCCACCACCTCTGGGCAAGGTGGCAATTTAACCCTCTCGGCTGACCATATTGTGATGCTGTTTGACAGCGAAATTGCGACGACGGCGGGGACAGCGAACCAGCCGGGGGATGGGGGGAATATTACGATCGCAGCGGCGACGGTGACGGGATTGTTTAATAGTGATATTGCCTCGAATTCGTTTCAGGGTCGGGGGGGTCGGATTGTGATTACGGCCCAGGGGATTTTTGGGCTGGAGTTTCGGTTAGTGCGGACGGCGGAGAATGACATTACGGCGATTTCGTTGGTGAATCCAGAACTCAATGGCGAGGTGGTGCTGAATACGCCGGATATTGACCCGACCCAGGCGTTGATTGAAATCCCGGTGGTGGAGTCGCCGGAGGTGGTGGAGCGGGTCTGTACCGTTCGCCCTGGCACAGATCAGCAAACTACGGGACAATTTGCGGTGTCTGGGTTGGCCGTTCCTACGGGGCCGCAGGGGGTTTCGTCGAGTTTGAGTGAATCTGGAGTAGGGGCGATCGCACCCTTTGTCGGTACAAACAAACCGATCCGAGCGGCCCTCATCACCGCGACACCGCCCCCACCCCAAACCACAAACCCCCTAATTGCTCAAGGCTGGGGTAAAAATGCCCAAGGTCAATTGGTGTTTACCGCTGAACCCACGGCTGATCCGGTGCAGGGTATGTTGGTGAGTGCGGTGCGTTGTGGATAGAGTGGGGGGTCAGGGTTTACGGGTGAGAGCGGTGCTGAGCAGGGGATTACCCGGTTTACTGCTGGGGGGGTTGATGCTGGTGGAAGCTGTTCCGATCGCTTCTGCCCAGACTTCCCCCCCGTTGAATGATCAGGATCGCGAATTCCCTCACTCTCTTCCTGCTGACTTAGAGGAGCAACCTGAGCCAGGGTTTAACCGTAACAATGAACCGACTCTAGACCCCACCAGTATTTGTGACGTGAACACAGCGGTATCGCTCACCACCTTAGCCGCCAATATGCCACCCCCCACCCCTGCCGAGCTTGACACGATTCCAGGCACGGCAGCCATCACAGGTTTTCGGTTTTTAGGGAATTCAGCCATCAGTGCGGGGAGTTTGCAAACGCATATTGATCAGCGGGTTGGCGATCAGACCCAATACACCTTTGCAGACCTATTTGAGGTTGTCCAAGACTTAACTCAGAATCTGAATGAGGACGGTTATGTGAATAGTTATGTCACGATTCCGCCCCAAGTGGTGGGGGACGATGGTGTGGTGATCCTGGTGGTTGTGGAAGGGGGATTAGAGCGGATTCAACTGCGGCGCACCAATGCCCGCCGTCGTTTGAATGATGGGTATCTTTGCGATCGCCTCGCTCTGGCCGCTCAACCACTGAATATTAATGAGTTGCTTGATGTACTGCGCCAGTTACAACTCAATCCGCTCATTGAGCAGATCAACGCGGAACTGATCCCAGGGTCAGCCCTACATCGCAACATCCTGACCGTGGAACTCAAAGAAGCCAAAAGCCTGATCGTGCGGGCCGGTTTTGACAATGCCCGACCGCCCAGTGTGGGCACTCAGCGGCAACTGGTGCAAATCTCGGAGGGCAATCTATTGGGAATGGGCGATCGCCTCACCGCCATCTTCAGCACCACCACTGGCAGCACCAGCCTGGAAGGCAGCTACACCCTACCCCTCAATGCCCGCAGTGGCCAGCTTACCCTCTCCATCGGCCAAGGGGAAAGCACCGTCATTGAAGACCCCTTTGACTACCTTGATTTACACGGTGACTCTAACCACTGGGGCTTAACGTGGCGGCAACCCCTCCACCGTTCAGCAGCCCATGAAGTGGCGGTGGATCTCAGCTTAGGCCATCGGTTTAGCCAAACCTCGATTTTAGGCTTTAACTTTCCCCTGTCGGAGGGGGCAGACTCAGACGGGCGAATTCGGGTGACCCGCCTCCAGTTTGGCCAGGATTGGATGCAGCGGGGCGATCGCTCCTACCTGGGCCTCCGCTCCCAATTCACCCTCGGTCTCGATTGGTTCGCCGCCACCCGCAACGACACCGCTCCAGACTCCCAATTTTTCCATTGGCACGGTCAAGGCACATGGTTGCAACGCTTCCGCAATGACGCTCAAATTTTGGTACAAGGCGGGTTGCAATGGAGCGATCGCCCCCTCCTCGCCCAAGAACAATTCAGCCTCGGCGGCCTGGGAACCGTGCGCGGCTATCGCCAAGACGTGGTTTCTCGCGACAATGGCGCAGCCCTCTCCCTGGAATATCAATACCCCCTGATTGGCGCAATCAACAAGCCCGGCGGCAAACTCTGGCTCGCGCCGTTTATTGATTGGGGCATCGCCTGGCAGGATGATGGGCGGGATGAGCAAACCTGGCAAACCCTTGTATCCTTGGGTCTTGGCTTCGTCTGGCAAGTGAGAACAGACCTATCAGCACGACTCTATTGGGGCTTACCACTCATCGAAGTGGATAGTCGTAACAACACACTGCAAGAAAACGGCCTCCATTTTGTCATTCAATCAGAAATCGCATTTTAAACGCATTAGTGATGTTGCAAACCATGGGAATTATCCGTTGGCTACTGTTAGGAATTTTCACACTGTTGCTGGTCATCGGCGGGCGATCACTCCCGGCACAGTCTCAACCTTCTGACCCCTTAAGCACCGTGATTCATCTGCAAAATCAAGCAATAGAACAGCAGGAAAATGGCAATATTCGAGAAGCGATCGCAACCATTCAAAACAGCCTAACTTTCCTGAATCCACCAACAACAACCCATCAAGAACAAGCCCTCGCCAATAGTCTTAACATCCTCGGCGATTTATACTTCACCCAAAGCCACTTTCAAGCCGCCCTTGAAGTCTGGGAACGTATCCAACCCCTTTATGATCAGACACCTGAATGGGCCGCCTATCGTCACCGTAATTTAATCAAACAAAACCAAGCCCAACAACATTTAGGGCGCATCACTCAAAGCTGTCAACTCCTGTTAAGCAGCCTCAACCAATCCGATCCCCTCATATGTGATGCAAAAGGCACTATTGATGATCTGCAAGGACTTTTAACCCAGTTTAGTTCGCCTAGCGAACGTGAGACCGAAAGCCTACTAGAACTTGCAGACCTTTGGCGCAAAGTTGGTCAATTTACCAATGCACAGAACATCCTAGAAAAGCTCGCCCAGCAACAGCCCCATAACCCCCAGATCATCTTAACTCAAGCCAATTTAGCGCGATCGCAAGGCGATCAAGAACGGGCCCAACAAGAGTCTGAAGACGGAATTCAGTTTGATCCAAAATTTTGTCCTAGCCCGTTTCAGTCTAAGTTTTATATCGAAGCATGGCAAGACTATCAACACCTCACAAACCAGAGCGAAAGTGAGCCGGGTTTAAAGTTGCGATCGCAGATTTACCAAGTCAACTTAGAGCTACTCCGAGGCAATATTTCAAGCGCGATAGAACTTATCAACACCATTCCATCCGAAGCCCTGAACAATCCGCAAAAAACCGATCTAAACTGGCCATTAACACGATTACAATACGCCCAAGCTCTGCATTGTGTTGATGTGCAATCTGCTCACTCACCGGACATCGTCAATGCGACTCAATATACCGATCAAGCCATTGCGTTAGTGATGCATTTAGCAGCGATCGCTCAGAGCCAAGGCAATGTTCAAATTGAGTCCTACGCCTGGGGATATCTAGGACGTTTTCAGGAACAAAAAGGTGCGTTACAACCTGCTCTAGAAGCGACAGAGCAAGCCCTATCCTTAAGTCGTGATTTTCCCCATTTAAAATATCAGTGGCTCTGGCAAAAAGGACGAATTCTCAAACAGCAAAACCACCCCCGCGCTCAACTGCTTCCCATCTACCGCTCGGCATACAAAAATCTCGAAAATCTCCGCAACAACCTCGTAGCCTTCAATCAGGAGATACAGTACGATTTTCGCGATCGCGTTGAGCCACTCTATCGGGAATATGTGGATCTATTGTTGCCACCCGGAGAGACCGCCCCAGGCAAATCGATCAATGCCCCAGAAACCCCAACACAAGACGAACTCAAACAAGCACGGGACGTAATTGAAGCCTTACAACTGGCAGAATTAGATAATTTCTTTCAAGATGACTGCACCCAGTTTGCCAATACCGATGTGGGTGACGTGGATGAAAAGGCAGCATTCTTTTTTACAATTTTGTTGCGCGATCGCTTAGCAGTGATTGTTGATTTTAAAAATCAAAATTTACTGTATCATTCATCTCCTAATCTGACACAATTTACCATCACCAAAGTTGTCAAAGAATTTCGTGTTGCGCTCACCCAAGAAGATGGACGTAATCCTAATTTATTTTTGGACACATCCATTGATTATGGTTTCCAAATTTATGATTGGTTACTCAAACCCTTTGAGGCTGTTATCGAACAACAAAGACCTAAAAATCTCATTTTCTCTCTTGATGATGTGCTGCGAGGTATTCCTCTCTCCGCACTCCAAGACCAACACAAAGAATATTTACTAGAAAAAGACTACACAATCTCTGTCGTACCAAGTACTCGTATCTTTCCTCCTCATCGAACTCAAGACATCCAGAAACAAGTGTTAAGCATCGGTCTATCCAACTTTGAATATTACAATCAGAAGTATGAAACACGTTGGCCAAATCTTAAAAATGTAGACAAAGAAATTGATGGAATACATCAACTCTTTTCTGTTACTGATTTGCGTAATGAAAACTTCACAACTGTCACTCTCCAGAAAATGATGATTTCTAAAATATTTCCCATCGTTCACATTGCAACCCATGGAACTTTTAGCTCTAACCCTAATCAGACATCGTTGATTACCTATGACAGCCAACTCAACTTAAACGAGTTAGCCGACATCTTTCAAGAAGCCACCTTATATTGGAAACAGGATCTTGAAATCTTAGTTTTGAGTGCTTGTCAAACGGCTCAAGGTAATAACCGTGCAGCTTTAGGGATGGCGGGTATTGCACTTCGCTCCGGGGCACGAAGTACCGTTGCGAGTTTATGGAATGTGAATGATTTGGCAACAGCACAACTCATGATTAAGTTCTACGAAATACTAAAAACTGAGCCAGAGCAAGGCAAAGCGTATGCCCTGAAAATAGCCCAGCAATATATCAGGGAATTAGGGTACTTATCCCCTTATTATTGGTCGCCGTTTATTTTACTGGGTAATTGGCTCTAATGTGTTAGCCAACTCTGTGTAATATATCGCTGTTTCTGGGAGGCGGATGATATCATACAGTTCAGCGAGTTTATGATAAATCTGGGCATCTGCACCTACATTTTTCACATATTGGGTGAGAATATTGATTGCATCGTTGTATAGTAATGCTGATTGATAAACCTGAGCAGTGGCTAATACGGTGGCTTTTGAGTCTAGATTTTGCTGTGTAATTGCTTCAATTTGTCCCTGAACTTGTGTCTGTTGTTCTGGGGAAATGATTCCAAACAGAATCCGATCTTCAAATTGTAAGCTTTGATTCCCTTGAATAACATGAGCTATTACTCTAATTTCATATCGTTCATCCGGTTCCAACTGCTCTGTTGAATGTGTGAATGAGGTAGTTTCTAATCGTTCTAGAATGTTCAATTCTGGAATTTTTAAGGTGTAATGGGTTGCCCCATCGACGGCATGCCAAAAAATCACAAAATGGTGATGATCTAAAATCAATCCATTGCGTGGACTGACAATACTAGGTTTATCCCCTCTAGGACAGCCTATCGTTTCTTCACAGCGTTTTTGATTTTCAGGTTGAGCCAAAGTAAAGGATTGTTGTGAAAAAATATTCTCAGGTGTATTGAATATAGTTGCTGCGATCGCAAATAAAAAAATAAGAAAAAAATTGATCTTTTTCATGAACTCTATTATGTATTTTATTATTGAAGCATGGACAAAATCAATCGGTGAATTCAGTTAGCCCGTGAATCACTTTAAGCTGCTGCTAAGACGTTCTTCAGACATTTTTTTCCACTCTAACTCTTCTGGGTATTTAGGATCAGCATGATCTCGACAATACTCCCAATACTCAATCGCTCGCTCGGTTAAATGAGAGATCTGCTGTGCATCTTCAACTTGTGCTAACAAGCAGTGAGCGGCGACCCCACTCTCGTATTGAGAGAGCGCACCCAAGAGATATTGTCTAGCCTCATCATGTTGGCCTTGTAGCAAGTTAATCCATCCCAGATTTTTGTGAATCGCATAATCAAGTAAGATGGACTCACTCTTCATCTCTTGGCAAGTATATAGAAGTGACTCAGCGTGATCATACTGCTTTGTTTCCATTAACCGAAATGCTTTGTTATTGCAAGCGACCGAACTGCCTTGATCGATCGCCAAATCGAGATAATGATCTACTTTATCGGGTTGCTGCACAAGTGCATAGTAATAAGCCATATTAACTAAAGCTTCAGGGTTATATTTGTTAAAAAATAGGGCAAAATTCAAGCTTTTTATTGCACAATTCAAATCTTCTTGATTGATACATCGAGAACTTTGTCGAGAAAAATAGCTAGAAAGCTGTGGACTGAGAACAAACCCATATAAACAACCCATCAAAATGCTCAGAATACTGATTAGAGCGTACCTTAATCTAATGCCTGACACGGTGAATGTCTGTGCCGGTTGAGCTGGTTTAGTTTGAGTCTCTAGTTTGTTAATTCGCAAGTCTTGCCAGGTTAGATCGGGGGAATCGGTTTGTTGGCACAATACGGGTAAACCACTGGCAAAGGGAAAGTCTTGTTCTAGGTGTTGGAGACGTTCTTGGGCTTCACGGACGGCGAGGGAGATGGGTTTGGGGTGTGCTGGGTCGGCGAAGGATGTGAGAAAGGCTTCTAGGAAAAATTGGGCGGCTGTGTCCGGGATGGGTTCTCGCATGACGATGGTGGCGGGGAGATTGAGGTCAGCGAGGTCGGCGGCGAGTTTGAGGCCATCACAGGAGTTAAAGATGGCGAGTTTTAAGCCTTTCTGAATGGCTTTGGTGAGGGCGTTCCGGAGTTCACTGATGGTGACGCGATCGGTTTTATTGAGATAAAGTTCGCCCACTCCTCTGGGGTTTGTGCTGGAACTGTGTCCGGCAAAGAAGAGGATGTCGGCTTCGGCTTGCCAGAGTTTTTCGCCTAATTCAGCGCAGGTGATGCCGATGAGGGGGTCGAGGATTTGTGCGTCATGGGGGAGTTTGTCTTTGAGGAGTTCAAGGTCGGCTTGGATGTCGATGCCGGTGCTGTCGCCGAGGATCGGGAGAACGCGGACGAAGGGTTTGAGGTTTTGGGGGGGGATGTGGTGCGATCGCTGCGGGAGACATAGGGCAATGCCTCCATATTGATAGCGATTCAATAAATGACAAAAGTGCCAGGGGAGCCATTGCAGGGTTGCGTTGTTGGTTCGGATCAAGAAGCGTACTGGCTGGGCAGGATTCAGATGGTGCAATAGGTCTTCGCGGATCGGTTTAAATTCTGGGGACTCTAGCCATGTATCAAGGTGTTGGGTGAGATCGTTACAGGTGTCTCGAATCGACAGATGGGTCGGTTCATTGAGGAATTTCAGGCTGCGAAAACTTGCGGCAGGGCCGCAACATTGCTGTTGGTAACGCTCTCGTAGTTGCTCATAGGCGGATTGTAAGGCGGGGTGGGGGGGGAGGGTGGCATCGGTTTCGAGGTGCTCGCTGGCTGTGTGGATTTCGGCGTTGATGCTGAATCCTTGCTGATCGAGAGTACCGGTGCTGAATCGGAAGATGACCTGTTGTGTGGAATCAAGCATGAGGTTTTGTTCCCTAGACCGTAAACAGTTCGCTGACGTGCTGATCGTCGAGGATGATTTGGACTCCAAACTGGTCGTTTGTTTGTGCTGTGAAGGCAATTTGCAAGCGTTGGGTGTGTTGGCGCGATCGCTCCTCTCGAAACACAGTTCCCGCCGGATCGGTAATGACAAGTTGCAAATTCACAGGCAAACTCTCGCCATCACGGACGGAGCGCACCTGCACTTGAATATTGGTCTCCTCGGCTTCTGGCAACAAGGTTAGCACTAACAGAATCGGGGTTTCATCCAAACGCAGCCCCAGATCAAGAATTTTGCCGCGCCGCACACCGGCATTGGGATGGGTGGGTTCAATCTTGCCCAGGCTAACGGCAGCCTGACGGCGTAACTCGATGTCGGAGGCGGTGTGCTGGAGGGTGGCCAGGGTCGCGATCGCCTCCCGATCCCCTTGGCCGATTTGCCCTAAGAGATAGATCGCCGAAAGTTGAGTTTCCTTATCGGGCGAGGTGCGGAGCACATCCAATACGCCCGGAACCGCGTCCGGAAATCGAGTGCTGGTATTGCGGCGATAGTCCCCCCCAAAACGATAGGCTAAGGTCGGTTGGGTACTGTGCCAATCGGCCGCGAGCACCTCTAAGGTTTGCCAGCTTTGCGTAACGGCTTGCTTGACCTTCGCTTCAACCGCGCCGAACCATTGGCGCAGAGGAGTCCCGGCAACGGCGGGGTCAGATCCTTGCATCCGGGCGCGGTAGAGTTGCGATCGCCACTGAGGCTGCACAAACAAAGCCCCCCACTCGGCAAAAGGCAAACTGAGGCGAGGTTCAGACTGACCCCCACAGAGTTGGAGCCGATCAGCCTGCACCTCCGGCGACAACAGAGGAAGGGTCGCAAGAGGGGCGCGACGCTTCCCAAAAAGCAGTTGAGCGCAGAGCAGCAGCGTCAGATCCGTCACCAAATCCTCCGGCTTCAGTTCATAGACACAATCTGGCTCATTCAACTGACCCCGCTCGCGAAGCGTTTGATGAGTGGCATAACCCGTCACGGTTAACCAACTCTCCCCAGGGTAGATATCCAATTCAACATTCAGATAGTAATCCCCCGCAAAATCCGGTAGATCCACCCATTCCCGTGGAATCACAAACCGTTCTGCCTGCAATCGTTCGGTCGCCAGGAGCACGAACCGAATTTCCCCCCAATCGAAAGCAACCCCCGGAATCTCTTCCCAAACGGCCGCCCGTTGCTCTGGGGACAAGCAGGGGCTGATCTCCTCTTGGCCATGGGACTGTAGCCATTGGCACAGGGTGACCAGAACCACATGATGACGATAGGCTCTCCACGCTGCTGCGGTGTGGGACTGTTGAGCAAGCATCGTCTCAGCATGGGCGATCGCCGTCGGCGGAATCTCCAAAACCAGCGGTTCAGGTTGAGAGGTCATAGGGTGTTGAAGTTGAAGCATTCTGATCTCCTTGATATCACATAGACAATTAGACGAGTACAAGGGCATCACCCATTCTCTTGCCGAATTTTTTGCGCCCAAAGCTCAAGAACAGCCTGCATTTTTTTGCACATCCCATTACTTAAATAGCTTGGATTCAATACCAGTTCAAATTCTTTTTGCAACCAGTGACTTAAAACAACCGTTATTTCTGTAATGATTTCTACTGTTATACTTGCAGTGTAGTCGTTCGTTAGGCTCGGCTTAATTAGAGTTGAGTAGATCCAGTCCTGATAATAGGTTCTTAAGAGTGGCTCTAGTTTTTTATGCTGTGCTTTGGCAATTTTTTGAAAATCAGGATGAGTTTCATCATTGGGTAGACAATGACCAAGCCCTTCTTGTATTTCCTGGGAAAACTCATGGAGGCATTCTAAAAAAAGTTGTGTTTTAAAGGATGTCAGGCGGCGACAAATTGTGCTTTGGGTCACCCGTTGATGATTACCGGCCAGAATTTGATCCACACCGGACTGGCCGATATTGAATCCATACCCAATAGACATCACATCCCACAGCGTTAACTGACTAGGATGCAGGGTTTTTAACTGTTGAGCCTGATGCTGTTGCTCCAGGTTCGCTAGACTTTGAATAACACGCTGCCAAATACGATGCTGCTCAACTTTATACTGAGTCATTTCAGCTTGGATAGCCTGTTCTTTTAACGCCAACTCCTCGGCTTTATGGTGTACAGCCCACGCCCGGTCATCGTCAGACGGAGATTGTGCATCCCCTAACAACTGCACTGCACCCAATTGTGCTTCAAACTGTGCGCCAAACTTTTGCCGCAGCCAGTCTCGACCCACTCGATAACAGATTTTATTGATATAGCTTTTGGTCGTGTATTTGGGGTCAAAGTCCTTGAGGGAGACTTGTGCTTTTTCTAAGTTTGTAAATGGGGTTGCGATCGCATCAAACAAATCCGTCCAGGCATAAACCCCTTGGGGGCATTTCGTTTTAAACCACCACTGCTTCGCCAAATAATAAAAATCAACCTGATAAAAACAGCATAAATGCCGTAGGGCTTGGGACTGTTCCCCGAACGACATTGTTTTGGAGATCACCCGCTGAATAAAATAAATGAGCCAATCTACTCGGCCATAGTTCGGATACTGAGCACTCAACTTCACCATGTTTCGTTTCAGCCGCAGTTCCACACCCCATTGACTAACCGTGCGATTGTTTTGCTCCACAAAAAACAAACATTCTGAAAACTGAGTCACAAAATCCTCTTGACGCTTAGGAGGTGGCCAAGGAAGCTCACGATCATGGCTCACAGACATTTAAACTCCCTATCAACTAGAACACTAAACTGAATCAAGAGGGATTTTTTAGCCCCATTCCCCGATCCTATGCCCTATCGTTTTGGGTTCCTCGTCTTCCGCTCACCCATTCAGGTTAAGCAAAGCGGGTGTCTGCCCAAACAATGAGGCTACCGCTTTATTATCTAGGTCACGTTCTCAAATTTTATGCGGAGGGTCATTTTAATACAGCTTGTTCGTTCATTCCCCTCACCCCAAACCCCTACAGGATTAGCTCCCACTGGGCGAGGGGCTTCTGATCTGGACGTGATGATTTCTAAACAAGCTGTATCCCATGGAACGTGTGAACAACGACAGACCCTCACCACACCGATCCCTAGGACAATGCGATCGCACCATTCGGCCCATTCCGCCAAGATGAGACGATATGCTTAAGGGCGGACTCTTTCGCTCACCCGGTTTGATTGTGTTATGGTTGCGCTTCTCCTGGCTTGGCTGATTTTAGGGTTTGGGGCGAGTAGCATTGGGGTGAGGGTGTTGAACGGTTTTACCATTGTGCGGATTCCCCGACGGGGCGATCGCTTCATCCTCGCCCTCTGGATCGGGTTATTGATCCTCCCGTGGCTGTTGCTCACCCTCTCCCTGCTGATGCCCCTCACGCCTTGGGTGGGGGCGATCGTGCTGTTGTTGGGGGCGGCGATCGCCCTGCGCCATCCCCCCAGCCGTGCGGAACTGCGCCAGGCTCTGTGCCGGATCATCGCCCTCCCCTGGCCGTGGCGGCTGGGTCTGCTCAGCCTTGGTGCGATCGTTGCCTTCTTCGCCTCCCAAACCATCATTTGGTTTGATACCGGCCTCTACCATTACCAAATCATCCGCTGGTTTTCCGACTATGGAACCGTCCCCGGCACTGCACTGATTCACAGCCGCTTTGGACTCAACTCCTCCTGGTATGCCCTTGCTGCCCCTTTTCATTTCGGCCCCTTCACCGAACGAATGGGCACAGTCACCGGCGGGTTTGTCCTCTGTTGGGGTCTCTGCCACATCGCCATCACTGTTCGTCGGATCATGAACCAAACCAGCCACTTCACCGACTGGTTTTTATGCCTCGCCTTTTGCTGCGTGATTCCAACCCTGTTTTGGTCAACCCTTCCCTTTGGCAACTCTCCCGATCAGCCGGTGCTCTTTCTCACCCTCATCCTGGCCTGGCTAATCTTGGTGATTGCCCGCCAACCTGCCCACCCAGCGGATCAATCGTCCCTGCTGCTGCTGTTGATCATGGCGTTGGCGATCGCCCTCAAACCCAGTGCGCTGCCCTTGGCGTTTGTGGCGTTTCTGTTCCACCTCGGTCAGGGGCGATCGCCCTGGCGCACCCGAATCATCCGAGGTGTTGCCCTGCCGACGCTGCTCGTCTTGCCCCTTTTCGCCTTCAACCTCACTACATCGGGCTGCCTCCTTTACCCCTCCCCTGCCCTCTGTTTTGACCTGCCCTGGGGTGTGGGCAAAGCGATCGCCCTCTGGGAATATCAAAGCATTCAACAATGGCATTTTTGGATCGGCGATCGCGCCATCGATGCCCAGCCCTGGGATTGGGTGCTACCTTGGACGGATTTTGAAGGTCAATTCATATTTTTAACCCTCTGTGCAGCGATCGCCCTGGGGCTGCTCCTCGCTCACCCTCGTCAGTATCCCATTCCCGGCAAACCCTACCTCATGCTGTTGGGGGTTTTGGGGTTGGTCTATGTCTATTCGTCTGCACCCAGTTGGCGATTTGGAGCCGCCTATGGCAGCCTCTTACCGGCATTCTATCTGGCGCGTCACTGCGAACAACCATCCCGCTGGTGGTCGCTCACCGTGATCGTCGTTGCCGGAACCGCTAACGCTTGGCTCGCGCCGCAGTCGTCTTCATTTTTAGCGATCGCCGTCGTCACGGGACTCTTCGCCCTGTGGTTATTTTTCCATGCCCAGCGGCGATCGCGGCTGATCTTCTTTGCGGCCTTGGTGGTGGTGTCCTTTGGGGTGATGGGGCGACACTATCGCGCCACCTATACCCTGCTCAATCACGCGATTCAACTGAATTGGCTCGTTCCCCCCGCCTTGAGTGAGGATTATGATTTTAGGAATCTGGACATGCGCCACAGCAACGATGTGACGTATTTCGTCCCGGCAGATGGTCAGAGTTTATGTTGGGATGCACCGCTCCCCTGTACCTATCAACTCACCAATCAAAATATCCGGCTACGGGTTCCAGAACGGGGCCTCGCCGGGGGATTCGTGCGGGTTGACCGGGATTGATGGGCGATCGCCCTCCACTGGCGGGCAAAATGGGGATCACGAGCAGCAGGCAAGATGCCCGCACTCCTTAAATCCTTGGATATGACTAGTGGACTGTCTAGCCTCAGATGGCAAGTAACTTGAAGACTGAGGGAAGTCGAAGTCTGGTGCTCCGGGGTTCGACTCTGCTCACTCCTCTGGATAACAACTCACCTTTTTAAGCTAGACAAGACACTCGCCCAAGGAGGGCGACTCAAGTCGCTCGTGTCGTCTTTCATCCCCGCAATCAATTGACGGAGAGGAAAAACTCCCGCACTATTTTCGTAAGCTCTAGCCGACTTCAGCGATTAGCCTGGGGTTGAAACCCCAGGCGGGACTTGGCGACCCTCTTCAAGAATGGCTTGATAAAATTCCGACACCATCAGTGCCCCCACCAGACCCGTTAATCGTTGCAGCGCTCAACGCATCATCATGCGGCGGGGGAAGATGCGGTTGGGGTTGATGGTGGTGGTGGCTTCGGCGAGGTCGAGGGTGCGGAGGCGGTGTTGGCGGGCGTTGACTTGGTAGACGCGCTCGCGGGTGAGGTCGAGGCCCGTGAGCCAGCCGCTTTGCCGGTGATAGGCTCCGGTGTCGATGTCGAGCCAGCCGGGGCCTTGGGCGAGTTTGCCGGGCATCACGCCGGGGAGGGTGAAGGTGATCGTGTGGCCGGTGATGATCAGTTTGTTTTTAAAGAAGGGTTCTTTGCTGCTGTGAAATTCGTCGCGAATCCAGCAGAATTGGTCGGCGGTGTGTTGTTCAATGGGGATGCGGGGATCAACGCCGGCATGGACGAGCCACACATCGCCGAGGTCGAGGTGGGTGGGGAGCGATCGCATCCAGTCTAGATGTTCCGGCAAAACGCCTTTGGAGCCGTAGCTGTTGAGGGTCATGTTGCCGCCGCTATAGAGCCAGGCTTGGCGGGAATGCTCTTGGTTGCCCCGTGCATCTACCACATCGAGGAGCATTTGTTCATGATTCCCCAAGAGGCAGTGATAGCGGTTGGATTTCACAAATTCCACCACTTGGGCACTTTTTGGCCCCCGATCCACCAAATCCCCCACAAAATACACCTGATCCGTGCGGCTAGGCGCGATCGCCTCCAACAGGATCATCAGTGCATCGTAATGGCCATGGACATCTCCGATAAAGATGCGGCGCTGTTGGGATTCGGATTCAGAACTGGGGCGATGAAAGGTCATAGATTTTCGAGCGATGGGGCAAGGAATGACGATAGATCAACCTGAGACATGAATTTGAAGCGTTGGGAGTACCGTGCAGGCAGTAGGAACACAAGTGCTGTCAAGTTTAAAGGGTTATTCACTCAAGAGCATCTGATATTTTTAGGCTCTGTTCACAACGTTGACGACATCCACAGGACAGAAGAATTCTTTTTAAGTCCACGATCGCAAAAATTATCAAAATTCCTCTATGTTGGAATGAAACGCGAATTTTGTCGCTTTTTCGTTCCGTCTCCATCGCATCAGCGGTAACCCTCGTGACCACGATTCAAATTCTTCAGCACCCAACATCGACAGCCTGGCTAGACCAAGCCATTGCTAACCTTGACACCATTTTACTCGACCACTCCCATTGTGAGCGCAAAGCAGCTTCAGCGGCGTTGAATTTAATGTTTCGCTACCCCTCCAGCCGGGTGTTGTTAGATAAGCTGACCGCGATCGCTAAAGAAGAGTTGGATCATTTTGCCCTCGTCAATCAATGGCTGGATCGCCGTAATATTCCCCTCGCGCCGTTGAATGCGCCCCCCTATGGCGCAGCGTTGCGATCGCTGATTCGTCGCAACGAACCGGATCGGATGCTGGATTTTCTGCTGGTGTCCTGTTTGATCGAAGCGCGATCGCATGAACGCCTCGGCCTTTTGGGCGACCATTGCCCCGACCCTGAACTGGCTGAATTTTACCGGAGTTTAATGGCTTCCGAGGCTCGCCATTATGGGATTTATTGGGTGTTAGCTGACACTTATTTTGATCGCGAGGTGGTGCAGTCACGATTATCAGAATTAGCGATCGCCGAAAGTGAGATCCTCAGCACCCTCCACCCCGAACCCCGAATTCATAGCTAGCCGCCCCCCTGTACAATGGAATCTTGCAGATTAACTGAGTCGTATCTTCTATGACCTCTGAAGCTTCAATTCCGGTGGTAATTAATGGTGTCGCGGGCAAAATGGGCCGCGAAGTGCTCAAGGCCGTCATGGCAGCGGACGGGATGCACCTCGTTGGGGCGGTGGATCGTTCCCCCGATGTGGTGGGCGAAGATGCCGGAATTGTGGCCGGTTGTGGGCCGGTGGAAGTGCCGATTTTAAATGATCTGCAAAGTGTGCTGGTGTTGGCGACCCAAGAGCCGGTGCAAGGGGTGATGGTGGACTTTACCCATCCCGATGGTGTGTATGAAAATGTGCGCAGTGCGATCGCCTATGGTGTCCGTCCCGTCGTGGGCACCACCGGCCTCAGCCCGGAGCAACTCAACGACCTCGCCGCCTTCGCGGAAAAAGCCAGTACGGGCGCGATCGTCGCCCCCAACTTCTCCATCGGCGTGATCCTGATGCAACAGGCCGCCCTCCAAGCCGCCAAATATTTCGACCATGTGGAAATCATCGAACTCCACCACAACCAAAAAGCCGATGCCCCCAGCGGCACCGCGATCAAAACCGCCCAAATGCTCGCCGAACTGGGCAAACCCTACAACCCCGCCAGTGTCAAGGAAACAGAACACCTCACCGGAGCGCGGGGCAGTTGTGCCGACGAAAATATCCGCATCCATAGCGTCCGCCTCCCCGGCCTCATCGCCCACCAAGAAATCCTCTTCGGCTCACCGGGCCAACTCTACACCCTCCGCCACGACACCACCGATCGCGCCTCCTTCATGCCCGGTGTGATCTTGGCGATTCGGAAGGTGACGGAATTGAAAACCTTGGTCTACGGCCTAGAAAAAGTCCTCTAATCGTTAGCCCATGCTAGTCCCCATCACCCGCGAAAAATTTGAGCAACTCGTGCCTGCGATCGCCACCGGGGCCCAATATGCCGCCGTGTGGGGCAGCATTCAAGACATCGTGCGGCGGGTCTTGATTTCGGTGATTGGGATGGTGGCGTTGCTGCTATTGAATGTCCTGTTTCAAGGCGGGGCGGGGGGCTTGAAATTTTTCCTGGGGATCATCGCTGGGCTGTATTGGCTCTGGGCCCCGGTCTATTGGGCCAGCCTGCGCAACAGCAAGTATCGCCGCTGGAAATATAGCGGCTTTTGGCGCGGTCGGATTTTGGATGTGTTTATCTCCGAAGACCTGATTCGGGAAGAGGAAACCTTTAACCAGCGCGGCGAGTTGGTGATTGTGGAAAATCGCGAGCGGCGGATTAACCTGGACATTGGCGATCGCAGCGGCTTCCGTACCCTTGTCCAAGCCCCCCTCCGACGCAGCCATAAACTGCTCAAACCGGGGCAAAAGGTGGAATGTCTCGTCTTTTCCAATCAAGCCGACCTCAGCGAAATCAAAGAGGTGAGCGATCTGCATATTCCCAGTCAAAACCTCTGGGTGGGCGAATATCCCTGTTTGCGCCGGGACTTTTTCCTCAGCCTCAGCGCCGACCTCCGCCGCCAAGCTCCCCCACCCCCCGATCGCCGTCGTCCCCCCATGCGCGATCGCGCCATTCGACCCCGATCGCGCCGCGACGAGCGTTAGCCCACCCATTGCCGCTAACCCCCCATAAAACCCCTATAATGAACTCCCCTTTACTGTGACCATGAACGAATTTTTACCCACTCTTTATATTCTGATTTTGTTTGTCTTAGTCAGCGGTGCAGCCATTTTTGTCTTTCGCCAAATTTGGCGCACTCGTCAGCAAGAACGCCGCTTTGAAACCCTCCAGCAAGCCCTCACGAAAGCCGACTGCACCACCAAAGACTATTACGAATTCGGCAGCCTATGCCTAGACAAAAAACTCTATGTCCAATCAGTTTTAGTCTTTCAACGGGGCTTAAAAGCTGCGGAAAAAGAAGAGGTGGAATCCGAAAATATCGCCCTGATGTACAACGCGATGGGGTTTGCCTACTTTGCCCAAGAGCAATATGATCTCGCCATTCGCAACTACAAGGAAGCGATCAAACTCTACCCGGACTATGTGATCGCCCTGAATAATTTAGGAAATGTCTACGAAAAGAAAAAACTCGTCGCCCAAGCTCTCAATGTGTACGAACAGGTGCTAGGGTTTGACCCCGATAATGCGATCGCCAAAAAACGCGCCGAATCGATGCGTAAACGCCTCGCTCCTACGAGTTAAATCGTTAGCACGGGCAAGGCTAAACTAGGCAAGGGGCTTAGGCCCCTTGTTTCACGGGGGGGCGATCGCTTGCCCATGGCCCGATAATGGGTTCTTTCTGTTGTTCTTTGGCGGCGAGTTCTAGATTGAGGGTGAGGAGTTTTTCTAGGATGTCGTCGTTGGGGGTGAAGCCGTAGGCTTTCATCACCAGTGCATCGAGCTTTTTGTGATGTTTTGAGAGTTTGCTGGTGGGTTCATGAAAGTAGTTGTTATAGAGCGTGGTGATGCCACACTTCTCTTTTTCCATACGATCACTGCGGTACTCGTGGAGTGCGATCGCAGCCTGTCGGATTTTTTCGGTTAATTTGACTGTGGCGGTCTGGGGAAAGGGGAAGGTTTCAAAGCAAGTGTTGTGAGTGTAGCGGGTATCGCCCTTCAGGGTAGAGCTTTGGGCTTTGACCCATTGGCGGTGAATATCTGAGGTAAGAATGCCCAAGATGTAGAAATCATCAGAAGCTACTACTGTTGTGGAATCAGCCGGAAGCCAATCAGTGTGACAAGGTAAAAAAATAAACCATTTAGAATGTCTTGGAATTGCAAAGTAGCAAGAGAGTGGCGCGATCGCTTCTCGCATAGCTGGCCGCTTTTCACCAAATTTCCACCAATTTTCACGAGTTACAATTCTACGATTCTTATCGCGTTCTGGCTTTACATAAGTTTTAATATGCTCAAATGGAGCTTTGTAAAATCTTGCATCTTCTATCGACATATCATTAAAATCAATGATCATACGCTTAGGACTGCCATTAATACAATCTGTTAAATCACTAGCTGATACTGAGGGCTTCAAAACATCTTTGTTTTTTGAATCAGCTTTTATCCATGCTTCTGCCTGTTTGGGTTTGATGTAAAAAGCTTTACCGACTGGAATCACTCCTTGAAAAGAATAATTTTGATTGCTTTTAAGCCGTGCTGCCCCCGTGACATCAATGCAGGTTGTGAGTGAAGTGTTAATCCGTTGCACGACTTTCTGATCCAGTCGATATTCGTCTGGCTCTTGTTTGACCCAATTCACCAAGCTCACATGAACAGCAGCAGCCCCACTCCACTCCTGGGTAGAAATAGCGTTGTGAATATAACCATCGTTGGTGGCAATGTACTCCAGAGATGCAGTTCGGCTTTTTCCTTGACTAATTGAGTTCGTCCCGACTAAACCTGCACGGCCCTTAGTAGAGATATGGTCATGCGCTAAACGAAACCAATAGGAGCAAAAATCAACAGAATCTTTAACATCAGGGAAAGCCCGAAATACTTGGTCTATATAGTCATCATTTAACGTCATGCGGACATTTTTCCCACCCAAAAACGGCGGATTTCCAATCACCGCATCCGCTGCCGGCCACTCCGTAAACAACGCATCAGCACAAACAATATTCTGATCCAACTGGCTCAACGGTAAAGCATCTTCCCCCATCCCCCACTCATCAATCGCCATCTTTCGCGCAATCATCAACGTCACCCGCGCCAACTCCACCCCAAACGGGTTGATGTCGATGCCATAGAATTGCAGCGGTGTCACCAATCCCTCGCGAGGCATACCGCCAAACCCCTTAATCTTCTGCCCCAACTCAAACTCGATACGCTTCAACTCCTGATAGGCCATGTAGAGAAAATTACCAGAGCCACAGGCGGGGTCGAGGACGCGATACTCCGAGAGTGCGATCGCAATCTGTTCCAACTGCTCCAAGCTGTTCGCCGCGTCGATTTGGTCTTCCCAATATTGGTTGATGGTGGGGCCGACAATTTTCATGATGTCGCCCTCGGATGTGAAGTGCATCCCGTGGGCGTGGCGTTCTTCGGCGTTGGCGGTGTTCTCAAAGATGCTGCCGAAAATGGCGGGTCTGACTTTTCCCCAATCCTCCCGTGCTGCGTCACGCAGAATTGAAAGCTCTTTCTGCTCCAACTCAATCGGATGAATCGTTGAGAACAGTCCACCGTTGAAATAGTCCACCCCTTGATAGCGTCCGGCTGGGGTGATGCCGGGGGTGTTCATCTCCCGAAATAGGCCACCAATCACATCGTAAGAACTGCCGCCATCCTGACATTCCTGCACACAGGACACAAACATATTGGTGGGCAGTAGTCCCCGGTCTTCGGCAAACATCGCCATCACACATTGCAATGTAAACCGTTGGGCGGTCAGGCGGTCAAACTGCTTCGTGCGCTCTCCCCGTTCGGCTAGGGCAATGAACAGTTCCCCCATCCGCTTGCCTGCTTTCTCCGTCACTAAAACTTGGTTATTGCCAAAAACGGGAGCTAATCCCTGGCCATATTCCATGAACGTGAATGCACCGCTCCGCTGCGGTAGCTCTACCAATGGCACACGATCCATCGGTTCACTCACTTGCTGGTCAAAGTCGTAGATCCAAAACTCGTCAAAGTTGCAGAGGATGACGTAGCGGGGTCGGTTGGGAACGGCTTGCACCCAATATTCGCGGGCTTGGGCAAAGTGTTCTTTGAGATTCACCCCTCGGCTTTTCATCTCGATCAACACCTTCGGCTTCCACATCAAGTCTGCAAACCCGGTGTTTCCTTTCTTGCTACCAGATGCGATCGCTTCCTCAAAAGTCGCTCCGGCTTGCCGTGCGCCCTCATGGCCAAACGCTCGAAAAAATTCGTTTAGGAATGTCTGGGCTTCGCCGCGCTCTCGTCCGGTGATGTAGTCTTCGCAGAATTTGACAAACGTCTGAAGCGATTCAGGGGTGGCGGTCATGACAAGTCCCGTGAGTTTTTTCTGATCATACAACCGGATCAGGGGATGGCTCGAAAATAATCTCTTCGTAAAATTCCTCGATCGCCCCACTAGAAATTAATACTGGTAATACTGGCCAACGTGACGCGATCGCCCTCCCAATAGCTGAGAATCAACCCATCCCCCCCCTCATTGTTATGATAAATATCAACTAAATATCAATTAAATATCAATCGCCATCTCCTCAAAACTCACCAATCTGAGTACAGGACAAACGTTGAAATGTACAGCAGAATCTTGATTTTGATGGGGTGGGAGCAGCCTGCTCCCTATTTTTTCTGATCCCAACGGGCAAGATGCCCGCACGACAAACTATAGATTTTTAGGGGGGAGCATCCCACTTTATCAACAAGGGACTTAAGCCCCTTGCCTGTTCATAAATCAAATAGGATTGCCATAGTCAAGCACAGTATGAAGAAATTGTGCTCCAGGGCACACCCAAAATCGCCCAAGCGATCGAGGCGAATCCCATCGTTCGACATACCCTAAAACCGGACTCAATGCAATCAGAATGCACAGCCAAATGGACAAATCACAAAGGCCCCTAGAAGCGTTGGCGTTCAGTCAATGTCCTAGCCCTACTCTCACCCAAATCAGCACCTCATTTCTGCATCATTCTACCGTTTACCCGCATCGCCCCAAGTATGCAAATTTTTCATAAAAATCATCAAGGCTTGACATCTTCAAAATTAAACCTGTATTCCAGACTACATTAGCTACTAGAAATCTTTGTTAATTTGCTTACGCCTCAGTATTTTTTGATACTCCTGTTAATGGTGTGAGATGATGAACAAAGCTCCAAGCTATGGACTGCTATCTGGCTTGTTGGGGGTCGCAACTACCCTCTCCTTCGCCATGCTAGACAATAGCGCTGCTCACGCGAATCCGAGTCATGTCCTAGCGGATATCGAAGCGCTCAACCAAACCTCTGCAATGTCCCAGGTGCGAGGTGTTTCGGAACTGAGTGATGTTTCGCCAACGGATTGGGCCTATTCTGCCTTGAGTGACTTGATTGAGCGTTACAACTGTATCGCTGGCTATCCGAATGGGACGTTTCGGGGTAACCGCTCCCTCTCCCGCTACGAGTTTGCCGCCGGTTTAAATGCCTGCTTGCAACAGATTGAGCGCCTGATCGCGGAAACCAGCGCAGATTTTGTCACTCGCGCCGATCTCGAAACCGTCGAGCGATTAATGGCGGAGTTTGAAGCCGAACTCGCCATGCTCAGCACCAAGGTTGATAATCTGGAATCCCGCGTTGAATTCCTCGAAGACAATCAATTCTCCACCACTACAAAGTTGCGTGGTAATGTCTTCATGCACCTGAATAATGCATGGTCTGGGGGGAATATTCTCGCCGAAGGAACCAGCCCTTTTAATGCTTCACGGGATGCGACGGGCGCAACCACACGCCGCACGATCACCGATGATCCAGAACTGACCTTCCAATACTTGACCTGGTTGAACTTTAGTACTTCCTTCACTGGGAAAGACAACCTCGCGATGCAGTTGGCGGTGGGGAATGGTCGCGGGCCGGCGAATAACTTTGTTTCGGCGGGGCTGTTTAATACCTGGGGGGTCACGTTCACTGACCAAAATAGCGGCAATGATAATGAAGTTCGGATTCGTGAATTGTTCTACCAATTCCCGGTTAACGACAAGCTGCACTTGGTGGTGGGGCCACGGATCAACTGGTATCGCTATTTTGATGGCAACCGCTACAGCAATATTTTCAAAGGTGCGGATAGTTTTAACTCTGGCGGCGGCTCTTTGATTAATACCCTCGATCGTGGGGCGGGTGCTGTGGCGTTGTTGAACTTGAGCGACAAGCTGAAGTTTAATGTGGGCTATTTGGGCGAAAGTACGGAGTTTTTATCGGGCCCGAATTTCAATACGGCGGCTAATGCCAATGAGGGGCTGTTTGCGGGGACCTATACGATTAGCGGGGAGTTGACCTATTCGCCGCTGGATGACCTGAATTTACGGTTTTTGTATACGCGATCGCGCCTCAATGCGGTGGGAGGTCTTCTCGGCGTAGGGGGTCAGAGTGAACCCTTGTACGGGTTAGCTGATGATGGTGCGGACGGCAATGTCAACGATGGCAATGCTGACACCTACAGCTTTAACTTCGACTGGCAACCCCTGGATTGGCTCGGACTCTTTGGCCGCTATACCTATGGGAAAGTCCACGTCACCCCCGCCAACCCGACGATCAACGATGGTCACATCATTGGCCAAGCGGTGCAAGCCGGTCTCGCCTTCCCTGACCTGGGCAAAGAAGGTTCATTGCTCACTTTCTCCTATTTGATTCCCTTTTCTGTGCTCGATGGGCGTGAGTTCATCGTTTCTGGTGCAGGGGATGGCGGGATTCAATACGAATTTGAAGCGAACTACTTCTATCCGGTGACGAATAATATCGCCCTGGTTCCGTCGTTCTTCTGGATTAATAACCCGAATAATTTTGGGTCTAATCCTGATGTTTATGTGGCGAACCTCCGCGCTCAGTTTAGTTTCTAAAGGCGCGATCGCTGCTCTGAAGCATTCTCAATCCTCTCCTTCGGAACACCCTGCACGCCTGATGCTTGGAGGGTGTTTTCTTGGGCTGCGGTCAGGATAAACCGTGGCTGTGGGACAATGCTGAACATCTTTGATTTTTTTGGAGTGTGTCCCTGTGTCCGATGCGATCGCCCCTGCCGATGCTGCGGCTCATCAATTCCAAGCCCCCGGCGCGATTGAGTCGGTCTGTCCCTTTGGCAGTGGCAATGTCAACGACACGTTTTTAGTGCGCTTGCAGCATCCCCAGGCGGATCACTTTATTTTGCAGCGGTTGAATACGCGGGTGTTTCAGCAGCCGGCGGCGGTGATGGCGAATATGCGCATCTGCACCGCAGCGATGGCCACGGCGTTACAGGGTGAAACCTTGCCCCCAGGGCGACGCTGGGAAGTGCCCCATGTGCTGCCGACCCAAAGCGGCGGGGATTATTATCAAGATGCTCAGGGGTCAGTGTGGCGAGCGATCGCCTTCATCGACGGTATCGCTAAAGACTGCATCGAAACCCCCACCGAAGCCTATGAAGTGGGCTACGGGTTGGGGCAATTTCATCGCCTCATCCAGGCTGTGCCGCCCGATCGCTTGGCCGATACCTTGCCCGGTTTTCACATCACGCCGCTGTATTTGGCCACCTATGACCAAGTGGCCGCCCACAATGCCCCGCCCCGGTCGCCGGAATTGGACTATTGCCATCGTTTCATTGCGAAACACCGGGCGATCGCACCCATCCTCGAAACCGCCAAAGCTCGCGGCGAATTGACCCTCCGACCGATTCACGGTGACCCGAAGGTGAATAATCTCCTCCTCGATCCGACGACAGGCCAAGCGATTACCCTCGTGGATCTCGATACGGTAAAACCGGGCTTAATTCATTACGATCTAGGGGATTGTTTGCGATCGGGCTGTAACCCATTGGGGGAAGAAACCGCAGCCTGGGAAACGGTGGAGTTTGATTGCGATCGCGCCCAAATCATTCTCCAAGGCTATCTCGACATTGCCCACGACAGCCTCACCCCCGCTGATTGCCATTATCTTTATGATGCAATGCGGCTGATTGCCTTTGAACTCGGTCTGCGCTTTTTTACGGACTACCTAGCCGGAAATCGCTATTTTAAAGCCCTTGACTCAACCCACAATCTACGGCGAGCCTTGGTGCAATTCCAACTCACCGCCAGTATTGAAGCCCAAATTCGTCACGTTTCGACGCTAATTCAGTCCCTCCTATGACCCAGTTTTTTACCCTCCATCCCTTTGACCCTTGCCCCCGACCCTTGAGCCTCAATGGCACTGTTTCCTACCGTGCGCGTCAACTCTCGATTACCTACCATCTCCAAGGGGATTTAAAAACAGTATCTCTGCCCTCTCCCCACCATGATCCGCAGCGGCGCGATCGCCTTTGGGAATCCACCTGTTTTGAAGCCTTTTTTAGCCGCCCGGAGCACGATAACTATTGGGAATTCAATCTATCCCCCGCCGGCCATTGGAATCTTTACCATCTCACCAACTACCGCGCCAGCATCAGCCCTGAGCCTCAAATCGCCCCACCCGTCAGCCAAAGCCATCGCCAAGATCAGAGTTTTCTCCTCACCTTCACCCTCGATTTAGCCCATCTCTTACCGGCCCATCAACCGATTCACCTCGGCATCACCACCGTTCTGCAAACCCAGGATGGAACCTGTTCCTATTGGGCCTTGACCCATCCGGCTCCCATTCCTGATTTTCACAATCGCCAAGGTTTTGCGATCGCCCTTCAGCCCGAATGACCATCGCCACGATTTTTTTCATCGCCATCCTGATGCAGTCCAGCTTTGGCTTTGGAAGTGCTCTGGTGGCGATGCCCCTACTCTCCCTCGTGCTCGATCTCAAAACCGCCTCGCCTCTTTTTGCCCTGGTTGCCCTCACCATCAATAGCGTTATCGTCCTCCAAGGGTGGCAAGCCATCGACATTCAGGCGGTGTGGCGCTTAGTGGTGGCAACTTGGATCGGGATTCCTCTGGGGGTGGGGATGGTTGCGATCGCCCCCACCCCCTGGATCACCACCGGACTCAGTCTCTTTTTAATCCTCTTTGGCCTCTATCGCCTGATTCGCTGGCCCCTCCCCACCCTCAAATCCTCCCATTGGGCCTATCCCTTTGGCATTTGTGCCGGGATTTTGGGCGGCGCGTACAACACCAACGGCCCCCCGATTGTTCTTTACGGCATCATGAACCATTGGCCGCCCCAACGCTTTCGCGCCACACTCCAGGGCTATTTTTTGCCCACAGGCATCGCGATCGCCCTCACCCAAGGCTTCAGCGGTCTATGGACAGCCACCGTTGGTCAGCTTTACCTCACCACCATCCCCAGCACCATCGTTGCGTTGTACTGTGGCCAGTGGATCAATCGCCACATCCACCCCCAACAGTTTGAGCGGGGTCTTAGCATTCTCTTGATCCTCCTCGGTGGCTTGTTGCTCTACCGTTAAGCCCGCGAGGCAAAGGCTGAGGCAGCGATCGGCAGATGAACCGCATTGCTCAAGTCTGCTGATTGGTTCCAGCCCGCCGCTTGGGAAATCTGAAGACCGAGTTCCGTCGGATCAAACGGTTTATGCAAAATGGCCGCCACGTTCAGATCGCGATCGTGGCGGTGTTCTTGGAATTGAAGTTTGGCGGTGAGGAAAATGACCGGAATATCCCAGGTGTCGGGGTGTTGGGCGAGGTATTGTCGGGTGACAAACCCATTCATTTCCGGCATCATTACATCGAGCAAAATGGCATCGGGGCGTTCAGCGATCGCCACATCAATACCGGCGACCCCCGAAGCCGCCGCTGTCACAGTCCAATCCATCATGACTTGTAAACTGAGCGCGGCAACCTCACGGATATCGGCTTCATCATCAATAATGAGAATGTGTTTAGGGTGTGTTGACATGGTGTTTAAGTCCATGGTGGTTAAGGCCCAGAGTGGAGGACAGCGTTAGGCGAAACAAGTGGACTCTGAATCATTGCATCAGAGCTTGTTTAAAACGTGTCTTGAATAGCAAGGCAAGGGGCTTAAGCCCCTTGTTTTCATTGAGTGAAGCTCATGATTTGGATCTGAGTTTGACGTTTCAAACAGCCTCTCAGAGAGGCCATCCCCTAAGCATGATCAGTCATCTAGCGATGGTGGGTTGTGGTAGCCCAGTAGTGAAATCAGGGAGTTCAAAGCCTTTGTTTTTCGTTGTTTTTTGTACTACACCTTGATCCCTACCCGGTTCTGAATGATGAAGGCTGGCTTCAGTGGGAGCCGGTATTAAAAATATCCGGTATTAAAAATATTAAGAACACAGTTGCAACACTGAAATTCCTTTGCATCCAAAATAAACGGTACTTGTGAAAATCTTGTGAATAGATCAAAGAAACTCCCATCCGTAGGCTCTCCCATCCGTAGGCTGGTAATTGCGCAATTAGAATCAGTCCTGATCGTAAATCGTAGTCAATTGTAGGTGGGTTGGGCGGCTTCAAACCCCGCCATCACTGCGATTCAGCAATCCGCCGTAACTCACCGATTAGCGATCAAGACCGATCGCACCAAACGGCTTCGCATCTATCTAAAGGGATAAATCGCGAGATGGCGCGATCGCTGAATTTATGTCCCATGAATGAAACATTGGCGTGAGTGCGTGCTGTAGAACTAATGAAGAACGGGCAATCTTCACGATTCAACCACGATTCAACCACGATTCAACTGTTCTCTTCAATAATTACGCCAAAAAGCAATGGTTAACACCCTACCTTCTAAAGGTTCTCTCGCTGTTCAACAGACTCGTCTGACGAACACCCTAGCACCGTTCTATAGTAAAACCGCCGCTGAGCCACGGTTAACAGTGATCGGTGCAGGTGCGTGGGGGTCTGCATTAGCGACGGTGGCGATGCGCAACAATCACGCTGTCAAGCTGTGGTCTCGTCGCCAAAGTGAACCCTTGGCAAGTGCGATCGCAGAGGCAGATGTGCTACTCTGTGCCGTCTCAATGAAAGGCGTGCCCAGCGTGATTGAGCAGATCAAAGCGTGTAACTTGCCCAAAACAAAAATTATTCTCACCGCCACAAAGGGCCTAGACCCTGCGACGAAGCAAACCCCGTCCCAAATGTGGCAAGCCGCCTTTCCAGATAATCCTGTCGCCGTGCTGTCGGGCCCGAATCTCTCACGGGAAATTGAAATGGGTTTACCGGCGACCACCGTTGTGGCTAGTCAAGACGAAGCTGCGGCTAAAGTTGTACAAGACATCTTTTCATCCGAAACCTTCCGCGTCTATATCAACACCGATCCCCTGGGGACTGAATTAGGGGGAACCCTGAAAAACATCATGGCGATCGCCGCCGGTGTTTGTGATGGTCTGAACCTAGGAACCAACGCCAAAGCCGGACTCCTTACCCGCGCCCTCCCCGAAATGATGCGGATTGGGACGCACATGGGTGCATCGAGCGAAACCTTCTTCGGCTTATCCGGTTTAGGGGATCTCCTCGCCACCTGTGACGGGGCGCTTTCCCGGAACTATCGCGTTGGGTTTGGCCTCGCCGAGGGGAAAGACCTCGAAACCGTCTTGATTGAACTGCAAAGCACCGCCGAAGGGGTGAACACTACCCGTGTCCTTGTGGAAATGGCCCGCACTCACCGTATCCCGGTTCCCATTGCCCGCCAAGTGTGCCGCCTGTTGGATCATGAAATCAGCCCCATGGAGGCAGTACAAGCCTTAATGGAACGGGAACTCAAGGCTGAATATTAAGACACAATCTGTAAGACACAATCTGCAAGAGCAGGCAAAGATAGAAGCTGCAACCGGGCGAGTTATCCTCGCCCGGTTTGGTGCGATCGCACCCCCAGCACCCCCATCTCAAATCAGATCAAACCCATCGCGTCAAGAGCCTCTCAATTCACACCAGGCTCCACCCCACCTAACCAGCGTTCAATGATGCGGCACAGCTTGGGAAAATCTGCGATCGCCGTTTGGAGGGTCTCAATGTCAAACTCCGCCACATGACAACTCAAATCCTGGGCATAGTCACACAACAGTTGACAATCATACTCCGCCCCCAAACCCTGCAAACTTTCAGAAAAATCCCGAATATCACTCATGATCAACGTGCGCGAAACATGCAGCCAAGTGGTCGCCTCTAGTTCATAGAGCTTACAGAGGAACAGATCCTGCGCGATCGCCAAGCTCGGCGGAATTTTTTCCGGCATCGCCATCACTAGGGTGTCCTGGGTATCCCCTGCCGGCCTATTCAGGGGATCTAGCATCGGTTCTGACGCTAGATCTTGAACGAGGTTTTCAGGGGCTGGCAGCACGAGGGAAACCTGGGGAAACACAATCGTGAAGGTACTGCCCACGCCCAATTCACTGGTGAGGTAAATCTGCCCACCGAGCATTTGGGTGAGGCGTTGAGTCAGGGCTAACCCCAAACCCGTACCACCGTAGCGGCGACTGTGGTGGCCTTCAAGTTGACGGAAGGCATCGAAAATAATGTCCTGCTGATCAGGGGGAATCCCAATGCCGGTATCCTGCACGATCAATTCCAGTTGGATCACTTGAGGATCGTCAGCAGCCCGCGAACGTTGCACAATCAGTTGCACCGTCCCTTTTTTCGTGAATTTAATGCTGTTGCCGATCAGATTAAACAAAATTTGGCGCAACCGGGCCGCATCAAACCGAATCTGTTCCGGGACATTGGCCCCCACGTGGTAATCAAACGTGATGTTTTTCTGGTGGGCTGTGGCGGCAAAAATGCGGTGAATATCCCGAATCAGCGATCGCACCGTAATCACATCCTCCCTTAATTGCAGCCGATTCGCCTCAATTTTGGCCAAGTCCAACACATCATTCAACAACCGCAGCAACGTTTCCCCACTACGCTCCATCAACGTCAAATTTTCCCGAATTGTCTGATGATTAAGACTTGTCGCATCCTGGTTCATCAACTGACAAAACCCCAAAATAATATTCAGCGGTGTCCGGATTTCATGGCTCATATTCGCCAAAAACTCACTCTTAGCGCGGTTCGCATCTTCCGCCGCCTGTTTCGCCATCAGTAAATCTTCATTTTGCGTGATCAGTTGTGTCTTTTGTAGCTGAAGTTGGGCTTGAGAATGCTGGAGATATCTAACAACCCGTTGTTTTTCAATCAACGTCGCTGACAAGGCAAGAGCCGTAATCACCAAAATGCTCAGAAAACATTGCAGCATCATGAGGGAAACCTGTAAGTTATCCGGAGACAACGAGGTCAGTTGGTTTGAGGTCAATGGGTTTACGGTGCCATAAATGGCAATGATCGAAATCAACAGCGTAAAACCGGACACTCCAATTTGTCCCAAACGAAAGGCCGCCACAATTAAACAGGGAATTAATAAATAATCAATCGGATAGCTTAACAAAAAAGCCCCATAGCTAATGCCTAGGGTCACTCCGAGCAAAACAACACCCTCGAAAAACCATTGCTGAGCATTTTGAATCGGTTGTTCAATGGCGAGCCGCAGTTGCTCACTCAGCCAGCGTCGGGTTTTGGCGGTTCGATTGTAGCGAGTCGCCCGTAGCCAGCGGATCGCATCTGATCCAGATAGACAAAGGGGCGTGACCAGTAAAATCCCCGTCACATTAGAAATCCACCACATCATCCAGGCATTGAGGCTGTTTTGGACGGCCACAGTGTGATCCAAGCTCAGGGCGAAGATCCCGACAGTGGCATTGAGCAAGGTGCTGAGGATGGCGGTGAAGACCACAAACACAAAAATATCGCTGGTCTGGTTCAGGGGGTTCCGGCGACCGATGGTATGACGTAACCATTGCACGCCGAAATAGGTTCCGGCGGTCGTTCCTGTGGCAATGAGACCCACTTGGAGTAGATCTAATACCCAGATTCCTAGGGTGTGGCCATGCACAAAGGCTGACCAGTTGGCCAGAATTGAACCTATCGTTACCCCTGGCAAGATCCAATAACCAAAGAGCAAGACCATGCCCACGCCTAGACCGTCGGGAAACCAAATTGGCGTGATGGATTCTGGCGTGGATGCGGCATAACGACAGAGGGCTGATAAGGCATAGTAACCCAAGGCTAGACCGGTAATAGCAAGAGTTCGCTGGTTTCGATTAGGTCGCCATGAGATTTTCATCGATTAGCTTGGGCACAACTGAGCATCAAAGAACGAAGTGCAAAAGAGAATATGCAGGCTTGAATTATGACTCGCTTGCACAAGATCCATGCGTATCATTTACCAATATCCAAAACGGACCCATTTCGCTTAGGCAAAGGTGGAAAAATGGCCACCTTGGGGGGGAACATCTTGTAAACGGCCGGGGCCCACGGCTTGAACGGCTTCTTTGAGGTCAATGTCTCCGGTGTAGATGGCGCGACCGATGATCATGCCGGTCACGCCGTCGGGTTCGAGGGCAAGGAGGCTTAAGACATCGGTGAGGGAACTGACACCACCGGAGGCGATGATCGGGAGTTCGATTTGGTGGGCGAGTTCGCGCAGGGCGGTGGTGTTGGGGCCGCTCATGGTTCCGTCGCGGTGAATGTCGGTGTAGATGATGGCGGCGGCTCCGGCGATCGCCATCCGTTGGGCCAGATCGATCGCGTCAATGGTGGAGGTTTCGAGCCAGCCTCGTGTTGCAACTTTGCCGTTGCGGGCATCAATGCCGACGATGATGCGGCCGGGAAATTCGGTGCAGAGGTCTTGGACAAGTTGAGGGTTTTCCACGGCTAGCGTGCCGACGATCGCCCATTGCACGCCGAGATCAAAAATGCGTTGGATCGTGGCGCGATCGCGCAGACCGCCCCCCACTTCGACGGGAATGTTTAAGGCTTGGACGATGGTGGCGATCGCCTCATGATTGACGGTGGCTCCGGTTTTCGCACCATCGAGATCCACCACGTGTAAACGAGTCGCCCCGGCCGCTTCCCAACGCTGGGCAATTTCTAGGGGACTGTCACTAAAGACTTCAGATCGTGTGTAATCCCCTTGGTATAAGCGCACACATTGACCATCAAGGAGATCAATTGCCGGGATAACATCCATAGTTGTGTTTCAGATTCTATTTTTGCAGCATAGCGGAGAATGCTACCTTACCATCATGATTGTTAATGTAAATTCAGAGAAACCACTAGTTTTAGTCATTTGTAATGAAGTCGATTCCGTAGAATCACTGAACTTTTGCCGTGCTGGCCCACTGGGCGTAACCGGCATCGATCAGGGCGCGATCGCGAATTTGGCAGGAATCGCACCGGCCGCAGGGCGTTTCTCCCCCGGCATAGCAAGACCAGGTTAAGGGAATCGGCACGCCCAACCGCACCGCCCGCCGCACAATATCCACCTTGGTATCTTCCACCAACGGGGCCACAAGCTGAATCGGTCGCCCCTCAACCCCCACTTTCGAGGAGAGCCGCGCCAGGTCTTGATAGGCGGCGAGGTAGTCCGGGCGGCAATCGGGATAGCCGGAATAGTCCACCGCATTAATCCCCAGATAGATCGCCTCGGCTCCCTTGGCTTCGGCGAGGGAGAGGGCGAGGGCGATGAAGACGGTGTTACGCCCAGGAACATAGGTGGCGGGGATGGGGGGCGCGATCGCTGCCGTCCTGAGCCAGGGGCGTATCAAGATCCGTCAAGGATGAGCCGCCCCATTGCCCCAAATTCACATCAATCACAAAATGCTCCGTAATCCCCAAATACTCAACCACGGCCTGGGCTGCGAGGAGTTCGCGATCGTGGCGTTGGCCGTAGCGACAGGAAAGGGCGATCGCCTCATAGCCATCGGCTTGGGCCTGGGCGGCGGTGGTGGCCGAATCTAGCCCTCCTGAGACTAAGACGACGGCGCGTTTTTGCGTTGTAGGGGAATTCATCAAAAACTCCTTGTGGAAACCCCCACCTCGCACCGCAGGTGGGGGAGGAAACAAGCGTCAGGCAGCGGGGTTAAATACCCCACTGACTGACAATCTCTGCGGGCAACTGACTAAAATACCCGTGGCGCGATAGAGTAGCTCAACCTTGGCAGCACTAAACTGCCCAATACGCTTCCAAGTGAACCCAGAAACAGAAACTTGCCGAGTTGTATCCCCACTCACATAGCCCACCGAGACGCGACCTGCCATCTCAACCCGCACTAGATCCCCCTTCCGGAATCCATGGCGAGTTACTGTGCCTCCATATTTGCGGCGTAGACCCTTCTGACTGGGAACCATGAGGTGCAGTTGCCTGCGACTGATGGGTGGCCGTTTAATCACCACAAATGGGGCAGATGTAATCTTAACCTCTCCAAACCAAAGATAACCGTGACTGCGTTTCCGGTGGAAGGGACGATACTCGATGAAGTATCCACAGGCTAAAGCGATACCATCTACCGCATGGGTTTGGGGAATTTGTTCTGCTTTGTCCTGAGACTTCTTCAATCCCAGGGTAGAGCGAAGTTGAGCGGTGCCATTGCCATCCTGCTGCCACCCGTAGCGAGTGTAGACGGGGGCAATTTGCTCCATTTTCTCAATGGCGTAGGCTTGCCCCACCATGACCGGAGAGAAACCTTGCCCAGATTTTTGCTCCCTTTCGACCTGAGGTTAAGTCCACGTCGGCGCGAACTTTCTCGTAGCCAATGGTGGCAATGGGGAATAGTTGGGACAACTCCCTGAACAACTCGAAACTCTAGGTCTCGGTTAGCTCGGATACTGGGGGGCACTTTCTGCTGTTTACGGTTGTTAAATCGCTTTTGGCGATGATTTCGTAGCTGGAAGGGTAACTCTCGATTAATCCGCCGACTGCGGCGAGAACGCCGTAGCATTCTGCGATGATCCATCCGTTCACGCACCCTGGGGTAGGGGAGTTCTAGGTGGGACTGGAATAATGTCGCTTGAGCGGATTGAACGGCAATCCCTGAATAGAGTTTGCCGGGATCGACCCCGACCACGATGGGCTGGGTATTACGACCCGATGGCTCCGCTTTTAGGCGCACTACCTTGATCCGTAGATTGGTTTTCACCCATTGGGCCTTGCCCTGCGCTACCCACCGTTGAGCGCGACTACTCTTGGTGGGCATAGCGGGAGTACCATCAGGGTTTTGGACTGGGATGCGTTGCATGGAAGATAATTCCAAAACTACAGGTCTCTTCAGCCAGTGAGTACGGTGTTTCTGGGCTGAACCCACTCCCTGAGATTCCAGGGCCTTACAAATAATCCGATTTAGAGAAGCAACCGGAAGTGTTGCCGTACTAACCTTGGTGGCCTATTCGCAGCTACGACCGGGTTATCTCCGGTCACTCCCCCACCTCAGCGGATGCCAGGTGGGGGTCATTGAACGTTAACTGTAGATCGTGATGACTGGGGATCGGGAAACATTCAAAAACAGGGGAATCAAGACCATTGATCTTGACAGGTTTGGGGTCGTTAACGCTACTGTTGCCAGCCAAAATGATTGGGCGATATTGAGCGATATTGAGCGATCGCACTCCCGGATCACCGCTGGCGGTATTGCTGCCCCGGTAAGCCCGTAATCAGTTCCAACATTTCCAACAGACTCAGCGCCACCAGGGCCTCACTCGCCGTTAACCCACTCTGTTCCATAATCCGATCGAGGGAGGTCGGTTCTGTGCCAATCACCTCAAAGGCTCGGTAACAGTTGGGGGATAAATCCGGCGGCAGCGTCGGGCGAGGGGCCACGACGGGGGGCGAGTCAGGCGGGGAGAAATCCAGCGTTAGTTGATGATCTTGAGGAGAATCCAGCGGCGGAATATCACCCAACTGATCTAACAACGCTCGTTCCCCTAAAATCAACTGCGCCCCGGTGTTCACCAATTCCAAACAGCCGAGGGCTTGGGGATTGTCTAGGGAACCGGGCAGGGTGTAGACATCTCGATTGTATTCGATCGCATACCGCGCCGTAATCAATGCCCCCGATCGCTGGGCGGCTTCCATCACCAACACCGCCCGACTCAACCCGGCAATGATTCGATTGCGGGGCGGGAAATTATGGGCTTCGGGGCGCGTGCCGGGGGGATAGTCGCTGAGGATTAACCCCTGTTCAGCGATGCGATGGTAGAGGGCGGTGTTTTGACGGGGATAGATCACATCAATGCCCGTGCCGAGGACGGCGATCGTTCGACCGCCAGCGTTGAGACAGGCTTCATGGGCCACCGCATCCACCCCCAGCGCGAGACCCGACACGATGGTAAAGCCTCGGCAGGTGAGGGCGCGGCTGATCCGGGCTGTCCAGCGGTGGCCGTAGTCGGTGATGTTGCGGGTGCCGACGATCGCGATCGCGGGTTTGCGGCCCTGATTTTCGAGCCTATTCACCTGACCACGATAATATAAGACCGGGGGTAAATTCGGAATCTCTTGCAATAGGTAGGGGTAATCTGGATCGGCGGGTGTCCAAAACTTCACCTGGGCGCGATCGCAGTCTTCCAGCAGTTGTTCCGGTTCAAGCTGGGCCCGCGCCGTGGTGATACTCTCCAAGAGCTTGGGTCCAACCCCCTGCACGGCTTGCAATGCCGCACTTTGGGCCCGCCACGCCTCCCCCAACGAGCCAAACTCCGTTTGCAGGCGTTGCACCAGCAGCGGCCCGACTCCCCGCACCCGTGACCACGCCAGCCAATACATCCGTTCCTGTTCTTGCGCCATTGTTCCCCTCAGACAGTGTGAGAAAAATTTTCAGTGATTAATTGAGAATTAGTATCATTAACGCTACAATGAATTCTCGTTCCCATTCGTTTATTACCCTAGTATGAAATTCTGTTCTCGTTCGTCCGTTGCGGTTGCCTTATCAGCCATTGCTATGGGGGCGATCGCCGCCTGCTCCCCCACCACCAGCCAAGACACCACCAATTCAACGGATGCCGCCGACTCCGGCGACAGCACTGAAGCCGTTGTTAACCTCTACTCCTCGCGCCACTACGACAGCGATGACGAACTCTATGCCGCCTTTACCGAAGAAACCGGCATCGAAGTGAATCTGATCGAAGGCAAAGAAGAAGAACTCATTGAACGGATCAAAAGTGAAGGGGACAACAGCCCCGCCGATGTGCTGATGACCGTGGATGTGGGCAACCTCTGGCGGGCCCAAGAAGCCGGGATTCTCCAGCCCATCGAATCCGAAGCCCTCACCACTGCCATTCCCACCAACTTCCGCGATGATGCCAACGAATGGTTTGCCCTCACCAAACGGGCACGGGTGATCATCTACAACCCTGACGAGGTTGATCCCTCGGAACTGTCCACCTATGAAGCCCTCGCCGCACCGGAATGGGCGGGCCGGGTCTGTATTCGCAGTTCAAGCAATATCTACAATCAATCCTTAGTAGCCGCTAAAATTGCCGAACTCGGAGAAGACAAAACCCTGGCATGGATTGAAGGCGTGGTGGCGAATTTTGCCCGTGAACCGGAAGGCAACGACACCGCCCAAATTCAAGCCGTAGCATCGGGGGTCTGTGATGTGGCGATCGCCAACACCTACTATGTGGGCCGTTTGATGCGATCTGAAGACCCCGCCGATCAAGACGTGGTGAGCAATATCGCTGTTTTCTTCCCCAACCAAGAGAGCGGCGGGGCCCATGTCAATATCAGCGGCGCAGGGGTGGCGGTGAACGCGCCGAACAAAGAGAATGCGATCGCCTTCCTTGAATTCCTCGTCACCCCCGAAGCCCAACAACTCTTCGCCGACGGCAACAATGAATATCCCGTCGTTGAATCCGTCACCGCCAACGAAGTCGTTCGCAACCTCGGCGACTTCAAAGCCTCCGACCTCAACGTCGAACAATACGGCGAACTCAACCCCAAAGCCGTCCAACTCATGGACAAAGCCGGCTGGAAATAGCCTCAATCTAGGGGACATTATCTAGTCCCCTGACCCTGCAAAGGTTAAGATAAATTGCAATCAGTCGCAGGAGAAGGAAACCACGTTGGCTCGTCGTTATTTATTTACTTCAGAATCTGTCACCGAAGGGCATCCCGACAAAATCTGTGATCAAATCTCTGACACGATTTTAGATGCCCTCTTGACCCAAGATGAACGCAGCCGCGTGGCTGCCGAAGTGGTCGTCAATACCGGACTTGTCTTGATCACAGGGGAAATCTCATCCCAAGCGAATGTCAACTACATTGACCTCGCTCGCCAGAAAATCGCAGAAATTGGCTACACCGATGCCAACAACGGCTTCTCCGCCAATAGCTGCTCTGTGCTAATCGCCCTTGATGAACAGTCCCCCGACATTGCCCAAGGCGTGACCTCCGCCCAAGAACAACGGGACGAACTCAGCGAAGACGAACTTGATGCGATCGGAGCCGGTGATCAGGGGTTGATGTTTGGCTATGCCTGCAACGAAACCCCCGAACTGATGCCGATGCCGATTAGCCTCGCGCACCGGATTTCCCGTCAACTCACCGCTGTCCGTAAAAGTGGTCAACTGCCCTACCTCGGCCCCGACGGCAAAACCCAAGTCAGTGTCACCTACGAAGATGGCAAGCCCGTTGGGATTGACACAATTTTAATCTCGACACAGCACACCGAAACCATCGGTGAGTTAACCGATAACGATGCCATTCAAGCCAAAATCAGAGCCGACTTGATTGAAAGCGTCATCCAACCCGTGTTTGCGGATATTGCCGTTAAACCCACGGAAGAAACCCGCTATCTCGTCAATCCCACGGGCAAGTTTGTCATTGGGGGCCCCCAAGGGGATTCCGGCCTCACTGGGCGCAAAATTATCGTCGATACCTACGGCGGCTATTCCCGTCATGGCGGCGGGGCGTTTTCCGGCAAAGACCCGACCAAGGTGGACCGCTCGGCGGCCTATGCCTGTCGTTATGTGGCGAAAAATATCGTCGCGGCGGGTTTGGCGGAAAAATGTGAAGTTCAAGTGAGTTATGCGATCGGGGTGGCGCGGCCCGTGAGTATCTTAGTAGAAACGTTTGGGACGGGGAAAGTGGATGAGGATATTCTGTTGGACTTGGTGAAACGCCATTTTGAACTGCGTCCGGCGGGAATTATCCAAACCTTTAACCTGCGACAACTACCGGCCCAACGGGGCGGACGGTTCTATCAAGATGTGGCGGCCTATGGTCATTTGGGGCGGACGGATCTTGATCTGCCCTGGGAAAAAACCGATAAGGCGGCTCTTTTGAAGTCAGAAGCCTTGGCGGTGCAGGCGTAGCGCATAGCCTGTGCATGTTTCCTTGTCTTGGCAAGCCGAACCCTGAGTCCTCAGAGTTCGGCTTGTTTTTTTTCATATTGTCTTAAGGAGAGTGGCCCTATTTCTTCACAGGTTTTTCACAGCTTATTTTTACAGTGAGATTGTCGCAATTTTTCTTGCCAAGGGTTTCTTATGTTGCACACCATCAATTCCCCGGAACTCAATCAACGCCTGCAACATCTTGAACTGCTGCATGATCTTTATCATCGCATTGCAGATATTGGTGAGATTACGCCTGAACAAGCGGCAATTCTTCAGCATCTGCGTCAAGAAGATACCCTCAGCGAAGAAGCCCGTGTCATGGTTGACCGAATTTTTTACCATTTGCGGCGTAAACATCGCACCATTCATCCTCGTTATTGCTCGGTTCAGCAGGATTCTTAAGGGGATTCGCTGGATTGTTTGGCCGTTTTATACAGGTGTTTGAAGGTGCGTTGCTGAATGGCATGATCCACGATGGGTGATGGATAGCCACAGGCGAGGCGTTCTAAGGGCGAGATCTGACCTGTGATTAGGGGTTCGGGATCGAGCGATCGCAACTCCTCCACCCATTGCCGCACATAGTCCCCGTCGGGATCGAACTTTTTCGCTTGACTGCTGGGGTTGAAAATCCGTAACGGTTTCGGGTCCATCCCACTGGATGCGCTCCACTGCCACCCGCCGTTATTGGAGGCTAAATCTCCATCCACTAAGGTTTGCATAAAGTATTTTTCGCCCCAACGCCAATCAATGATCAGGTCTTTGGTGAGAAAACTGGCGACAATCATCCGACAGCGGTTGTGCATCCAGCCGGTTTGATTTAACTGTCGCATCGCTGCATCCACAATCGGATAGCCGGTTCGCCCCTCACACCAGGCTTGAAACTGCTCGCGGTTATTTTGCCAGGGAAAATCGCGAAATGGGGCGCGATAGGGCCCTTCGGCGAGTTCGGGGAAGAAGTAAAGGGCGTGGTGATAGAATTCCCGCCAGGCAAGTTCCTGTTGCCAGGTTTGGATGTTGGTACGGTGTTCGTCGGAGCGGGCGGCAGCGTACTGCGTTTGGGTAGCGTGCCAGATGGTGCGAATGCCGATCGCGCCGAATTTGAGGGCGGCGCTGAGTTGGGATGTACCGGGATCGGCGGGATAGTTGCGGCGTTCGTCGTAGCTGGCCAGGGCGCGATCGCAAAATTCCTCCAACCGCTCCAGGGCCGCTGTTTCCCCCGGTTCCACGGGAAAACCGTTCTCCCAGATAAACCCTAATTCAGCAGCGGTGGGCAGGGGAACGACTCCGGCAGCGGTGGCGATCGCATCCTCGGCCGCCGTGAGTCCCTGGAGATCCGTCACTGTCGGGCAGGGTTCGGCCTTGGGCTGCGATCGCCAAGTTTTCCAAAACGGGCCATAGACCGTATAGGGGCTGCCCGCCTTGGTGAGCACTTGACCTGGTTCACAAAGGAGGTGATCCCACACCGTTTGCACCGGAATATTGGCAGCGGCCAGGGCCTGGCGGAGGGTGCGATCGCGCTCCCTCCCATCAGGTTCCACCTCCTCCGTCCACACCACCCCCGCCGCCCCCAACGTCACCGCCAACCGCACCACCGCCGTCTGGGGCGACTCCCGCAAAATCAGCAACTGACTCCCCACCGCCTGATAGCGTTGCGCCAACGCCGCCAAACACCCCACCAAATACGCCACCCGCGCCGGAGCCACATCATCCCGCCCCAAAATCCCCGGATCAAAACAAAACAGCCCCACAACCTGACGGCTCCTCTGCCGCGCCACCTGCAAACCCAGATGGTCACTCAACCGCAAATCACGCCGATGCCACAATAAAATTAACCCCATAGTTACCCTCAATTCTGTTCTCAAATCCGGGGGGGGTGCGATCGTCACGTCATCGGGCAGCCCACCCCCCGCATGATTCGGTTCACCCCTCAACGTCACAGGATCACCACAACCAACCCCCGATCATCATAGCCGTTCGTGATTCTTCAAGAATTGCCACACCCCCATCACCTCAGGCGTTTGATCGATAGGGTCGCAGCATCCCCCCGCATTTTGTATCTCTAATGCCCGTTTTACACAACCGCTTTTAGTACCATCTACTGCACTAGTCTCTCCAGGTAACAAGATTTATGAGCGGAAATACAGTTCGGGCCCAAGCCATCCATCAAATCACCAATCGCACCCCCCTGCCCTCTAAACCCCCAGAACGCCTGGAAGACATTTGGGCTGAGAACGTGTTTGACCTGACTAAAATGCAGGCAACCTTACCGAAGGTGGTGTTTAAATCCATTAAAAACACCATTGTGACGGGAGAAAAGTTAGACCCCTCCATTGCCGACACCGTGGCCACCGCGATGCGGGATTGGGCCTTAGCACGCGGAGCACTCTACTATGCCCACGTTTTCTATCCCATGACCAACTTGACCGCCGAAAAGCACGACGGCTTCATCTCGGTGCAAGGGGACGGCAAAGTCATTTCCGAATTCTCCGGCAAAGTGTTAGTGCAAGGGGAACCCGATGGTTCCTCGTTCCCGAACGGGGGGATTCGCGGCACCTTTGAAGCACGGGGCTATACCGCTTGGGATGTCACCAGTCCGGCCTATGTGATGGAAACGGATAACGGGGCAACGCTCTGCATCCCCACGGTTTTTGTCTCTTGGACGGGGGAAGCCCTCGATAAGAAAGTGCCGCTGCTGCGCTCCATTGCCGCCATGGATAAAGCAGCGCGAAAAGTGTTGAAGCTGTTGGGCTGTGATCAGGTGGCTCATGTCAACTCTAGCTGCGGGGCGGAACAAGAATATTTCCTCGTGGATGCGAATTTTGCCAGCCAACGCCCGGATCTGCTCTTGGCGGGTCGAACCTTATTCGGGAAACCGCCGGCGAAGGGGCAAGAGTTTGATGACCATTACTTTGGAGCGATTCCCAATCGCGTTCAGGTCTTCATGCAGGATGTGGAAGAGAAAATGTATAAGCTGGGGATTCCGGCGAAAACGCGCCATAACGAGGTTGCGCCGGGCCAGTTTGAGATCGCGCCCTTTTTTGAAGCGGCGAACGTGGCGAGCGATCATCAACAACTGACGATGACGATCCTGAAGCAGACGGCGAAAAAGCATGGGTTCATGTGTCTGCTCCATGAAAAACCCTTTGCGGGGATTAACGGCTCTGGGAAGCACGTCAACTGGTCGGTGGGTAATGCTACCCAAGGGAATTTGCTTGATCCGGGCGATTCTCCCCATGAAAATGCGCAGTTTTTGGTGTTCTGTGGGGCGGTGATCCGTGGGGTGCATAAGTACGGGCCGCTGATGCGGGCGGCGATCGCAACGGCTAGCAATGACCACCGCTTAGGGGCGAATGAAGCTCCCCCGGCGATCATGTCCGTTTATCTCGGCTCCCAACTCGAAGAGGTGTTTGAGCAAATCAAAACCGGAACGGTGACGGAATCGAAGCATAAAGGGGTGATGGATCTGGGGATTGCCGTCGTGCCTCCCTTGAGTAAGGATGCGGGCGATCGCAACCGCACCTCCCCCTTCGCCTTCACCGGCAACCGCTTTGAATTCCGCGCCGTCGGCTCCAATCAATCCGTGTCCGGCCCCCTCGTCGTCCTCAATACGATGTTGGCCGAATCCTTAGACTGGATCGGGAATCGCCTTGAAAGCGAACTCTCCACCGGCATGGACTTAAGCACGGCCATCATCACCGTCCTCAAAGATGTGATGGAAGCCCATGGCTCTGTGATTTTTGGCGGTAACGGATATTCAGAAGAGTGGCATAAAATGGCCGTCGAAGAGCGGGGCCTCGCCAACCTGCCCACCACCGCCGACGCTCTCCCCTACCTCCGCGCTGAGTTTGTGCAGGATCTGTTTGCTAAAACAGGGGTGCTGACTCCCGTGGAACTGGAAAGCCGCTTTGAGGTCTATGCCGAGCAATACATTCTGTCCATTGAAGTGGAAGCAAAACTGGTGATTGACATAGCCAAAACCCGCATCTACCCGGCGGCGTTGGACTATCTTTCTCAGTTGTCCACAACGATGACGAACTTAACCAGTCTCGGCATCACCCTAGACAAAGGCAGTGCAGAGGCGATCGCCACCCTCACCAACTCCATGATGGCCGCCGTGGAAGAGTTGAGCACCGCTCTCGCCAAGCATGACATCGGCTCCACCGAAGAGCACATGCAATATTGCGCCACCACCATTCGTCCCCTGATGGATCAAGTGCGTGAATGTGCCGATTCCTTAGAAGGACTGGTGGCCGATAGCTTCTGGCCCCTGCCCACCTATGAAGAAATGCTCTTCATCAAATAAACCCGTTTCTTCAAGAGTCGAACGATAAAAATCATCACCATTATGCTGGGGAGACTGCTCTCCCCAGCATTCTTTTGTCGTGGCCGTACCCTGAATTCCGAAAATAGTGCGGGAGTCTGAAAGCCCCGTCAATTGATTGCGGGGATGAAATCGGCATCGGGCTGAGTCGATAGTGAAGCGGTTTTGTATGCTGCGCCTTGGACTAACTACCGTGGGGCACAGGGGAAGTTATCCGCTTGGGGAGATTAGACCTCTGGCGGGGTTAGAGCAATCCGGCTCGGTTAAGTCCGGTCGATGAACCAAGAATCCCCGTCGCTGTCTTCGCGGGGAGTGTCAACATATGCTTTCTGTCAGGATTTCCTCAAAGGCAAAATCGGGAGCAGCGAGGACAAAAAGAGTAGTAGGGAGGCCGATGGTGCGGGCTTGGAGGCTTTCGTAATAGGTCGTGAATGATTGTTTGGTGGGCTTGGCCATGCCGAGAAAGATCAGATCGGTCTCTTGGGAAGACGCATGGAGAATTTCCGGGAACGATCGCCCCTCAGCAATCAAGATTTGCGGAATTGCCCCCAATCGCAGACCCGCCAAGAGATTATCCAGGTTTTCATGGGCAGCCTTGGCCGCATCATGATCCGGAACCACGAGGTTTACGTAAATATCCGCATCACGCCAATTCACATTACTGCGCAGCAGATAGGCCAGCAAGAGCATCAAACTGCCGTTCGCTTGCAGCCCCCCCCACCACACATCAATGCGTTGCCGTTGCCCAAAGCTGCGATCGCGATTCTCCCGCAAAATAATCAAACTCCGTTTTGCCAAGTGAATCGCCCGCAGCATTTCACAATAGGCCTCCCGTCGTTCCACGGCCTCGCTATCACCTAAAATCACCGTATTGGGCATGATTGAACCTAACCCGTAGGCTTCCACCAATTGCTTCGCCCCGTCAAACGGGTTATCAGCGGTGATCAAACGAACAAGGGCCTGCACACCCTGGCGTTCGAGATAATCCTGTAGCCGGTCTTCAATTTCAATTTGTTGGGCCATATCCCGCGAGCCACTGGGGAGAATACTCGCCACGGTGATTAAGCCGCGTTTGTGGGTGAAGCCATCGGCTAGTTCAATCAACGACCAGCGTTTGCTCGGAATGCCTGACAGGACGAGGGCATGGGGTCGCCAGTTTTTCGGGTCTTCCTGCTGCCCCATTTGAAAAATCCCTTCCCGCAGCAATGCCATCCACATCCCCCGCCGCACATCGCCCCAGGTGGTCATCAATTCCCGCTGTTGTAACCAGACGTAAATCCCTAGCACGATCAAGGCTGCGATCGCCGTTGCCACCGCATTGATCAAAAACATCACCACCAAACACCCCAAGGCCCCCACCATCGACAGCAGCCAAGGAACCCGAAAGGCGGGACGAAAGGAGGGACTTTGTAAAAAACCTTCAATGCCCGCCGCCACGTTGAGGATCGCATAGGTGGTGAGGAAAAACATCGTCAGGATTGGGGCGATCAAGTTGAGATCTCCCACACAAACCGCCGCCACCGCTACACCGAGGGTCACCGCTGTACCGATGCGCGGTTCGTCTTCTTTGCCGCTGCCATGGCCGAGGGCATTGAGCCAATGGGGTAACACACCATCGCGGGCGATCGCTTGCAGCACCCTCGGCGCTCCTAAAATACTCCCGATCGCACTACTCAACGTCGCCCCCCACACCCCCAACAGAATCGCTGGCCCCCAAAACGCCATCTGCTGCATGATCAAGGGGTTCTCAATCAAGGTCTGGCTATCGGCGCGAAAGGCCAAAATCAGCGGCAATCCCATATAGATCACATAGCCCGTCCCCACAGCGGCCAAGGTTCCCAACGGAATCGAGCGCGTCGGATCTTTTAAATCCCCCGACATACTCACCCCGGCCATAATCCCCGTCACCGCCGGAAAAAACACCGCAAACACCACCCAAAAGGGTTCCCCGTTCCGATTCCACAGTTCCACTGTCGTCGGTTCGACCGCATGGCCAAACCCAAAGGAAATCAGGGACAGCACGATCGCTGCCATGATGAAATATTGGGCCCGAATCGCAATGCTGGCGGAGGTTAAGGCCAAAACCGCCACTAAAATCGTCGTGATCAGCGCCACATAGGTTTGATTGAGAAATGGAAAGGTTTGGGCGAGGCTTTCGGCAAAACCGAGGGTGTAGAGAGCGACGGAGAGGGCCTGGGCAAAGTAGAGGGGAATGCCCACTGCGCCGCCGGTTTCAATCCCCAACGAGCGGCTAATCATATAGTAAGCTCCGCCCACCCGAATGACGCGATCGGTGGCGATCGCACTCACTGACAGCGCCGTAATAAAAGTAATCCCCGTCGATAGCGTCACGATCAGCAACGTCCCCAGCAGGCCCACATTCCCCACCACCCAACCAAACCGGAGGTACATAATCACCCCCAGAATCGTCAAAATCGAGGGAGTATAGACACCGCCAAAGGTACCGAGGCCGGTTTTTTCGTCAGGAGAAGTTACGGTCATAGATCACAAAACAGGATGGGGACAGGGTAGAAGCACCCTTCAAAAAACGATCAACACGCCCAGGTTCGACACCCGTTGATGTCTTTCAGGATACCCCACCCCTCCGGGTGGTGTGCAGATCCACATCCGTTGCGGTTGAGGTACGTCCTCGGAGACGGTGACGGGGTTGAGGGGTGGCGGCATCGAGGGTGAAGACGGCTTGCCAGTCGGATTGGCCCCAAAACCGCAATTGACGACTCATGGATATTGCACCGATGCAAAACGCGATACTATCCAGCACCACGATCGCAATCAGATACAGTTCTTCTTGCCCATATTGAGACGTTAACGCACTGATCAGCCCCAGGCCCAGCATGATTGTGAGTGGGCAGGTGCCAAAAAAGATGAGGAGATTCACCGCGAGGGGATTTTTAAGGGACGTGGGCCATAGTAAGGTGACGTAGGAGAGCAGGGTATAGGTAAACAGCCACAGGGTCGTCATGGTAGCAGCGATAAGGATGTCCTCTAGGTCGGCAGAATCGAACTGGGTGGCGAGGACAGGCACGAGAACGAGGAGGCTGCCCATGGCGAGAACAACCATGAGGTTGGGACTATGTTCGCCGATCAGTAAATCTCGGATTAAGGAGCGGCGATGCTCGAACTCATGACGATATCGCGCCCAGTCGATCAGGGGTTGGCGTTGGGGACAGGTGGACCCCATGACGATCAGCATTAGGGCAACAACATAGACCATCCAACACCACAGTTGTGCTTGGCGGTTGAAGGGGGAGGATTGGGTAAACTCTGACCAGCAGAAGCCAAGCCAGATCAGGTTAAAACCGGCAAAGATGCCATAGGCTTGGGTCTTTGTCCAAACGGTGGTGCTGGGGTTGCGAACGCGACGAATGAGGGCGCGATCGCACCAATAGAGGCAAAATCCGGCATGGAGCAACATCAGCCCCAGAAAAAGGGTCTCAACCTGGCCAATGGGGAGGCCAAACCACGTCCAATCTAAGAGAGGGCCGTGGTGGAAGGGAATGCGGTCTAGGAGTTGGTTTTGCTCTGTACCTTGCCGGTTCAAGATGAAGGGCAGGATGGTCGATGGACACCAGAATTTGATCCACCGCATCAGGGTCGGGGCATCGTATTCAACGGGAACATAGTTCAGAAAGGCAAGCAGGGCGCAACTGACACCACTGACGAGCCAAGCTTCGAGGCCGGTGAGGGTGTTACTGAGGGTGATGGCCAGGAGGGCGATGTGGAAGTAGACGGCGGTGAGCAGGGCGAGGGCGAGGTAAAAACTGACGATCGCTTTGATCCCAAGGTGTCCCTGAAGTGCAAACCAGAGATGAAAGGGAAAATTAAGCGCGATCGCCCCATAGAGCAAGCTGGGCACGCCGAGGATTTTTCCCCAAACGATGGTGCGGGTGGATTGGGGGCTGAAGAGAATAAAGTTGATTGTACCTTGGCGTTTTTCTTTCGCTAAATCGCTGATCAACAGATACATGCCGCCACCGATGAGCAGAAACATAATCCCCACCGCAATCCACAAAAAGGTTAATTGATTCGCCTGAAGCCACCATTGCGACAGGTCAATCCACTGTTCTGGGCATTGATCATCGATGATCTGCGAGGGGGGAAAATCAGCGGGCATGGGGCAATAAATTGACGTGGTGAGAATATAGCTCGGTGCCATGCCGATCAGGGCGATCAGGGTCAGGGCTTGGGCGAAGATCAGGAAACCGGCGATCGTGAGGAGCGATCGCACCGTTAACCGGCCTTTCAATTCCCGGAACAGTTGGGGGTTGGTGTCCCCGATGCGGTCAATGGCGGTATCAAGGAGGGTGCTTAAGGTCATGGTGTTAATGGGTGAAGGACTAGGGGGCAAGGGGATTAAACCCCTTGTTGCTTATAGTGGCGATACATCCCGCAAGGGTTTAGGACACCTGTTGATGACCCAGTTTGAAAAAGAGACTTTCGAGGCTGTCTTGGGTGGGGGTAAAGGTGCTGATCGGCAGGCCGTGTTGCACGAGGTCGCGCAGCAGTGCCGCCGCATCGTCGGGATTGCCGGAAAAGTCCACCCGCAGGGCCCGTTCATCCGATTCTAATTCCCACCGCACGACCTGGGGATGGTCACGAATAGCGGCGATCAAGGCGGCGCGATCGCGCTGGGTGGCAATCACAAGCTGCTGATGGCCCAGACGGTGATACAGATCCGCCAAGGACGCACTTTCCACTAAACAGCCCAATTCCATCACCCCAATCGAGGTACAGAGTTCGGCCAAATCACTCAATACATGGGAAGAAATCACGATCGTCATCCCGGCGGCTTGCAGGGTTTTAATACTCGAACGGAATTGCCGCCGGGCGATCGGGTCAAGGCCGGACACGGGTTCATCCAGAAACAGGATCAGCGGTTCATGGATGATTGTCCGGGCGAGGCTGAGGCGTTGTTTCATCCCCCGCGAGAGGGTGGCGATGCGGCTGTGGCGTTTGGTGTGGAGTTGGACGAGTTCAAGGACTTCGTAGAGGCGACGGCGGCGGGGGGTGGCGCGGAGGTTGTAGAGGCGGGCGAAATAGTCGAGGTAGTCCCAGACGGTGAGGTCATCGTAGACGGGGAAATCATCGGGGAGGTAGCCGATCCGTTGTTTGAGGATGGGGTTATCGTGGTTGAGTTGGAGGCGATCGCCATCAATAAAAATCTCTCCTTTCGTCGGGGCTTCGGCCGCCGCCAACATCCGAATCAGCGTCGTTTTCCCGGCTCCATTGGGGCCGATCAACCCGTACACGTCCCCCGCGTTGATGTCGAGGTCTACTTCATTAACAGCCACATGGCGATCAAAGCGTTTCGTGAGTCCATCGGTGCGAATAGCAGAAGAGTTGGGCATAGTGAACCAGACAATGCAGCATTAAAACAGTTCCTCAGTGCGATCGCTCCCCATTCCGTATCCGGCCCGAACGTGGTGATTCCTTTTAAAATGGAGAGCGACTGGTTTGCCCCTCGCCTCCTCGTTGTAGTCCTATGCGTCTTCACCACAAAATTCTGTTAGCCCTAGCGGGCGTTGGCCTGCTGATTGCCCTGGGTTTCAATGTCCTGACGAAATCGGGGAGTGAAGCGATCGCCGCCCCCTGTGAATATGACCCCGCCGCCTATGTCGGCCTCAATCCTGACAGCCTCAGCCGCGAACTCGAAACCCGCGGCCTAATCGGCGAAATCCACGGCGTGAACTCCCCCCTGAATATGGCCGTGCTATCGGTGCGGGAGCCGGAAAACTTTTTCAGCCATCAAGAATTTTCCGTGGTTGCCGCCAATGACACCGTACAAACCCAATTGAATGCACTCCATCGCCATGACCGGGTGTGCCTCCAAGGAACCGCCCTCAAAAACCCCAGCCCTCAGCCCCATATCCGCGTTGAGCAGGTGCAGGTGTTGGGAACCTGGGACGGGTTAGCCGCAGAAGAAGACTATGAGTATGAGATGGACTTGCCCGCCTTACTGCGCGACACGACCGAACAGGTGGGGATTGTCCATGCGATCGCAGCCGGTGGAAAAATTTTGGTGATGGGCTTTGGGGATGCGATCGCGCCCCTCGTCGTCACTGACCCCCAATGGACAGCAGATCTCTATCGCGGCGACATCATCCGCGTCCATTATCAAATCCAAGCCCAGCCCAACCAGCCGCCCCATCTACGGCTTGATCCTGCCGTCGCTGCCCCCGTAGAAGTGGTAGATGCGATCGCCGCCAAACACGGTCAACTCGCCACCCTCACCGGCTCTCTCGTCAAATTTCCCCAAAGCCCCCAACTCAAATTTGATGTCTACGGCCTCGATGTCGCCACCGACGACATCCACCGCATCTTCACCCTGATCAACTTCAGCGACATGGACACCTTCACCGCCCTACGCGAACGACTCGCCCAACTCTGGGACGCCCAAGCCGACACCGCCCAGCGCGATCGTAACTCCCTGAGCAACCCCAACATCACCCTCACCGCCACCGGAACCATTAACGTCATCTCCCCCGACCAAGCTAACCCCCAACTCCTGATCGACACCGTCAACGACATCACCCCCACGCCCGCCACCTAAAACACCCATTGCAAGGGTTTTCTCCCCTGAAATGAAATCACCCTGCTTTTTTCCTTGCAAGCTCCGAAATTACCGCACAGCAGGGCACTCCGACTCTCACCTTCAACTTTTGTCAGTCAACCAGCATTCCGTAGTGCAAACATCTTGCCCGCTAGGTGGTTAGAGGCTGACATTATTTCGCGGCAGGTTCGGGGGGTTTGAGATAGCTGACGGTGAACTCGACGGAGGCTTGGCAGGATTGGCCGGGGTCGAGGTAGACGAGCTTGTCTTTGCTGTTGAGGGCGTTGCGGGGGGCACTCCAGGGTTCGAGGCAGCAGTAGTCTTTACCCTTAACCGTCCAAAAGACGAGGGTGGAATAGATATCGGAATAGCGCATTGTTAATTTGACGTTATGCCGATGGTTGGTCATGCTTGCTGTGGGGCGTTGGACGGGGAAAAGCGCCATATCGACTTCGTCGGCATCAACGTCAAAACTGCCGGAAAAACTGCCCATGGTTTGGGTGATGTGGTCTTGTTTTTGGGGGGCGGGAATGTCGAAGCTGAGTCGTTTTTTATCTTTCACTTCAAAGTAGGGATGTAGGCCGGTGGCGAAGGGCATCACATCATCGGAATGATTGATAAAGAGTTGATTGATTTTGAGGGAATTGCCTTTGAGGAGGTAGGTGAATTGGAGTTCAAAATCAAAGGGGTATTGGGCGCGGGTTTGCTCGGTGCTGCGGAGGATGAGGACGAGTCCTGCGCCGTCGGAGGTAATACGATCGCTCACGTCCCAGGACAGATCACGGGCAAAGCCATGCTGCTTGAGGTGATAAGACTTACTTTTGTGGACGTAGAGATCGTTGGGTAAATTGCCACAGATGGGGAACAGAATCGGGATGCCACCGCGAATGCTGAGGCTCGGATCGGCAAAGCGATCGCGATCGAAATAGAGAAAGTTTTGCCCCTGAATCCGCCATGCTGTAATAATTCCGCCCCGTTCAGGCACCACTTCTAAGCGGGCTTGGGCCGATTGATCCGACAAAATATAGGTGGGATATAACTCTTGTTTCAGCGCAATGGTAAACATGGCGTTTTTTGTTCCTCACACACAACACAGCGATGGACACCGCCCCCAGCCTGGGACTTCGGCTGAAAACGAGATTGGGTTTTCAGTTGACGGTTTGGGGTGATCCCATTTTGTCATTGACCTGGGATCTTTGGCCGTCCTTTTTTAAAACTTGTGATCACAATCACCCTGGCAAAATCCTGATATCAATCTCACGAGGGAAAAATCCGGATATGCTGAATCTGTACAGGAAACTACTCAGGGTGCTTGTCCTATGATCCACTCACTGGTCAAGTCTGCATTTGAAACAGGGTGTATTAGTGTTGCCTCAGAAAGCTTGATTCTACAGCTTTTGATGCATCACAGTTGCCAACCGACCGATCTCCAAGCGCTGCGATCGCTCACTCAAGCGATCGAAGGTGGCAAGGTGGAACGGGAAAGCCTCGGCACATTGATGATTCCCGCCCATTTAGGGGTGGCGCTCTAACACGCTCCTTGTTCCAACGTGCATTTATCACGAAAAGAGACGTTCCGGTGAACGTCTCTTTTCGTGGGTGGGTACGCTCTGGGGGAGGGTAGCCCCTGTTTATGACTAGGGGATGACTGATATCGAGTTAACGAAGGGCATCAAAGAGATCAAAGAGTTCGCCAAATTCGTAGGCATCGACGCGGTGTAAGAGGGATTGCGCGATCGCATCATGTTCCGGTTCCAACGCCGCGATCAGGGCTTTCATCTCTTCCGCACGTCCCACTTGTACCGCCTCATAGAATTGGTTGCACCAGGATGGGGGTAAAGCGCGTAACGCGGCTGGGGTGAGTTGTGGGGAATCCAGAACCGGGGGCAGTGAGGGGGACGATGAGGAAAATTGAGCGCCGAGGTATTGCTGAAGCAGTTGGATCAGGTCTTCGCCCCGGAAGGGTTTACTCAGCACGGCTTGAAAGCCTTGGGTCAGTAAGAGGTCGCGGTCTTGCTCAAAGGCGCTAGCCGTGACGGCAATGGCGAGGGGCGGGGGGTCTGGGGCTTGGCTGTAAATGGCTTGGAGGGCGCGATCGCCGTCTAATTTTGGCATCCGAATATCCATAAAAATCAAGTCCGGGCGATGGGCGTGCCATTGGGCGATCGCCGCTTCCCCATCCACCGCCTCAATCACCTGAAATCCCCAATTTTTCAACAAACTTCCCAGCAATAACCGATTCACCGGATTATCTTCCGCCACCAAAATTTTGTACTGGGGTTGACCCGGCAGCAACGTCATGGTCAGAGATTGCTGAGTCTGGGTTGGGGATGACTCCTCTTGCCGTTGTACATTAATTGTGAACTGAAACTCAGTACCCTGCCCCACTTCACTATTGACCGTCAAAATCCCCCCAAACAGTTCCACAAATTTGTAACTGAGGGCCAAGCCTAACCCGGTTCCCTCCCGCTGTTGCTGACCGCTTTGGGTTTGCATGAACATTTCAAATAGAGAATCCAATTCGGCCGCATCAATCCCCACCCCCGTATCCGTGACCGTAAAGCGCAATCGACAGTTATCCAAGGTACAGCGATCGCCTTCACCCTCCACACTCACCCGCAAAGCCACTGCTCCAGTGGCGGTAAACTTAATCGCATTATTGAGTAAATTGATTAAAATTTGCTGTAATTTTACACCATCGGTTTGGATCAAACAGGGTACATTTTTATCGTGTTCAACGCTGAAGTTAAGTCCCTTTTTCGTTGCCTTCGGCGCGAGCATCGTGTTTAGATTGTGCAATAAATCATGTAAATTAGTGGTGCTAATGTTCAAGATCATTCGACCCGCCTCAATTTTAGAAAGGTCGAGAATTTGATTGATCAGATTCAGTAAATATTCACCACTGTTAGTAATGGTTTGTAAAAACATCCGATCTTGATCCGACAGGTTCGGGCTGGACATTAATAACTGCGGATAGCCCAAGATGGCATTGAGGGGGGTGCGCAGTTCGTGGCTCATGTTGGCGAGAAAATTGCTCTTGCCTTGGTTGGCAATTTCTGCGTTTTCTTTGGCCTGTTGTAGTTTGGCTTCGAGGGCTTTGCGTTGGGTAATATTTTGCACTTGGGCAATGAAATGGCGGGGGGTGTCGTCGCGATCGCGGATGAGGGCAACGGAGAGCAGCCCCCACACGATCTGTCCCTGGCGATTTAAATAGCGTTTTTCGAGGTTGTAGATGGCAGGCTCTCCATCGATCAGGTCTTGAACCCGGCTCAGGCTCAGGGCTACATCATCGGGGTGGGTAATGTCGTCGATGCAGCATTGAGTGAGTTCGGCTTCACTGTAGCCGAGCATGGTGCAGAAAGCGGCATTGGCTTGAACAATGTACCGAGAGGCGTTGACTAACACCGTGCCCACAGCGGAATAGAGAAAGATACCCCGAAAGAGGGATTCGGAGGCTTGGAGGTCGTGGGTGCGCTGGGCGATCGCGGCTTCAAGTTCGGCATTGTAGCGATTGAGGAGGGCTTCGGCCTGTTTGCGATCGCTAATATCCTGGAAAACATTGATCCCATAGACCACCTCGCCCCGCTGGTCTAAAATCGGAGCCGCATAGACCTCAAGGGGCACACGTCGCCCATCGATCTCTACTTCGATATCGTCCACCTGGGACGATTGGCCCGCCAAGGCCTGGATAATCGGCAAGCATTCCGTCGGATAGTGCTGATCTGTCCCCGCTTGATATACCTGATACCGTTGGCTCATCTCCTCCGGAGCCGCATCGGGAGTACGGTGGCCAAGCAACTCCTGCCCCCGCTGATTGATCAACACCAAACGCCCAGAGGGATCAAACACCCCCACCCCCATCGGCATATTATTGATAATTGCCTCAAGTTGGTCCTCGTTCTCCGTAATCATCTCAAAGGATTGACGTAACTGTTGCTGCATATCAATAAAGGTTTGGCTGAGGCGGTAGATGCTACCTATCCCCATCGGGTCCATCGGAATATCTAGGGTTCCGGCGGCGATCGCCTCCGCATTACGCTGCAACTTCAACAGTGGCTTCGTCATCCAAGCCGCAATCCCCATACTTGCCGCCACCACAATCGCCAACAGACTCCCCAGCCACAGCAAAACCTCAGAGCGACGCATCGTAACCCCTGCCGTAAAGGTAGACTGTGGCACCACAATCATCAAAGACCAGTTCAGACCCGGAGCAGCCTCATTCAAATCACTCACTTGCAGCCAATACTGTTGTTTTTGGGCAGAAAACTGCCGTTGCCAAGACATGGCTAAAGGGCGAGCCTTAGACCGAGCCGTAGACATTTCCGCAACCGCCCTCTGCAATGCCGCCGAGCTTAAATCCTGAAGCCTTAACCGCTTAAACTCCCCCCGATAGCCTGGCGACCCGCTGCCCTTGGTCACATTACGGTAAGGCTCAGTCAGCTGAAACAATGGATCATCGCTAGACGTTGCAATCACGTAGTCTTGATCATCCACAATCACCATCACACAGCCATCACACAACGGAGCAGACTGCACAAACGTTTGCAAGCGGCGTAAATTGAGATTGACCGCAAACACCCCTTGGAGTGCATCTTGATCATCCAAAAGCGGGAGATAAGCACTAATCACGAGTTCCGGAGATGCACCCACCTGAAACGGATCTGTCCAACCCGCCCGCCGCCTTTGCACCGCCTGTTGATACCAGGGGCGCGTGTGTACCGGAAACGGATCAAGGACAATCACCTCAGCCTCTGGCTGCCCCGATGGATCTAAAAAATTCACCACGAACCGTTGAGGTTGATTCGGATCGGATCGCCCCCCTTCAATCATGCCGGGCACAAGGGTACTTTGATGCATAGACCGAAACTCACCATTGGGACGGCCAAACAAAAGGGTCGCAACCGTATCAAACTGTTGAATCCGTTCATACATCATCTCTTCAACCGCTGCCAGATCCTCTAAATCAAGACGGCCTTGCTCAACATCTTGACGGTTGATTCGATTAATTTGCTCAGGCGTTGCCAGAATCGACTGGATATAAAGTTCAGTATTTTGCTCAATTTTGACTATGATTTGACTCACTAATGTGTCAATTGTTTTTTGTCGCTCATGGTACGAAAAATAAATAATTAACCCCGATGTAATGACTAACTGTGTGACAAAAATACCGCTCAGCAGGATTCGGAGCGAGATCGAATTAAATTGGTTCCTACAGAGATTAATCATGGATTTTAATCAACAGAATTTAAAATAATTAATCAATAATTAACAACTGAGTCGCACAAATTCCGCCCAGCATCATCCGAAGAGAAATAGAGTTAAAGCGAAGTTTAAGCTGTTGAATCACAACTCCTCATCAACGTTAAATAAAAGATCTATATGGCAATCCTATTTGAGCTTGAAAATGTAATGTCATCCAGACAGTCCATTGATCCACTATTGCTCAACCTTACCACAGAATATTTTGACCTGTCTGTTAAGCAATAACACATCATTTCTAAGACTAACTCTTAACTATTTTAAATGAGTTCATCGCTTTTTTCTGTACAAAAATATTTAAGAATATTCAGCACTGCGACGTAATTCAGACGGGTACAGGTCCATGACCTGGGTGATGTTACAGCGAGATTGAACGCCGAGGTTCAGGGGGGAATAGTGACCCAAGCGGACATGTTCAGCGGCGGCACAGGCAATCATGGCGGCGTTGTCGGTGCAAAATTTTAAGGGGGGAAAATAAACGCCGAGGCTGTGGGTTTGGGCGGCGGTGGTGAGTTGCGATCGCAGTTCACTATTGGCTGCCACACCGCCACCGACGGCAATAAACGGCAGGTGATGATCGAGGGCGCAGGCGATCGCTCGTTTCGTTAGGGCTTTCGCCACCGTGTATTGAAAACTCGCGGCCAGATCTGCGATCGGTAATTGATCCGACTCAGCCTGAAGACGCTGCACAAGGCGCAGCACAGCCGTTTTGAGGCCGCTAAAACTGGAATCATAGGGATGAAAACCGCCATTGTTGGGCAGGGAAACGCGCCCTTCAGGGAGGGGGTAGGCGTGGGGGTTACCGGTTTTGGCGATGCGATCAATCGCCGGGCCGCCCGGATAGCCCAAACCCAAAAGCCGCGCCACTTTATCAAAGGCTTCCCCGGCCGCATCGTCGCGGGTGCTGCCCCGTTGCGTATAGTAGCCGCAGGCGTTGACCTGGATCAAACTCGTATGGCCCCCGGAGACGAGTAAACAGAGAAACGGCGGCTCTAGTTCCGGTTGGCTGAGGTAGGTGGCGTAGAGATGACCTTCGAGGTGATGCACGCCTAAAAAGGGTTTCCCATGGAGGAGGGCGAGGGTTTTCGCGGCGGTGATGCCCACAAGCAACGCACCGACGAGACCGGGGGCACAGGTGGCAGCGATCGCATCAATCTCCGCCCAGCCTAACCCTGATTCAGCTAAGGCGGTGGCAAGACAGGGGTTCACCGCTTCGAGGTGCTGCCGCGAAGCCAGTTCTGGCACAACGCCCCCGTACTGACGATGGAGGTCAATTTGGGATGCGACCACATTACTGAGCAGGGTGCGATCGCGCACCACCGCCACCGCCGTTTCATCACAACTCGTTTCAATCGCTAACACGGTCGCCATAGCCCACCCAAGATCATTCAGGACAACATTATCGCGTCAACACGAATCCCCACATTCTCCCGCATTCTAAATAATGAATCATCTCGACGGCGAGCCTATTCTGAGCCGCGCCAGATCAGGACACTTCCCCAGTAAATATGGGAATTCCAAGACGCTGCATCACATTTCGTAACGTAATCTTTACTGGGTTAACGCCTCAGAGTAAGATTGCATCGATTGTACACCTGATTTTTTGAATCAACGGTACATACTTTGTAGTATTTCGTAACAAAAGGTAACATTTCTATGCGGAAGTTGTTGGCTTTAATCTTGGTTGCGACGTTGTGGCTTAACTTTGCCCCCGCCGCTTCAGCAGATGACTATGGCCTCGTCCCCTGTAGCGAATCGGCTGCGTATCTTCAAAAATCAAAATCCTTTTTGAATACCACCGCCGATCCTCAATCCGGTCAAAAACGTGCCGAGCGTTATTCCGAAGCCCTCTGTGGCCCGGAAGGCTATCCTCACTTAATTGTGGATGGTCGTTGGGATCACGTGGGTGACTTCACCATTCCCGGTTTAATGTTTCTCTATGCTGCGGGTTGGATTGGTTGGGTGGGTCGTGCCTATCTGATCGCCATTCGTGACGATAAAGATGCAGAGATGAAAGAAATTATCATCGATGTACCTCTCGCCTTCAAACTCATGTTGGGCGGTTTCGCTTGGCCCCTGGCGGCGTTTGGTGAATTAACCTCCGGCAAAATGGCGGTAGCGGACAGCGATGTCCCCATTTCCCCCCGCTAGGGATGGGAATTGAGCCGTTGAAGTTTGTTTGCATAGATACATATTGGGAGAACCGTCATGGCAAAATTTCTTTCGACTGCGCCCGTGCTAATCATGGCGCTATTGACCTTCACAGCAGGCTTGCTGATTGAAATCAATCGTTTTTATCCTGATTTGTTGTTTCACCCTCTCCAGTAGGGAAACACCTTGTCACACCGACAACATCATTAAATTGAATGCTTGAATGGTGTTGCAAACTCGCAATTCATCCTCATGAATTGCGGGTTTTTTGTGGGTTGGTGTTCGGGACTCAAGCTCAGAGCGAATCAACCCGACCAGGGTTTGGCAAACTATGGAGATATGGTGCAATTAACAGCAGTTCAGGGGGAATTGGCGGCGTTGGGGGGGGCGTTGCTCTGGGCGATCGCATCGGTGATCTATGGGCGGATGGGGCAGCGAATTCCGGCGCTGGTGTTGAATTTCAGCAAGGGCGCGATCGCCATTACCCTGATTCTCCTGACGCTGATTCTGGGGCGATCGCCCCTGCCCGATGTTGCGCCCTCGGTGGTGTGGCTCCTCGCCCTCAGTGGCATGATCGGTATTGGCCTCGGTGACACCGCCTACCTCAACGCCCTCCGCACCTTGGGGGCCCGCCGCGCCCTCTTGCTGGAAACCCTCGCCCCGCCCCTCTCGGCGATCCTCGCCTGGGGAACCTTGGGCGAAACCCTCACCCTAGGGTCATGGGCGGGGATTGCCCTCACCTTACTCGGCGTGGCCTGGGTAATTAGTGAACGCACGCCGACCATAGAGACAGCGATCGCACCGTTAAAACAGGGCCTGCTGTGGGGGTTACTCGCCGAATTCGCCCAGGCAACGGGGGCGGTGATGTCACGGGCGGCGTTGGTGGATTCCGCGATGCCGCCGCTGTGGAGTACCGTGATCCGACTGGGGGGCGGTGAGGTGATTGTACTGCTGTTGCTCCTTGGTCGGAGGGCACAGATCCGCAACACCCTGCCGACCCTGACCCGCCGGATAGGAGCCGCGATCGTGATCGCAGCCGTTGGGGGAACCTATCTCGCCATTTGGCTCCAACAGATCGCCCTGAAATACACCGCCACGGGCACAGCCCAAACCCTCCTCGCCACCAGTCCCCTCTTTGTCTTACCCCTGGCGGCCCTCTGGGGTGAAACCATTACCCCACGATCGGTGCTGGGAGTGGGGATTGCGATCGCCGGGATCGCCCTTCTCTTTCAAGCCTAGGGATAATCCACCCTTAACTACACATCCGTAGGGGGTCGTTGGTGCTGAGATGTTGGGTCGCGATCGCAGGCGGCAACGGGCGAGCGAACCAAAAGCCCTGCCCCACATCACAGCCTAGCCGCTGGAGTTGATCCCCCTGTTCAGCGGTCTCAATCCCCTCCGCCACCACATTCAAATTCAAATGATGGGCTAAGGCAATAATCGTCTGCACAATCGCACTGGAATCTTCACTCATCGCACTGACAAAAGACCGATCAATTTTCAATCCTTGGATCGGAAAGGTATGAAGACGACTGAGGGACGAATAGCCCGTCCCAAAGTCATCAATGCAGAGAAAATAACCTTTCCGGGTGAGATGTTCCAAGGCGTAAAGAGTCAGAGAAGACGAGTCAAGAAATAAACTTTCCGTAATTTCTAATTTGAGGGCACGGGGCGGCACGTTGATATGGGATAACAGAGTATCCAGTTGCCGCAAAAAGTCGCGCTGTTGGAAGTGAATGGTGGCTAGGTTGACATTAATCGTAATCGTGTTGAGGTCAATGCCTTGATATTGCCAGGCGTGCCATTGACGCGCCACCGCTTTCAGCACCCAAAAATCAAGAGCCTGGATGAGTCCGGTTTCTTCAGCGAGGGGGATGAACTGACTGGGGGGAATGAAGCCACGGGTGGGATGATTCCAACGGATCAGGGCTTCAAACCCAATGATTTGACGACTTTTGAGGGAGATGAGGGGCTGATAGTGGAGCATGAATTGATCCTGCTCGATCCCGGCGCGAATGTCGTCTTCGAGGGTGATGCGGGCCATGGCTGCCTCTTGCATCTGGGGGGTCAAGGGCATGATGATATTCGTGCCGATGCGTTTGGCTTGATGGAGGGCAATGTCTGCATCGCGGAGAATCTCTGTGGCGTTTCTGTAGGAGAGGGTGTCAGGGATAATGCCGATGCAGGTGCCAATTTGGAGCGACCCTTGCATCAGTTGGAAGGGAAATCGGAGGTGTTCGATCAGTTGTTGGGCGATCGCTTTGCCGTGGTGGGGTTGTACATCAGTCACGACCAAAAATTCATCCCCGCCCAACCGACCTACGATCGCATTTGTGCCGATGAACGATTGCAGCCGTTCGGCCACACCTTGCAAGAGGATATCCCCCACGCCATAGCCAAAGCGATCATTGATCCGTTTGAAGCGATCGAGGTCGAGGAAAAAGACAGTTTTCGGCTGCTGATGGGCGAGACATTGATCAAGGTATTGAATCAGACCGTTGCGATTATGCAAGCCGGTGAGGTCATCATGATAGGCTTTGTAGCGCAGTTCTTCGTCCTGTTCTTTGAGGCGGTGGAGGGCTTGATGGAGGGTTTCGGTGCGCTCGTGGATGTGGGTTTCAAGGTTGTTATTCAGTTTTTGGAGGTCGGCTTCGATCAGGCGACGGGCGGTGATTTCTTGGCTCAGTTGTTGGTGTTGGGCCTGGAGGGTGAGATTGAGCGATCGCAATTGTAAATGCAGTTTGATCCGATTGAGGACAGTGTTTGGATGATAGGGCTTGGTGATCACGTCCACCACTTCCGCCGGTAACCCTTGCTCATTCACATCATCTGGGGCCATGAGCAACAAAACCGGAATGTCCAAGGTGTTGACGTTGCGAGTCAACATCTGACAAATCTCGACCCCTGGGGAAGCGGCGATCGCCCGATCGACCAAAATTAAATCCGGAACGACATTGGCCAATTTTTCAAAGGCACTCTCCCCATCACTTGCAATCAAAACGCGATATCCGCCAGCTTGCAAAACCTGAGAAAGAGTACAAAGGTCATCTAGGTGGTCTTGGATGACAAAAATTAGGGCGGCGTGTTCCATTTCCATACCTACGGAAGGTTGAGACGTGACCTCAAAACTTAACAATCTGAATGTAATTTACAGTGTGAATGTAAAGGTTGACTCATGATGACGTTAAATTCTGATAGTACCCTTCGGGGATCGCTTGTATTGTATGCTGGGCTACGATCGCACAGATTCGCCCCCTAGGCTCACACCCCCCAGAGCAGCCCGACAATCTTAACCCGGCAACATTCCGAGGGCGAGAGTCTCCCCCGGCGGCGACAACAATCCCGTGGGCATTATTCCTGTAAAACCGTTTTGGAGACAATCCGGGTTTTCTTGCGATCGCTTTCTGATAGTTCCGCTCCCGACTGCAAACAGGTGGCACTTTTTTGCAAGACCGTGGCCGCATTTTGATCGCCTAGTTGCAATGCGGTTTTGGCCGCAGTTTGGAGCATGGTGGCCGCCGCTGCGCGATCGCCCTGTTGCAGCTTGGTTTCGGCAATTTGGGTTTGACGATATTTTGCCAGAGCCAAAATTGACTTTTGAACGGTGTCGTTAGGCTGGGCGGCGTAGGTGTCTTGCACTTCGGCATAGACCGGAACCCGCTCGGAGAGTTGGGCTGCTTGGCCGGTGGTGGGGTCGTCGTACTGCACCTGCACCGAGGCGATCGCCTGACTACCAGGGGGCAACTGACTGATATACAAATTCGCCAACACAATCCGCTCTGCCGTCATCAAATCCCCCAACCGCACCCGGTAGGTTTGCGCGTCATCCTGCTCCACGATTAATTCCACCGTTTCCGGCGCAACCTGGGCAATGGGTTTCAACTCCGCGAGGCGGACACCGGGGGCGAGTTCTAAGATTAACGAGGCATTGGTCAACCCCACGGACTGGGCCCGCTTAAACAGACGGTTGAACTCTTCCCCGGCCTGCTCTGGGCTTTCGATATAGACCATCGTTCCCCCGGCAGTATCCGCAATCTGTTCGAGTACGTCTTGGTTCCAATGGGCCCCGAATCCGAGGGTATTGAGGGTAATGGTGTAGTCCGAGGCGAGTTTGGCGAGTTTGAGGCAGCGATCGTTATCGCCGTGCTCGTTTTCACCATCGGTGAGGAGAAAAATCTGGGAGGCTCGGTCTTGTTTCCCTTTGGCGGCTTCTTCGATGCCGAGTTTCATCCCTTCATCGATGGCGGTTCCCCCTGCAGGGCTGAGACGTTCCAGACAGGTTTTAATCGTGTCTAGGTCTTCAACGGCTTGATTGGGCACGAGAATTTTGGCTTTGTGATCAAAGGCAACGATGGCGAGGCGATCGCTCGGTTTGAGGCGATCCACCAACTCCAGGGCCGCTTTCTTGACGGTTTTGAGGGGTGCACCATTCATTGAACCGCTATGATCAAGGACAAGACAGAGATTTAAGGGAATGGCATTGTCCCGGTGTTCCGCGATCGCAGCTAAAGCAATAGAGAGTTGCCGTTGGCTACTCGCTTGATGAGCATCAACGTGGGAATCATTAAGGAGCGGTTGTAATCCAACTTTCATGAGTCAACGCAAGGAGATCAGTATTTTTTCAGGATACGCGATCGCTTTTTGAAATTTCGGACAGTCGCCAGAAACGCCGCAGCTTCTCCGAAAATTCAGACAATTCTGGGGAGACATTATCAAAGCTTCATCATTGCCCAAAACGCTAGACCTACAATGGGAAGTAGGGCTACTCTATTCTCCTGTGCCCATCACCATGGCTCTTAATGCATTACTTGAGATTCAACAATTACTTTTAACTCGCAGCAATGTTGATGATTGTTTAGACGAAATCTTAATGCTCATTGGCAAGATTGCTGACGTTGACCGGGTTTGCTGGTTTGAATGGCAAGGTGAAGCGGCTCAACCTCTTCTCTTTCACCTCCAGTCTCAATGGGCGACAACAGCGGCGATCGCCCTCCCCGCTCCCCATGAATCTGTAGCGGCCTGGCCTGAACCCTATCAAACCCACCATTGGGACACATCCCCCCTACCGTTGACATTAGCCAGCCTCCAAAAGTTCCCGCTGAGTTTCCAAGATCCACACCAGCAAGCGAGTCTCATCTTACCCCTCGTCATGCAAGAGCAATGCTTGGGGTATCTGCGATGCGATCGCCTCCAGCGCCCCTGGGATCATTCCCCCACCCCTGCGCCCACGGAATACCCCTGGAGCGAAGACTGTCTCACCCTCCTACACCTTGCCACCCAGGCCATCACCCTGCGCCTGTCCCAAATCTATACCCTGCCAGACTGCCCCACAGACCCCACCTCATTTAGCGATCATTTCTTTACCCAGTCTGCTGATCCCTGTTGTATCGCCGGGTTTGACGGGTACTTTAAACAGATCAATCCGGCCTGGCTGGCCCTCACGGGCTATCCGGCCGATGAACTCCTCAATCAACCCTATCTTGACCTTGTGCATCCGGATGACCAAGCCTCGACCCAGCAAGCCGCCGCTCAACTGGCCCAGGGACAGGGCCTCTGGTCGTTTCAAAATCGCTACCGGTGTCGTGATGGGACCTATCGTTGGCTGGCGTGGAATTCCATTGCTAATCAGGATGATCAGGTGATCTATGCGATCGCCCGTGACATTACCCAGCAAAAAGAAGCCGAATTGATCCAGCAAGAAAGCCAACAACGCCTTGAAGCCGCCCAAGACCTCGCCAATGTTGGCGATTGGGAACTCGACTTAATCACCGGTCGCATCACCTGGTCGCGCCAACTCTTTCACATTTTTGGCATCAATCCGGACGATGAACCCACCCCCACGAACACCCTGCAATCCTCCGCCTTTGTCCTCCGCGATCAGTACCGGGAATTCATCCACCCCGATGATCGCGATCGCGTCGAAACCGCCATGCAAACCGCGATCCAAACTGGCCAAGCCTATGAACTGGAATACCGCATCATCCGCCCCGACCAAGACATTCGCTATCTACTCGTGCGGGGACAACCCGTCGTTAGTCTTTACGGCCAAGTGGTGCGGCTGTTTGGCACTGCTTTGGATATAACCCGTCAAAAACAGGTCGAGCATCGCCTCAGTAATCGCTTTACCTTAGAACAATTGATCACCAGCATTTCCACCCAATTTATCAATCTCGATTGGGCGGACATTGATCCTGAAATCGAAAGTGCCCTCGGCAAAATCGGAAAATTTACGAACGTCGATCGCAGCTATGTTTGCCTCATTAACAACGAAATTTTAAACCACACTCACGTATGGCAAAACCCGGTGATTTCATACGGTCGGCCCATCTGTACAACGCTGAATATTAACGAGTTGCCCTGGTTACTGAACAACCTGGTTAACCTCGAAGTCCTCTCCATCCCTGCCGTTGCCGATCTCCCCCCAGAGGCGACCCTAGAGCAGGACTACTGGCAAAGCCAACAGATTCACGCCTTGATCTTGGTGCCGATGGTGGCCAATGGGGACTTAATGGGGTTTGTGGGGTTTGACTCCATTGAACAGCCCCGCTGCTGGCAAGAAGAAGATGTGCTGCTGTTGCGCTTGGTGGGGGAAATTTTTGCCAATGCCATGCAGCGGATGCGCACGGAATTGGCCTTGAGTGAAAGTGAATCCCGCTTTCGTCAATTGGCGGAAAATATTCAATCGGTGTTTTGGATGGTTGATCCAGAGATGAAGCAAGTCCTCTATATTTCGCCGCCCTATGCCTCGATTTGGGGGCGATCCTGTGCTGAACTCTATCGCAATTCCCGTGACTATCTAGAGGCCATTCATCCCGACGATCGCGCCGCCATGGATGCGTTTCTTGCGCACCAAGCAAAGGGGCCCAGCGAACTGGAATATCGGATCATTCGGCCCGATGGTGAGGTGCGCTGGATTCGCGATCGCGCCTTCCCGATTGAAAATGCTGCCGGTGAAGTCTACCGGATTACCGGCATTGCCGAAGACATCAGCACCCGCAAATTCACCGAAGCCGCCATCCAAGTCCTGCTCAAAAATACCGCCGCCAAACTTGGCACTGCCTTCTTTCGTTCCCTCGTGAAGCACCTGGCCACCGTGCTCAATGTTAGCTATGCGTTTGTGGCGGTCAGCCTCGATCATCCCCCGACCCGTGCCCGCACCCTCGCCCTGTTTGCCCAGAATGACTTCCAAGACAATTTTGACTACGACCTGGTCGGAACACCCTGTGAAACACTGTTCCAAGAGGAAAACGTGTCTTTTTACCCAGACCATCTGCAAGAGCAGTTTCCCCACGATCATTATCTCCAGACCGAGCAGATCCAAAGTTATGCTGGGGTTCCCCTGAAAAACTCCCAGGGTCAAATGTTTGGGTATTTAGCCATCATGGATACCCAGCCGATGGTGCAGCAAGACTTACCCCTCTTGATCTTGCAACTGTTTGCAACGCGAGCCGGGGCGGAGTTGGAGCGGCTCCAAGCAGAAGACCAACGGCAACGCAGTGAAGAGCGTCTGCAATTGGCCCTAGAGGGCAGTAATTTGGGGCTGTGGGATTTTGACTATGGCCGTCAACAGGTGGTGCATAATGCCCAGTATTGGAACATGCTGGGCTATCCTCTTCAGAATCAATTTACGGATTGGCAGGCCTGGCATAACCTGGTTCACCCGGATGATTTGCCCCAGGTGCAGACTCAACTAGAGCGCCATATTACGGGCCAAACGACGGTGTATCAGGCAGAGTTTCGGATGCGCCATCGGTTGGGGCATTGGGTGTGGATTGCGTCCCATGGCAAGGTGTTTGACTGGGATGAGGCGGGGAGACCTCTGCGGATGACCGGGACTCACATGGATATTAGCGATCGCAAACAGATGGAGCAAATGAAAGATGAGCTAATTTCAGTGATTAGCCATGAACTTCGCACCCCAATGACCTCTCTCCAAGCTGCGTTAAAGCTGATCCTCACAGGCAAACTGGGGCAACTTACCGCCCAAGGGGAACGGATGCTGGATATTGCCGTGGCCAATACGGAGCGTCTCTGTCGGTTGGTGAATGACATTCTGGATTTGCAACGGTTGGAGGCGGGTCAGTCTACGTTGATGATGGTTAACTATTCGGTGGCGCAGTTGTTACAGGATGCGATCGCCGCCATGCAGGGCCTCGCCAACGCCCAAAACCTCCGCTTTGAGGTCAATTCCCCGCCGGCGGATCTCACCCTCTGGGGTGATCCGGACTACCTAGCCCAAGTGCTCACCAACCTGATCAGCAACGCGGTGAAATTTTCACCTCCGGAGAGCACGATTACCCTGACGGGACACCTCAACGCCGCCTCGATGGTAGAAATCAGCATTCAAGATCACGGCCGGGGCATTCCAGAGGAGCAGTTTACCCATATTTTTGAACGGTTCCGCCAAGTGGATGGCTCTGACTCCCGCCAAAAGGGAGGAACCGGGTTAGGGTTGGCGATCTGTCAGCAGATTATCGAACAACACGGCGGCCAAATTTGGGTTGAGAGTGTGGTGGGCCAGGGCAGCACCTTTTATTTCACGGTTCCCACCCATGAACCGCCGTGCCGCTGAGGTTGACCCAAACTCCGTTTTGCTCCTCTAGCGATCGTTTGATGGCGTAGGTGGGGATGGGATGCCGAGGGTGACGCGATCGCCCCCCTGTTCCCGCAGCACCACTAACCAGCGGATCACGTCGTCATAGGCGACGGTGGGGGCGGCGAGGAGCACTACAGCATCGTCCGGTTGGGCGGTGAGGTATTGGGCGACGGTGGCAATGGTGGCGGCGGGGGTGAGGGGTTGGCCGTTGACGGTGGCTTGGTCGGCGGTGTCGAGGGAGATAATCAGGGTGCGATCGCTGTTCGGTTCAACCGGGCGATCGGCCTCGGTATCGGGTAAAGTCACCTCCACCCCCGCCGGACTATCCCCCAAGGTCATCGCGATCGCCACAAAAAACGCCAACACCGCCATCATCACATTGAGCATCGGGGTGAGGTCAATGGTGGGGATTTCAGGGTCACGGCGGGCACGAAAACGCATCGGGGTTTGGGGGTTAATTTTGCAGGGCGAGGGAGACGCGATCGCCCCCCACATTGCCCATTAACGTCAGCAGTTCAGTGATTTCAGCATAGTCCAGGCTGCGATCGGCATTAAGAATCACAATCCCCTCCGGTTCCGCCGCTAAAAACGCCCCCATCACCGTCGCCAATTCCGCCTCATCCACCACCTCCCCCTGAATCACAATCTCTTGGGCTGCCGTCAGGCCAATCACCAACTGCGGCGTATTGTGCGGGAGAGCGATCGCGCCCTCACCCCCTCCCGCACCGGGCAAGGCAATGCGATCCAAGCGCGACCCGGTTAACGTCATCGCCATCACAATAAAAAACGTCAGCACCGACATCAACACATCCAACATCGGGACGAGGTTAACCGTCGGGGCAGGAGTAGCACGGTGTCGGGAACGAAAGGCCATCGTTAAGCAAGGGGAGAGGTGCGATCTGTTGACCCCAGAACCAGTCTAAATGTTTCAGCATGAGAGCATAAAGCGATCTGACAGGCGATCGCTGCCCTGAATCGCTGCTGTTATTTTCCATAGGAGAAGTGACCCAGAGGCTCACACTACCATTGCTATCATCCTCTGTAGTGCGAGCTTCTAGCTCGCTACCCTGAATCGCTCCTCGGATGAGGGAGATCAAATGCAGGTGATCTGACAGGCGATCGCTGCCCTGAATCGCTGCTGTTATTTTCCATAGGAGAAGTGACCCAGAGGCTCACACTACCATTGCTATCATCCTCTGTAGTGCGAGCTTCTAGCTCGCTACCCTGAATCGCTCCTCGGATGAGGGAGATCAAATGCAGGCGATCTGACAGGCGATCGCTGCCCTGAATCGCTGCTGTTATTTTCCATAGGAGAAGTGACCCAGAGGCTCACACTACCATTGCTATCATCCTCTGTAGTGCGAGCTTCTAGCTCGCTACCCTGAATCGCTCCTCGGATGAGGGAGATCAAATGCAGGCTAACAGCGATAAGAGAAGACCCTCCAAAGACGATCTTCTCTTCAATAATAGATGGATGCATCCCTGATGTGGGGGATTAGGCTTCGGCGGCTACGGGTTCGGCTGCTTCTGCCACAGCGGGGATTTCTTGTTTCAGGGACAAGAAGCGCAGCACATCTTCACTTAAGCGCATCATCCGTTCAACGGCAGCCACTTGCTTACCGTCACCACTGTAGTGGACGAGCACGTAGATGCCATCGTTGAATTTTTGAATCGGATAGGCAAGGCGACGACGGCCCCACACATCATTGGTGATTTCCGTTGCACCGTATTCAGTGAGTAGATCTTGATACTTGGTCACGGCTGCGCTGACTTGATCTTCTGAGAGATCAGGGCGCAGAATGTACATCATTTCGTAATTGCGGCTCATTATTAATTGGCTCCTTGTGGTCACTCGGCTTCTGATTGGGTCTAGACTCGTTCCGCGAGAAAGTTCTAGCAATCGAGAAGCAAGGCTTTAGAATCTTACTACGGTTTGTGTCTGTTTCACCAAAGCCATAGCCTTACTATTTTAAACTACGCGCTTCTGCTATTCGTGACTTATGGCCTATCGCTATGTCCGTGTTGTTGATGTTCAAGGGCAAATCTATTATGGATTGCTCCATCCCGATCGCACTCTTCAAGTTCTTGATGCGCCGCCCTGGTTAACGGGGCAGCCGACAGATTTAACCTTAACAGCGGAACAATATACGCTGCTGGCTCCCTGCTCACCTTCAAAAATTATTGCCATTGGCAAAAACTACGCTGCCCATGCGGCGGAAATGGGTACGCCAGTGCCCAAAGAGCCATTGTTATTTATGAAGCCACCGACGACGGTGATTGCGGCTCGTCAGCCGATTGTCTATCCGTCGCAATCGGAGCAGGTGGAGTATGAGGGGGAGTTGGCGTTGGTGATTGGCGATCGCACCTACCAATGTAGCCCCGAACAAGCCGCCCCAAAAATTTGGGGCTACACGATCGCCAATGATGTCACAGCGCGAGACCTCCAGCGGCGTGATGGTCAATGGACGCGGGCGAAAGGGTTTAACACCTTTTGCCCCCTGGGGCCGTGGATTGTCCGAGAACTGAGCACCGAAGCGAAACTGCAAACCTTTGTGAATGACGAACCGGAACCGCGCCAAAGTGCGATCGTGGATCAGATGGTGGTGTCTCCGGCTCAACTGGTGTCCTATATTTCCCAGGTGATGACCCTGTTGCCGGGGGATGTGGTCTTGACGGGAACGCCGGAGGGTGTGGGGCCGGTGATGGTGGGCGATCGCATTCGCATCGAAATCGAAGGCATCGGCAACCTGGAAAATCCCGTGGCGATCGCACCATAGCCCCTCCACCCAGGCGTTTTACTGTATAGCAATCAACAAGGGCATTAGGACAGGCAAGGGGCTTAAGCCCCTTGCTCTCAGAGTCTCTGAATGTCCTAACCGCTCTAGCTAGTGCTATAGATTGTGGCTCATACTGCCACCAGGCTCGACCTTGGGGGCGCAGCGAGGCATTGCAGACATTGGTACAGTTGAGGTGTGGTCATGACAGAGCAGAGCTTAGATGGGTTTGATGTAGCCGTAGTTGGAGCCGGATTAGCCGGATTATCCTGCGCGAAACGGCTCCAGGATCAGGGCAAACGGGTGATCGTGTTAGATAAATCGCGGGGAGTGGGGGGACGAGTGGCAACGCGCCGCCTCTACGAGACTCGGATTGATCATGGGCTGGTGTCTTTTACGATCCAGGGGCCCCACACCGCAAAGCTGTTGCAGGATGAGGCCATACAGGCAACATTGCAACCCTGGGCAGAGGGTTGGGTGTCTCCTTTGGGCAATACCGCCGTCATCAAACAGTTGGCGATGGCGTTGGACGTTCAAACCCATTTCTGTGTGACAGAACTCCATCAAAACCGCGAGGGTTGGGATATTCGGGGCGCAGCCTCTGATACAGCAGTCGTGCGGGCCCGCAGTTTAGTGATGGCGATTCCTGCACCGCAAGCGATCGCCCTCCTGGCCACCCTCATTGCCAGTCAGTCACCCCAGGACTTATTGCAACGCCTCGACCGGGTGAGTTTTGAGCCTTGTATTACGGTGATGGTGGGGTATCCGTTGCCGTTGAGCGAGCAACTGCCCCGCCGGGGTTTAGTGGCGGAGGGCAATGCACCGTTGCGGAGGGTGATTGAAGATAGCAGCAAGCGCCAGAACCCGGCACAGTTGACCCTGTGTTTACACAGCACGCCGGAGTTTGCCCACCAATATGTAGACCGTCACGATTGGGACGCGGCGATTCCGACGCTGATCCAGCATTGGATCGCCCAAGCCGGCCCGAAGTTCCAGATGCCCCTCTGGAGCCAAGGGCATCGCTGGCGCTATGGGTTCACGGCTCAGGCCCTGGGGGTGGCCTGTGTGGGGCAACGGTTGCCGTTGCCGTTGGTCTGTTGTGGGGATTGGTGTTTGGGGGCGCAGAGTGAGGCGGCGATCGCCTCTGGCGTGGCGGCGAGTGAGTGGATTTTGGCGACCCTAGACGCAGGGTGAGGAGTGCGATCGCCTCAAGCTGAAGTCCTTCGCCCCCCATCCCGCTACTCAGTTCCGGTTGGTGATTCTAATTTTTGTCGCTTGACACTCCCCGCGAAGACAGCGACGGGGAGTCTTGGTTCATCGACCGGACTTAACCGAGCCGGATTACTCCAACCCCGCCAGAGGTCTAATCTCCCCAAGCGGATAACTTCCCCTGTGCCCCACGGTAGTTAGTCCAAGGCGCAGGATGCAAACCCGCTTCACTATCGACTCAGCCTGATGCCGATCCTAGACTAAGGCGACTAACGTCGCTCGTGTCGTCTTTCATCCCCGCAATAAAGTGACGGGGCTTTCAGACTCCCGCACTATTTTCGTAAGATGGTTACCAGGAAGATCCTTAATCTTTCGTCGTCCAACGGTCTATCTCTGAATCAGATGCTGTGATCCTTGAGCCGTTGGTGTTGTTCAGGTGGGCTTGGCCAAGTCGATGTAATGGCATATTCCCTTTTGAGTCGGTTTCAGGGTGGTTTACTTGGAAGTGTGATCCGGACGATCGCAGATTCCAGTCATGGTGATTTTGGGCGGTGGGACCGGGTAAAACAGTCAATCTTGCTGTATTTAATCCAGACACCAGAAGCCTCGCTACAGTCCGATGGTGCGTTGGTTGCGTTGTTGCCGCCGGAGATTTCCCCTGGGATGCGATCGCCCTCCGTCGCCGGGTTGGCTTGGGCGATGATGCCGTTGCTCTGTCGATTCCATGGGGCGCAGGCCGTTGTGCCGGCTGCGATCAGCCAATGGGTGGGGGATGAGGCGATCGCCCTCGATTGGCTGTGGGTGTGGGCGATCGCCGTTCACCAAGGCCTACAAGGACAATGGCCGAGCCGTCAATGGCAAACCTCCCTCGCCCAAGACTATGCCATCCTCACCCCTCTGATCACCGGCATGACCCAGGGGTGGAGCCGCCAGCAACTGGCAGTCCACCTCGCCACCAGCCCCAGCCTAGCCCTCCCCATGGCCCTCTACTGTGCCTGGTCTACCCCGGAAGATGTGAGCCTCAGCCTCAGCCGTGCTCAACATCACGGCCCCCTCACCGCCGCGTTAACAGCAACCTTAATGGGGCTGTACCACGGGCAAGCGATCGCCCCCCATGCAAAGGAGCATCCCCTGTGGTCTATAATTCAACAACTCTTTGCTCAGTGGGCAGGGTTAGACCCCCAGGGGCAATGGCATGAGCGCTGGGAGTGGGGAGCGATCGCCCCGGCCGGTTGCTTACACAATCAACATCGTCGCCCCTTTCCGTCGGATGGAGCGTAAGACCGTTTAATCCTGAAGACGTTCGAGACCCAGACCTCTTCCCATCCATCGCCCCTGAACTATCATCCTACTGAGGTTTTAGTAGTCCCCATGAACCCACTACACAGTCTTCAACAACGTCTCACCCACTGGTTACACCCGCCCCACCCCGCCCGGCGACTGGAATCGAAACCCACCATTCCCCACTCGATCATGGTGCTTTTCATTGGCATTTCCCTCACCAGTGTGCTGGGGTATCGCTTCTACAACCAGCCGCAACTCAAAGAAGGAACCCGCGCCCCCAAAAGTGTTTGGGCCAGCCATGATGCCGAAGTGGTGGATCAAGAATTGACCGATGAACAGCGCAAAGCCGCCCAAGCTGGGTTAGTCCAAGTGCTACAGATTGATCCTGCCGTCAACCAAGAGATTCAGACCGCCCTCGAAAAGTTCTTGACCGAGGTGGAAACCTTGCGGGCCACGGCGGGCGCGTTTCCCTTTGTGGAAGAGGATGTTCTGTCCTTGCCAACCCAACGGTTTTTACGGGCGAGTAGTGCGGTGGATTGGCAGATGGTGCTGTCCTCCGTCACCCAGTCCACCGAGACCGAAGCAGAAGCCATAGCTGAACCGGTTTCCAGCCCCAGCCCGGCCTTACCGCGCCTGCGTCAGGTGCTTTCCTTGAGTGCGGGTGAGTCAATGCCTCAACCCCAAGCGGCCCTAGCGCCGAGCAATGCCTCGCGGAGTTTAGCGATGCAGCAAGCGATCGCTGAACTCGACCTCTACCGCCAACAGGAGGGCGATCAACCGATCGAAACCCTGCTGAAAACCATTGCAGTGGTGCGCGATAGCTATCGCCAAGCCCAAAATCGCCTCCAAAGCAATGAAGTCGATTCTGTTCAATACGACTATCAGGTGACCCTCCTCGATATGCGCGATCAAGCCTGGGTGGAAACCCAAGACGGACTTCGCATCATTGTTAATCGGATGCTGGCCCAAGGCCTTCCCCCCGGCCTGCCGGCGGAATTGAAACAAAACGCCATTATGGTGCAGTCCCAAACAATGCTGCCCGATGGCACGTTACCCCTGGCCACGGCGCTGCTGGCGGAGATGATTAAACCCAACTTGACCACGGATAAAGGGGAAACCAAACGCCTCGCTGAACAAGCCGCCGAAGCGGTGGAGCCGGTGGTGTATATGGTGGCGCAGGGGGAATTGATTGTGCGGGCGGGCCAGGAGATTACACGGCGTGAGTTTGTCTTGCTTGATGAATTTAACGAGAGTCGGCGCGGCGTTGATTGGCAGGGCTTGGCGCAAACGGGCGGCCTCGTGGTGGGTAGTATGGGGATTTTCTGGCTGGCGAAGCGGCGGTTTGGGGTGCGGCTTCGCTGTCGCGATCGCATTCTCCTCTGTTTGCTCAGCCTCAGTACGCCTTTAATGATGCATTTGCAGCAGAATAATCTCGCGGCCGTGGGGCTGTTGGGCAGTAGTTTCTTTAGTCCGGCCCTGGCGGTCACCCACATTACCCTGATGACAGGGTTATCCATTTTCAGCGCCACCCCTTGGACAACAGCGGCGTTGATGTCCTGGGAATCGATTTTAGCTGGGGCAGCGGGGGGGATTGTGGCGGCTGTGGTGGCGGGTCGGTTGCGATCGCGCGAAGAACTGGCCCTCCTCGGCGGTGCTGTCGGCCTCACCCAAGGCACGGTTTACTTTGTGGTCACCTTGATGTGGAGTTCCACCGCTGGGGTGATTTGGTCGGTGATTTTGCCGGCTGCGGCTATTTTTGGCCTCTCAGGGTTGGCCTGGTGCATCGTTGCCCTCGGTCTGTCGCCCTATCTCGAACGCCTTTTTGACCTCGTTACCCCCATTCGTTTGGCGGAACTCTCGAACCCCAATCGCCCCCTCTTGAAACGTCTGTCCACCGAGGCCCCCGGCACATTCCAGCACACGCTGTTTGTGGCGACCCTCGCCGAAGCGGCGGCCCGTGAACTGCATTGCAATGTGGAATTGGTGCGGGCGGGGACGCTTTACCATGACATCGGGAAAATGCACGATCCCCTCGGTTTTATTGAAAACCAGATGGGTGGCCCCAATAAGCACGATGAAATTAATGATCCCTGGTGTAGTGCCACGATTATTAAAAAACACGTCAGCGAAGGGTTAGCGATCGCCCGTCGCTACAATCTCCCCGAAGCCCTGCAAGACTTCATCCCGGAACACCAAGGCACGATTTTGATCTCGTATTTTTACTTTCAAGCCAAGCAACGGGCCCAAAGTGAAGGCATCGATGTAGAAGAAGCCCAATTTCGCTATGCGGGGCCGATCCCCCAATCGCGGGAAACGGGGATCGTGATGCTGGCCGATGCCTGCGAAGCGGCGTTGCGATCGCTCAAAGATGCCACCCCAGAAACCGCCCTCAGCATGGTGAAGAAAATTTTCCGGGCCCGCTGGCAAGATCATCAACTGGATGAATCGGGGCTGCGCTGGGAAGAACTGCCGACGATCGCAGAAGTGTTTGTGCGTGTTTGGCAACAGTACAACCACCAACGCATCGCCTACCCGAAAGCCGCCCTCGACCCCCAACCCTCCCAATCCTCCGCCTAGTGCCGTAACACAGCCAAAACAAGGCTTGATGGTAGTGGACTGTTTCAGCTAAAGCTGTGGATTAGAAAATCGCTGAAATCCTCTACAATGCAAAAAAACATCAAAATTCTATTGCATCACCTTAGTTAAAACAGTCCAGCAGGGTGGGTTAGGCGGCTCAAGATCCGCCAGGAACTTCAGTTCTTGGCTCAGAGCGAAAGTGGGCTGATGCCCACTGTGTAGCCCGTGTGTGATGCGATGAGGGGCGATCGCGGCAAATCGCAGGGGAGGCGATCGCGAACCGCTACAATAAATCACAACTTCACCCAAACGCGATCTGCTGATCACATTTCCTTGGCCCCAATGACCCAAACCTCCATCCCCACTCGCCCCGATCTTGAACTCACCCCCAGCTATGCCTTGCCGATCGCCATTTTTCTTGGTGCGATTCCCCTGTACTTTGTCTCACTGTGGGCGGGGGGAATTGTGGAAGTCTTTAGCCTGTTCTTGATCATCCAAGCCGCCACGATTCGCCTCCGATTTACTGCGATCGCCTTGGATGTGTATCGTTCGGGGACGTTGATCCGGAATTTTCCCTATGCCGATTGGCAAAATTGGCGGGTTTTTTGGCCAGGATTGCCCATTTTGTTTTACTTTCGGGAAGTGAACAGTATTCACTTTTTGCCGATGCTCTTTAATCCAGAGCAACTCTTACGCTGCTTAGAACCATTACCGAGAGTGGATTGAGCGACATTGGCACGGGACTGAACCGGCGATCGCCTCAGCCGTGCTCTCAACCAATGTTTTAACGTGCTGTGCTGCAACGGCTGCCCCTTTTGTTTGAACCCAACCATGACTGCTGACGAAACGCCCATTTCTGACCCGAATTTGCCCGCAAACTCCGAAGATTCCCGTGATTTGCAACCCCTGCCAGAATTGACCCCTGGGGGCGCGAAACCCCTGCCCAATTTGAGCGATCGCCCCACCTCGACGGCAGAATCTGACCCGTCGAACCGGGGCGACTCCGCCCCCCCGGAAGACCCTGAAACGCCATCGGTGGCCCTCGAAGCGATGTATGAGGACAGCGACGATTCCCAAGACGCTCACCCCGAAGCGATCGCTGCCGCCGAAGCCCGCGTCACTGAACTCACCGCCCAAGCCGACAATCTCCAGAGCCAGATCGCCGCGTTGACCCAGGAGGTGAGCGATCTCGAAGCCCGCCGCGATGCCCGTTTAGCCGATGCAGACAAGAGCGTGCCGGAATTGTTGATGGCGCTGGTGCAGGACACCTTGGGCAATTTAGCCACTCAAAAAGAGCAGTTAACCGCTGAGGTGGCGAAGTTGGAGCAGCGGCGCGATCGCATCAACACCGAAATGCGCAAAACCTTCACCGGCACATCCGAAGAAATCGCCATCCGCCTCCAAGGGTTTAAAAATTACCTGATGGGCAGTCTCCAAGACCTAGCCGCCGCCACGGAGCAGATTGATTTGCCAGAGCCGAAGGTGGTGCGCGTCCCCACTCCCCCCGCCGAAACCCGACCCGCCGACACCGAAGCCCCCACCCCCCAATTCACCAAACAACGCTACCAAGACCAACGCCGCCGCATCACCAGCATTCTCGACCAATACCGCACCATGCCCGACTACTACGGGCCGCCGTGGCAACTGCGCCGTACCTTTGAGCCGATCCACGCCGATCGCCTCCAGGATTGGTTTTTCAAGCAGGGCGGCCGCGGTGTGATTCGCTCCCTGGGGAGTCGGTTACAAAATGTTTTGGTCGCATCGGCGGCGATCGCTATTCTGCGCCAACTGTACGGCGATCGCCTCCAAATTCTCGTCCTCGCCAACACCCCCGAACGCCTCGGCGAATGGCGCAGAGGCCTGCAAGACTGCCTCGGCATCTCCCGCAGCGACTACGGTCCAACGCGGGGCGTGGCCCTCTTTGAAGCCCCCGAAGCCCTGATTCAAAAAGCCGAACGCCTCGTGGAAATGAAGCAACTCCCCTTGATCGTCATCGACGAAACCGAAGATGTGATCAACCTCGCCCTCTTGCAATTCCCCCTCTGGCTCGCCTTCGCCCCCGACCCCAACCAACCCACCAGCTACGTCTATTAACAATCGGCATCGGTGGATCAACCCCGTCATCCCTGTCTCTACGAGCCTGCGGGGAGAGCTTGCTACAATAGCGAACAGTCACAACCCTGCGACGGATTATCAACTATGACCGCTCCCGTCCTCACCTCTGCCGATGCGATCGCTGCATCCCCCCAGTCCCACCCCTACGACATTGAACTGCGGCAACTGACCAAGCAATTTGACCGCGAGGTGGTGATTAATGGGGTGGATTTGCAGATTCGGCCGGGGGAGTTTTTCTGTATTTTGGGGCCGTCGGGCTGTGGCAAAACGACGCTGCTGAGGCTGTTGGCGGGGTTTGAAACGCCGACGGGGGGCGAGGTGGTGATTCAGGGGCAGGTGATGAACCGTGTGCCGCCCTATCGTCGCCCGGTGAATACGGTGTTTCAGAGTTATGCTCTGTTTAATCATTTGACGGTGGCGGATAATGTGGCCTTTGGGTTGCGGGTGAAACGGCTGCCCAAGGATGAGGTGCGCGATCGCGTTGCCACGGCCCTGCAAGGGGTACGGATGGAAGGCTTTGCGACACGCTATCCCCAGCAATTATCCGGCGGTCAACGGCAACGGGTGGCCCTAGCGCGGGCGTTGGTGAACGAGCCGACGGTGATTTTGCTCGATGAACCCTTGGGGGCGTTGGATTTGAAACTGCGCAAGGAAATGCAGGTGGAATTGTCCCGCTTGCATCAAGAGGTGGGGTTAACCTTTGTGATGGTGACCCATGACCAAGAGGAGGCCCTGTCGCTGTCCGATCGCATCGCGGTGGTACGAGCGGGGCAAATTGAGCAGGTGGGGACACCGAGCGAGATTTACGAACGGCCCCGGACAACGTTTGTGGCGGATTTTATCGGGGATACGAATTTTTTTCAGGGCGATGGGCAACAGGTGGAGGGCGATCGCATCACGCTCCAAACCCCCACCGGCCTCACCCTCCACAGTTACGGCAGCCCCGACACCCAAACCCTCTGCATCCGCCCAGAAAAAATTCACCTCAGCCCCACCCCCTTAGCGGTGGACAATGCCTTCAGCGGTCGTCTTCGCCATGTGATGTATCTCGGCACCCATGTCCAAGTGGTGATCGAACTCGACCAGACGGGCGATCGCCTGCGTGTGCTCCAACCCAACAGCACCGGCCTTGATCTGCAATTGGATACACCCATTTATTTGGGATGGACAGCGGCCGACTGTCTCGCCTTAGTTGAATAGTTAAATTAATCGCCGCCGTTCCCCTGACCCCTATGCCCACGTCGCGCCGTCAATTTCTCTCCACCTCAGCGGCTACGCTGTCGAGTTTGGCCCTCTCTGGCTGTGGTTGGACGCTCGCCAGTGTCAACGCCAAACCAGTGTCCACCGCCACCGATGAACTCTACCTCTACACCTGGGCGGGCTATACCGATGATGACCTGCTTGATCGCTTCCAGGAAATCACGGGGATTCGGGCCGTGGCGGATGTGTTCGACTCCAACGAGGCAATGCTCGCCCGGCTCCAGGCCAGCGGCGGCGGTGGCTACAGCATTATTTATCCCTCGGACTATATGGTGCAAAAAATGGTGGAGTTGGATTTTCTCCAAGCCCTCGACCCCAGCCAATTGATCGGGATGAACCGCCTGTTTGACCGCTTCCAAGATCCCCGCTATGATCCCAGCAATCGCCACAGTGTGCCCCTGAGTTGGGGAACTTCCGGGATTATCTACAATCGCGCCCTCCTGGATGACCATCCCCAGGATTGGGACTATTTTTGGACGCATCAAGACCAGTTACATAAACGGATCACCCTGCTGAATGATGCGCGGGAGGTGATGGGGGCGACGTTGCGATCGCTCGGTTTTTCCTACAATTCCAGCAATCCGGCCGAACTTCGCGCCGCCTACGAAAAATTACAGCAACTCAAGCCTGCGATCGCCGCCTTTAGTTCCGATGCCTGGCGCAATCAAATGCTCACCGGAGATCTCCTCGCCGCCATGTGCTACTCCTCCGATGCCAATGAAGTCATGGCGGAAAATCCGGATCTTGAATATGTCCTCCCCCTGAGTGGGTCGAGTCTCTTCATCGATACCCTCGCCATCCCCCGCACCGCCCCCAACGTTCCCGGAGCCTACGCCTGGATTAATTTCATGCTCCAGCCCGATGTGGCCGCTGAAATCTGCAAACGCCTCAGTTTTGCTGTCCCCAACGAAGTCGCCTTCGAGATGCTCCCCGCCAAACTCAGGGACAATCAAAGCCTGTTTCCCCCCGATCCGGCGATCGGTCGCTGCGAGGGATTAATCCCCGTGGATGACACCACCAGCGAACTGTACGATCGCTACTGGACGCGCCTCACGAGTAGTTAATATAGCAATCAACAAGGGCATTAGGACAGGCAAGGGGCTTAAGCCCCTTGTTCCAGAGTCTCTGAATGTCCTAACTGCTCTGGCTAGTGTGATAAATGTCCCCTCTGACCTGCCCAGGATCAGGCGGGTATCAGCGATCGCACCCTTAGGACGCGGCCAGTCCTGACGATTGCAGCGCCTGGGGTTGGGCGGTGTTTTGGGGATGGGTGGGAATTTCAATCACAAAGGTGGTTCCTTGGCCGGGTTCAGATTGACACCAGAGGTGGCCGCCATGTTTTTCGACGACGATTTGATAGCTGATCGAGAGTCCGAGACCTGTGCCTTTGCCCACGCCCTTGGTGGTAAAAAAGGCATTGAACAGTTGATCCTGAATGGTTTTGGGAATGCCGACACCGTTATCGCTGATTTCGATGCGAATCCAGTGGGGGGCGATGACTTGGGTGGTAATTGTGATCGTCTGGGGGTTTTTGGCGAGATCGGCATAGGTGCGATCGCCCTGGGTTTCTTCAAAGGCATCGAGAGCATTGGCGAAGAGATTCATAAACACCTGATTCATCTGCCCGGCGTAGCATTCCACCGGCGGCAATGAGCCATAATTGCGCACCACGGCAATGACGGGACGGTCGGCGGTGGCTTTGAGTCGATTCCCCAAAATCATCAGGGTGCTGTCGATGCCTTCATGAATATTCACTGGCTTACAGTCGGATTCATCCACCCGTGAGAAGACCCGCAGCGAGAGGACGATCTGACGGATGCGATCGGTTCCCACTTGCATCGAGGTTAAAAGCTTGGGCAGGTCGTCTTGAATAAAGTCTAATTCGATGGAGTCGATGAGGTCGGCAATGGCGGGGCTGCCTTGGGGAAATTCCTGTTGATAGAGGTCGATCAGTTCGAGGAGATCGGAAACATAGGTGTGGGCGTGGCTGATGTTGCCGTGGATGAAGTTCACCGGATTGTTGATCTCGTGGGCAACCCCGGCGACGAGTTGACCCAGGCTGGACATTTTTTCCGTTTGGACGAGTTGACCCTGGGCCCGCTGGAGGGTGCGGAGGGCTTCGGAAAGTTCGGCGGTGCGTTGTTCAACGCGCATTTCGAGATCGTGGGTGAGCTTTTGGAGTTGGGCTTGGGCGGTTTGGCGATCGCGAATTTCGCCCTGGAGTTGTTCGTTTTGCTTGTCTAATTCCGCTTCGGCCAGTTCCCGACTTTCCTCACTCAACACCAGCCACCAAGCCCCCATCCCCGCCACCACCAGCAGCAGCATAAACGCATTCACAAAGGCATGACCCACGCTAGTCGCCGGGTTCGGAGCCACAAACACATAGACCAACCCCATGATCGTGCCGATACTGCCACCGAGGAGGGTAAAAATTCCCACAAAGCGCACAATCCGCACCCCAAGCTGAGGCTGGATCTTGCCCCGAAACGCGATCTCTGCAATCTGGTGAGTCCAGTTGGCGTGGCCGTGGTCGGGAGTTTTGCAGGCATCGTGGCAATGGGCATCGAGGCTACAACAGAGGGAACAGATCGGCCCGTCATAGACCGGACAAAAGGCCGTGTCGGCCACTTCATACTCTTGGCTGCAAACGATACATTCCAGCAGAGCATCGGAGACGGTGTTGAGGCGGATCGTGTTTTCGCGGGCGATGTAGTAGCGGCCTTTGGTGAGCCAGGCAATGATCGGCGCGAGGGTGAAGGCAATGCCTAGGGCGAGGAAGGGTGCGAAGGCGCGGGCGAAGGGGCCAAACGCGCCCACAAAGGCAAGGATGGAAATCAGGGATGCGATCGCGGTCGAGCCAAAGCCGACGGGGTTGATGTTGTAGAGATAGGCCCGTTTGAATTCGATATAGGAGGGGCTGAGTTTGAGGGGTTTATTGATCACGAGATCCGCCACGAGAGCGCCCACCCAGGCGATCGCCACATTGGAATACAGCCCCAAAACCGCCTCTAGGGTGGAAAACACGCCCAACTCCATCAGCATCAGGGCGATCGCCACGTTGAACACCAACCACACCACCCGCCCCGGATGGGAATGGGTCAAGCGCGAGAAAAAATTCGACCAAGCCAACGATCCCGCGTAGGCATTGGTGACGTTGATTTTAATCTGCGACACAATCACGAACACCGTGCCCACCGTCAGCACCACCGCCGGATTGTCAAACATATAGTGAAACCCGGCGAGGTACATTTGGACGGGTTCTTTGGCTTGAGCGATCGCAATCCCCTGGGAAATCGCCAATGACGCGAGAAACGCCCCGCCCAACTGCTTGCCCACCCCCAAGACAATCCAACCCGGCCCCGCCGTAATCACCGCCAGCCACCACTGCACCCGATTATTCTCCCCCTGATCCGGCAAAAACCGGAGATAATCCACCTGCTCCCCCAACTGGGCAATCAACGAAAACGACACCGTCGCCGCCGCCCCAAACAACAGCGGATCGAACCCCGCCCCACTCGGTGAATTCCCCGCAAAATGTATCCAATTCGTCAATGCGTCCGGCTCTTTCGCCAACACAAATCCGTAGGGCGCGATCATCAAAAATAACCAGAGCGGTTGCGTCCACAACTGCAATTGATTAATCAGCGTCACCCCATAAAAAACGAGGGGAATAATAATAACTGAACAGAGAATATATCCTAGCCATAATGGCAGCCCAAAATATAACTGAATCGCCTGGGCCATAATCGCCGCTTCGAGGGCAAAAAAGATAAAGGTAAACGACGCATAAATCAGCGAGGTAATCGTGGAGCCGATATAGCCAAACCCCGCCCCCCGCGTCAGTAAATCCATGTCAATGTTGTATTTCGCCGCGTAATAGGCGATGGGAATTCCCGCCAAAAAGATCAACGCTCCGACGACAAGAATCGCCCAAAATGAATTAGAAAACCCATAATTAATCGCCAAAGATCCGCCGATCGCTTCGAGGGCGAGAAATGAAATCCCCCCCAATGCCGTATTGGCGACTAAGAGTTCCGACCATTTCCGAAAAGATTTCGGCGCATAACGGAGGGAATAGTCTTCTAGGGTTTCATTGGCGACCCAAGTATTGTAGTCGCGCCGTTCTTTAACAATTCGACGGGTGGACGATGCGGTGTTCATACTCTGAAAAAAAGAATGATTGGAGTATTGTGTAGCAAAGTATACTAATTCATCTTGCTAATAGGGAAATGACTGTACCCTATGATAGTTCAAGAATTCAAAATCACCATTGTAAGATTTCACAAACACTTGAATCGTTTCTTAACTATTTTGTTTCTGGATGGTGCAGCCGATTCAGAAATAATCGAATCGGCGGATCGGCCTTCAACGTCCCTCGCCTGCGTTGGGGAGAGAATTTTAGGGTGGGGGCAATGGGTTAAGCCATGGATGAACAAGCTGTAACCCTGATTGACTGACAAAACTTTGGAAATCCTTACCCCCTGGGTGTTTCAGCGATCACCCTAGCAAGCAAGCATAACCAAGGACTGGTAAGGCTTTTGCCGATCTGTACTCAACACCGAGATGGCTCAAGATCAGGGGCATCCAATTCTCTAACGCTAAACCCCTTTCCTGGTAAGGGGTTTCGGGATTCAAACATGATCTTTTGTCAGTCAATCAGGCTGTAACCTGTTTGGATTGAACCGGATTGATGGTTGTGGCCTTGAGTACAGGACAAAGGTTGCAATTACGACAAAATCTGAAGTCTGAATCCCAGCGGGCAAGATGCCCGCACGACAGAAAATGAATGTTGAAGGGAGTGGGAGCATCCTGCTCCCTGTATTTTTCTAAATCCCAGCGGGCAAGCTTGTCTAAATCCCAGCGGGCAAGCTTGTCTAAATCCCAGCGGGCAAGATGCCCGCACTACAGAAGATGAATTTTGGTGGAGCCTGTTGGGGTTCGCGATGACTCGACCTAGCCGACGAAATGCACGCCTCCCTGTCAAGGGAAAGAGTGCGATCGCGTACACTGAAAACCGTACGCCACCCGAAATTACCATGACTGACGGGATTTACACCTTGGCCAATGATGCGGTTTTGGATCAATTGATCGCATTTCTCAATAGTGTGGAAGCCAACGCGGGCGACTATCCCGTTGCGGTGTTCGCCTACGACGACAACACAGCACAAGTGGCGGCGGAAATTGCCCACCGTCCCAACGTGACCCTCTTGGATGATCCGGCGTTGTTCGAGGCGTGGGAAACGTTTTCGTTGGCGGTGTGGCAGACTCATCCGACCGCGTTGGCCCAGTGGCGGCAGCAAGGGATCAAAGGGGTGCGACGTTTGGGGGCGAATCATCGCTATGCGGCGTTTGATGAGGCGGCTCCGTTTGAGCGGTTTATTTATTTTGATGCGGATGTGGTGGTGCTCAATTCCGTGGATTTCATTTTCCAGCAGTTGGATCATAGCGATACGGTGATTTACGATTTTCAATTTAAAGATCCAACCCATATTTACACCGTTGAATCACCGAAATTAACGGAATTGTTCAGCCCGGAGCGGTTGGAGTATGAGATTTTTTGTTCGGGCTTTTTTGCCTCCCATCGGGGCTTTTTTGCTGCCGAGGAACGAGCCTGGATTGTCGAGCAATTAGCCACGGGAGACGCGGAGGTACTCTATCCCCGCGCCCCGAATCAGTCGCTGTTGAACTACATGATGATGCGATCGCGCAAATCAATCTACAATTTTGCGCGGGAATTACCAACAGAACAAAGTACAGGTTGCGCAGTGACTTCAACCCATTTTGAGGAGCGCGATCGCCTCGTGTTTGATCACGGCAATTGCCTCACGTTTTTGCACTACATCGGCGTGGGTGCGTCTACGTTTGCGCGTCTCTGTGCCGGGGAAAATCTCGATTGCCCCTATCGTGACACTTTTTTAACCTATCGCTTTCTTCATCATCCTGACCAGCGCCCCCAGTTTCGCGGCAAACCTAAACCCCTCAATCCCTCACCGAGTCTATTTAAACGAGTTGCCCAGAAGCTCGGATTGTAGGATATTGGGGCTGATCTAAACCTCCGGATCACCTTCTCAATCTATCAATATTTGACCGAACAGTAAACGAGTGCATCAACTCCCTTAAACGCTTAATCGTCACCCTCACCACAAGCAACAATGCGCGGTATTTATATTACAGCCAACGATAAATTCACCGAACAAGCGATCGCGCTCCTCAACAGTATTCGTCACTATGATCCCGATGTGTCGATTACCCTGATTCCCTACGACGAAAACTATCACGAGGTAGCGGCCCTTTTAAAGGAACAGTATGGCGTGAAGGTCTATGCTGATCTCGCCTTTATTGAGCGGCTATCACAAAAACTCTATGACATTTTTGGGGCAGGTTTTTTCGCCCGACCGAATCAATTTCGGAAACAAGCCTGTTGGTTTGGCGAATATGATGAATTTCTCTACATCGATACAGATATTGTCGTTTTTGAAGCCATTGCCCAAAATTTAGACGCATTGCAAACCTACGACTTTCTCTGTTGTGACTATCAACATCGGGGCGGCATTGGTAATGTTTTTTCGCCAAAAATATTCAGCGATGGGGTGCTGGTAGAGCGCGATCGCGCCAGTCTTTTCAATGGCGGTTGGTGGGCCGCGAAAAAAAATCTTCTCTCTGAGCAGGATCTCTACGACACCTTTGCCGAATGTGCCGCCCATCCGGACTATTTCGACTTTTCCCAAAAAACTTCCGACCAGCCGATCATCAACTACATGATCCTCAAACGAATCCCCCCAGAACGACGCTTTAACCTCGTCAATCGTCCCGGCGGTGCGCCCGGCAGTTGGGCGGGAAGTCCCCAATTTGTCCCCCTCGGTGATGATGCCCTCGCCGATCCCAACTGCGACGGTCAACGCTTGCAATATCTCCACTGGGCGGGGATTCGGATCACGCCCGGCTGTCCCTATTGGCGAATTTGGAAACATTACCGCTATCTCCACAGCGATGCGATCCCCGCCGATCCCCCCCCACCGCCTCCCCCTTCGTGGGTTGAGCAAGTCAAACGCCGAGTTCGCCGCTTGTTTTAGCCTAGATTATTCATCAGGCAGGCGAAACGCTTGCACTACGGTATTCCTCGTTATGCTCGGTAGTGCGGACATCTTGCCCGCTATGGGATGAAATTGAGCTTTTTATCGTGCTTTTTCGCAATTTTTAAATCAGCGTTATGAATAATCTAGGTTAGAGCCGTGCCGCCACAGAAAAAGGAGCGCGATCGCGCCCCTTGCATTTCGTTTAGAGTGATGTCCTATCGTGAAATTCTTAAACCCTAGGCAGTGACGAGTTCCGGAGTACCCGCCGGGCGCTTGCTGTTGCGCACCCCTTCGATCGCCGCTGCATAATCCGGAGCTTTGAAAACCGCAGAACCCGCCACGATCGCATTCGCCCCCGCTTCGAGCACCTGCCAGGTGTTGTTCGGCTTCAGACCGCCATCCACTTCAATCCAGGGGTCAAGACCGCGCTCATCGCACATTTTGCGCAGATCGCGAATTTTCGGCAACACCGCAGGAATGAAGCTCTGACCGCCAAACCCAGGGTTAACGCTCATGATCAGCACCAAATCGCAGAGTTCGAGCACATGCTCAATCAGCACCAACGGCGTAGAAGGATTCAGCACTACACCGGCTTGCTTACCCAATTCGCGGATTTGGCCGAGAGTGCGGTGGAGGTGGGGCGAGGCGTTGTGCTCAGCGTGGACGGAAATGATATCCGCGCCCGCTTTGGCGAAGTCCGCCACATATTTTTCCGGCTCGACGATCATCAAATGCACATCTAAGGGCTTTTCGGTGTGGGGGCGCACCGCTTCGACGATCAGCGGGCCAATCGTAATATTGGGAACGAACCGACCATCCATGACATCAACATGAATCCAGTCAGCCCCAGCCGCATCAACGGCGCGGATTTCCTCGCCGAGACGGCCAAAGTCAGCGGACAGAATGGACGGGGAAACAACAGTTTGTTTTTGAGTCATGGTGTGGCTCTTCCTCTAAGTGACGGTGCAAATCTTTGGTATCTAGAGTAACAAAATTTAACGATCTTTCATAAAGAATTTATATTTTTGGGGGTAATAATCGCGATTGGGGTGATTTAATCCGGGTCTGAGTCCGGCGGTGTTTGGCGGTTAATTCTGCGATCGCAGAATTAACCGCTTCACCGCATCGAGGCTTAACCCCCCCCTTGTTGCAGACGGCTCTACCTGGTTAATGCTGTTTTGGAGTTGCACCAATAAATCCTGCTCCCGTGAGGCAATCACCCGCGCCATCCGTTGAAAAATCCGCGCCAACTGCCCCAACTCATCACCACTCCCAGAGATGCGATCGAGGCTGACTAAATCCTGAGCTTGCACCAGTTCAGAACTCGAAACAAGATCCGGCTGGCTTAACTGAGTCGCCACCCGTGCCATTGGTCGAATTGGTTCTAACACCAACTGCCTTAAAAGACGATTTAAAATCAGCAATGTGATCCCGAAAATCACCATGAAAATCAAGATCGTGACCAAGGTATTTCGCTGTGCTTCCCATAGTACTTGTTGCGCTGGAACATAGATGATTTGAGTGGCAATAATATCCCCCAATTCCCAAAAAAAACCGCGCTCCGGGCCGTAGGTTTTAATTAAATTTTTTGGGGCAACATCTGGCGTACTATGGCAGATTAAACAGTTAGGATTGGTCAGTTTTAAAGGATGCGCCACATAGTATAAGGACTGGTCATTTAGCTCCCGAAATCCATGTAATTCTACCAAGTCTGGATTTTGTTCAAACGTACTCACCAGTGCTGTTTCAAATTCATCGGCTTGGTCGCGAGGATTGGTGGGGTTGGGGGCAGCATCTTTGTAGAGGTAGTCTTTAAAGGCTTCCTGTTCTCGAAAGGATTCAAACACTTGGCGCACCACATAACTCGGTACGGTTTCTGGTGTGAATTCCGGGGTGGTGTCGAGTTCCTCTTTGAGGAGGGGACGAATATTATCGGCGTATTCATCACGCAGGGCATTGAGGGTGTTAATTAACGTCACAGATTGTTCTGTGACCATCCGCTGCGCACTTTGGCTTTGCAGGTGAGACAGTACGCCATAACTCAACACGCTCCCGCATAAAAAAATTAATCCGAGAATGATTGTGAATTTTGAACTGAGTTTTAGACGTTTTCGATCGATGGGAAATTTAAACATGGGGAAGAGGGCGATCGCTCGACTGTAGAAAACGTGGGCTATGAATCGAGAGCTACAGTTCAGAACAGTGCAGAACCAACAATGTTCACCATCGTGCCAAACTCTCTTCCCAAGTGTAAGCGTTCTTCTTGCAAACGGCAGGGATCAGGTGCTGGCATGATCACGCCGTGAAGGGCAGCGATCGCACCCGCGTGAACCTTACGCCCGATGGCCGGTGAGCAGACCTTGACTGGGGCTAAAGAGAAAGGCGAGGAAAAAGAGACCCGTGGCCACCAGCACGATCGCAGGCCCAGAGGGGAGGTTATAAAAGTAACTTAAATACATACCGCTAATGCTCGAAAAAATGCCCAATCCAACCCCCAAAAACATCATGTGATGGAGGCGAGTGACGAGGAGATAGGCCGTTGCAGGCGGGGTAATTAACAAGGCCAAAACCATGATCACCCCTACGGCTTTGAGGCTGGCAACAATGGTCATGCCGATAAGCACCATGAGGCTAAAGTCGAGGAATTTCACGGGCAACCCGACGGCTTGAGCGCCCAATTTATCAAAGGTGTAAAAGAGTAATTCTTTGTAAAGTAAAACGACACTGATGATCACTAAAATGGCAATGATTAAGGTATCGCGTACATCGGCACTGGTTACACCGAGAATATTACCAAATAGGAAATGATTAAGGTCGATTTTGTTGTTTTTTTGAATGAGGGTAATTAGGGTGATGCCGAGGGCGAAAAAGGCGGAAAGAACGATCCCCATGGCGGCATCTTCTTTGATTTGCGATCGCGTCCGAATCAGATTGATTAATACGGTACTGAGTACCCCAGCAATGAAGGCTCCAATGAACAAATTTACCCCTAACCAAAAGGCGATCGCTAACCCCGGCAATACGGAATGACTAATCGCATCCCCCAGCAGGGCTAACCGCTGCACCATCAAGTAACTGCCGACGATCGCGCAGATAATTCCGACAATCACCGCCACAATTAGCGATCGCTGCATAAATCCATAGGTGAGGGGCAGCCAGAGGGCTTCAAAAAACGGTTGCATAGATGGAGATTTCGTAGGGTGGGCATTGCCCACGGGATTCAGAGGGTCAGCGTTACAGGGTGTAGGGAGGGAGCGCGATCGCATCACGGTTAAGGTGGATTTAATGCGGAACGATCAGACTTACGCCGCGAAGGGTTGCGCCCCATCGAAAAACATCACTTGGCCACTGTAAGCCCGCTTCAGGGTTTGATCATTAAACACTTGGGGGCGGGGGCCAGCGGCGATTAAGTCCCGATTGAGGATGATTAAATCATTAAATTCTGTAATGGATTCGCCTAGATCATGATTGACCACGAGCACCGTTTTACCGGCGGCGGCGAGTTCGGCGAAAATTTCAAAAATAATCGTTTCAGTCTTTTGATCCACGCCCACAAAGGGTTCATCAAAACAAAAAATAGCGGCGGCTTGGGCGAGCGATCGCGCTAAAAACACCCGCTGTTGCTGTCCGCCGGAGAGTTGTCCGAGGGGGCGATCGCGCAACTTAAGCAGATCCACCCGTTCGAGGGCTGCCCGCGCCGCTTGGCGACTGACGGGCGAAAACCGCTGAAACCAGCCCGTTTGCCGCACCCGTCCCATCAACACCACATCCCACACGGTCACGGGATAGCTCCAATCAATTTGGCTCCGTTGGGGCACATAGGCCACGTGGGCGAGTTGCTGTTTTAAGGGTTTGCCGTTGTAGTCAATCCGTCCGGAACTGGTGGGAATCAGGCCGAGCATGGCTTTGAGGAGACTACTTTTCCCGGCTCCGTTGGGGCCGATGATGCCGGTAACTCGGCCGGGGAGCACATCAAGGGTAATGTCTCGGAGGGCTTCGACGCTGCGATAGCGGACAGCGAGGTGCTGAATGGATAGGGTGCGATCGGCGGTTGGGAGGGGTAAGGCGTGATCCATAGGGAGTTTGGCAAACAACGATATATCGCTACGTTAACGAGGGGGTTATGGTTCAGCCTATCAAAAAATGAAAAGAATATGATAGAAATAATGAAAAGAATATGAAAAGAATGATGCAGTGGAGTCTGAGCCGATGTTCATGGGCGGCTGCGATCGCCCTCCTCTGGGGCTGTACCCCTGTAGTTCCCGTTGATTCCTCCCTCCCCCAGGTGGTGGCGACGAGTACAATCCTGGCGGATTTGACCGCTGAGGTGGGGGGGGATGAGATTGAATTAATCAGTATTTTGCAGCCGGGGGATGATCCCCATATTTATGAACCCGTGCCCCGCGATACCGTGGCCCTCGAAGAGGCGGATTTGATTCTCTATAACGGCTATCAACTAGAACCGGCCTTGATTCGCTTGATCGAAGGAGTGGGGGCGCAGGTCCCAAGATTTGCGGTGGGGGAAGTGGTGGAGCCGTTGGCTTTGGACTATGAGGGGCAACGGGTTCCCGATCCCCATGTGTGGGGCGATGCGGAAAATGCGATCGCCATGGTGGCAGCGATTCGCGATCAATTGATCACACTGTCCCCCGCTGATGCCGATCTGTTCACCGCCAACGCGGCAGACCTGATCGCTCAACTCCAAGCCCTCGACGCTTGGATCACCGCCCAAATTGCCACAATTCCCCCGGAACACCGCCAACTGGTGACGACCCATGATGCCTTTGCCTATTATGTGGCGGCCTATGATTTGACGATGTTGGGGACATTAATCGGGATCAGCACCGAAGAGCAGCCCAGCGCCCAAACGGTGAAAACTCTCTCCGATGCGATCCGGGCGGCGGGTGTGCCGGCTATTTTCGCGGAAACGACGATCAATGATTCCCTGATCCAAGCCGTCGCCACGGAAGCCCAAGTCACCCTCGCAGATCAACCCTTATATTCTGACTCGATTGGCGCACCGGGCAGCAACGGCGACAGCTATATCAAAATGCTGGTGGCGAATACGGAGGCGATCGCGACAGCATTGGGCGGAACGGTGGAGCCTTGGCCCGGCAGCGACTAGCTTCAATGATTCATCAAGCAGGCGAGATGCCTGCACTACGGTAATAGTTCCGAGCCGTAGTGCGGGCATCTTGCCCGCTACTGGCTAGAATCGAGTGCGGGATGTCCCTCTTTTGAGGGAAGAGGTCTGATCTGGAGTTCCCTCCAATGATGGAGTGAGGGAGGGGGGCGCGATCGCTACAGTGTAAGCAGATTGAAATGATTCAATTGCAAACATTCATTTAGGAGGTCTTCATTGATGACGACCCAACAACTGCAAAACCTGTCCAAGCAAGACTACGAAAACAAAGTCCAAACGCAACTCGATAAGCTCAACGCTCAAATTGACGAGCTAAAAGCCAAGGCCGACCAAGCCAAAGCCGACGCGAAACTACAATACAATGACACGTTGAGCGAACTCAACAGCAAGCGCGATGCTGTATCCCAAAAACTTGGCGAAATCCAGCAATCGAGTGAATCTGCCTGGCAAGATCTACAAAGCGGGTTTGAGAATGCTTGGAGCGAACTCGAACAGGCCGTGAATCGGGCCGGCGAGAAGTTCCAATAATATCGAGAGTGAGCCGGGGTGAATCGTCTGAGTGCCTCGGCTGATTTCGCCCCATTGGGGGGGGGATGGGTCAAGGGAAAGAGTGCGATCGCGCCTTCTCCCCTGACCCGTCCCCTCCCTGAAAATTCGGTATATTGTCACCAACCCCAGCGTGTTGGACTGCACTCATCGTGATTATGAATCGACTCATTGACACCGCCATTAACAGCCTACAGGAGTTAGTCGGAGGTGGAATCAAGCTGATCCCCGCTTTTCTCACAGCGGTGATCATTCTTTTATTAACTCGCTACCTCGCCCAGGCAACGGGAAATATTGCCCAAAAAATCGGAGATCAAACCCTTAAAAGTCGCTCACTGCGGCTTTTGGTGATCAAAGTCACGAGTATTACAACGTGGGTGGTGGGGACATTATTTGCGGCGGTGGTGGCATTTCCGGGGTTGAACTTAGGGGATATTATTGCCACGTTGGGTCTGAGTTCCGTGGCAATTGGGTTTGCATTTCAAGATATTTTTAAGAATTTTTTGGCCGGTACATTACTCCTGATTCAAGAACCGTTTAAATTAGGTGATCAAATTATTGTGGGAGACTATGAAGGCACAGTGGAGCGTGTTGATATTCGCACCACTACGATTCGCACCTATCAAGGCGAAGAAATCCTCCTTCCTAATTCTGATGTGTTCACCAGCGCGGTGCAGGTGCGCACAGCCTTCGATCGCCGCCGAACTGATTTGGCGGTGGGGGTGGATTACAATACGCCGCTGTCGGAAGCGATCGCACTTCTGCAAACGCTCTTAACCAATGTTGAAGGGGTCTTAGACCATCCCGTGCCGGAGATTGATATTGTGGAATTTGGCGATAGTTCGATTAACTTTTTACTGCGCTACTGGACACCGTCGGATCAGGGGTCGGTGCGGCGCACTCAAACGCGGGTGATGTTGGCGATCAAAGCCGAATTTGATCGTGCGAATATCACCATCCCTTACCCGATCCGTACCCTCTATTTCTACAACCAAGATCAATACAGTGACTATCAACCGAAATCGTGATCCTGAGAGATGAAAACAAGGAGCCTAAGCCCCTTGCCTTTCTATTCAAGACGCTTTTTAAACAACCTCTGACCCATTAATGGCCCGGATCGCAGCGGTGCGATCGCATCTATTGCACAATGAAGATTATCCCTGTGGATTGCGACGGGGTGATTCAACGGCAGCCTGGAGGCGTGATGAAGGTTTCGGTGATTATTCCGATTTATAACGGGGCTGAGGATTTACCGGATTTATTGGCGGGTCTGCGATCGCAAACCTACGATCGCACCGCCGTTGAATATCTCCTCGTGGATAACCACAGCCAGGATCACACATCGGTCATCTTGCCGCAGGCCGTCCAAGAGTTCGCCGCCCACGGGATGACGTTGCGATCGCTCCAAGAGTTTGAGATTCAAAGTTCCTACGCGGCCCGGAATGCTGGGATTTTGGCCGCCCAGGGGGAAATTTTGGCCTTTACCGATGCCGACTGTCGCCCAGAACCGGACTGGTTGGCGAATTTAGTCGCGCCCTTTGCTGATCCTGACGTGGGCCTAGTGGCGGGGGAAGTCGTCGCCCTGCCGGGGAATTCCCTCCTCGAACGCTACGCCGATCGCAATGAAACCCTCTCCCAACGCCATACCCTCAATCATCCCTTTCGCCCCTACGGTCAAACCGCTAATCTGGGTGTGCGGCGGGATCTATTGGTTGAAATTGGTCTGTTTCGGCCCTATTTAAGCACGGGGGGCGATGCGGATCTCTGTTGGCGACTGTTGGCACAAACCCAGTGCCGATGGGAGTTTGCACCGATGGCGGTGGTCAAACATCGGCACCGCTGCACCCTAGCAGAACTACGACAACAATGGCGACGCTATGGCCGCTCGAATCGCTATCTCCATGAATTGCATGGCGTGCCGTTGATGCGATCGCTCACCCCCCGCGAAGCCCTCTATCGCCTCAGTCGCTGGGCCGCCAAAGAACTCCCCCCCGCCCTGCTGCGCGGCCGCTGGCTCGATGCCGTCAATACCCCCCTTGATCTGATCACCTTCGCCGCCCGCAGCGCCGGCCAGCAACAGGTGCGCCTCCGTGCCGAGATGGTAAACATCCCACCCTGGCCAGAGCGGGATGCGGATGAACAGCCGGAGAGATTATGAAGCCTGCTGAATGGGGTCTGGGATCGTGACTTGCCAGGGAACAACCCAATTCGGTTCGGGTAGGGCATGGCTCAAGAGAGACAACACCAAGAGTCGCCGGTAGCGATCGCTCAATTGCAAGCCCAGTTGTACCGTCGAAGTCGGCAGATAACAGCGCCGGGCTTGCAGTTCATCGGTTAAACCTTGACCCAAGGCTTGACAGAGAGCCTCCACATCATTCGGCGGCACCAAACTGCCCGTTTCCCCTGGCACAACACTAAAGCGCAAGCCCCCCACATCCGAGGCAATCACCGGCGTACCCCAAGCTGTCGCCTCGATCGCCACTTGCCCAAAGGCTTCGTTAATGCTGGGAATGACGCAAACATCCGCCGCGAGGTAATAGAGGGCCAGGTGAGCCGGACTGGTGTAGGGGAGCAGTTCGACGGTTTCGATCAGGGTGAGGGTGCTGCGGGCCTGTTCGATGCGGCGGCGATCGCGCTCTGAGCTTTGGCCATTGTCCACCAAAATTAAGCGTTTCGGGACATGGGGCGATCGTCCCAACCGGGCCCAAGCCTGCAACAGCACATCCACCCCATGACGAATCGCTAACGACCCCACAAACAGCGCAATCCGCTCATCCACGGGTAAGCCCAACTGCTGCCGAGCCGTTTTCGTGTCGAGGTGAATCGGGCGTTGGCGATGGGGAACAGGCTGATGGGGGGTGGGGAAAAATGGGGTGGGAAAGTCACCCATAACGTAGTCTGCTCCGGGCCGCTCAGTGGCCAGCGACTCAATCTCCGCTAAACCATGCACCCACTTCGCCCCCGTGGCCACTTGGAGAGCGTGGCCCGCCGGAATCGAGGCATCATCAACGCTGTGAATCAGCGGGTAATGGGTTCCCTGTTTCACCTGAAACTGACAGAATGTATCAACAAACTGTGCTTCCGGCAACATCACCACCCGACAGGTCTGATGCTCGACAATGCAGTGGGGCGGCTCCTGATCAGTGCTGTAGGTAAAAATATCCACTTGCCAGCCGAGTTGATCGAGAACGGCCGCAACGGGCAGAATGGGTTCAGGACTGGCAAGGGCAAGGAGCGCGATCGCTTGGCGAGAGTTTGAAGAATAAAGCATGACATCACCGGGTTTGAGCGTAAATAACTAAACTGGGAGGGTTGATTGAGTTTGAACGATTGATCTTTGAGATGTCATCTCCCTCGATCGCCGTCAGCTTTATCGTCAAGGAAGAGATTTTGGATCATTAAAGCAAGCTCAATGACTTAAACATGGGTCATTTTTATCCGTACCGCAGAGCAGGAACGCTAGTCTGATGCGAATTTAACATTTTTTTTAGATTATGCCTCTAGCATGGCAAAAATACCTAGGAATGGTAAGGGCCAATTGCACGAAACATGAGCAAAATCAAACTGATGCCCAGCCCGCGAACAGTGCAATCGGGTGCGATCGCCTTCAGGCTCCCCCCCACGAGGATCAGCAACATCTGCCGACCAGTTTGATCCGGTCTCGTCTCATCCCCCTCATTTAACCGCAACTTCTCAAAAATGCAGCCCAAGCCCGTGGTTTGGGTACATCCCACTTTTGCAGATTCACACGGCTCGCCAGGGAGCACCCCCAGCCCCCTTCGACATCGCTCAAGGCATCGCTTCTCCCACAGGAGAAAGGAGCCAAAAGCTCTCTCCTGCGGGAGAGGGTTGGGTGAGGGATTGCGTAATTGGGATGCACCCATGGTTTTTCCTGGGCTGTGCCGTTGAGAGCTTCGATGTAGAGGGTTTGGGCTGAGTTGTCAGAGCTAAGGAGCTAGGTTTCAGATTTAGGTCGTTAGGGATGAGGGAATGCAAATCGATGCATCGGCTTTGCAATCGTTAAATGAATCAGCATATCACCGGCAAATGCAACGAACGAGAATAGGATAAAAGTACGAAAAATTATTACGGAAGATTGGGATATATATGGATATATTGCAACAGCAATTAATCGCCTTGGATCGCAAAGTTGATGCGTTACATCAGCTCGTTGAACAGTTGAGTCATCGCCTTAATATTGCTCTGTTGAACGTACCCACGGATCTGCTAAAGTTGGGCATAGATCAACCCGCTGCGACTCCCCCGCCTTTGGGTGAAACGTCTGACACCGTGGCTTATGATCCCGACAGTCTTGATGCTTCGCTCCTCAGTCATAAAGATGTGTTGCCGGATACCCAGGGTTGGGAACATGTGCCGGACTACAACACGACGGAACAAGCCCTGTCACCCGAATTACAGGTTCGTCGGTTAACGGCCCAAGTCACCGCCGCCTATAACCGGATTGCGGCGCTCGAAGAACAATTATTAGCCCAACGGGGTTCTGGACAGGGTGAACAATTATTCCGCAAATCACACCAAATTAAGTCTTAGTGGGTTTTCGTTGGTTTTAGGGGGATTGTGATCCGTGGAGCCTTGATCTACTGGGGGAACGGGTCTGAAATCAAGGTCATCAACTGCTCTGAATTATGGAGATTGCTGGCAACGGAGAGTATGGCGCAAGTTGTTTGGCGGATGACCTGACTTAAGGCTAGAAATTCTTGGCGGCGCATGGTTTTGTTGAGGAGATAGGGCACGGAAGAATGGGGTGTGAGGGCGAGGACTGCGGCGGCGGGTGTGATGGGGGTGAGGGTGGAATGGAGCGGCGATCGCGGCCCTAGGATGTAAATTCGTCGCAAAGGAATCGGCTCTGGTTGAAATTGTTGTGAGGACTGGCTGAGATCAAGATATTGTTTGTCCCAGGTGGGGTGAGTGGGGACAATGCGGGGCAGAGCGTCGGGTGTACCGTAGAGCAGTTCGACGGAGGAACGCCAGAGGCGGAGGCGAGGGTAACCCGGTGCAACGTGGGGCGATTGGGGCTGATGAATCACCACCACATCATCACTGAGCACTGGATAACCGGCCTGGGACAAAAAGGCGGCGGTGGTGGATTTTCCTGCACCAGCAGCACCGACAAAGGCGATCGCACCTGCGCCCATCTGCACCACACTGCCATGAAGACATAAAATCCCCTGCCAGCGCAACCAGAAGGCCAACACTGGCCCCACCAGATAGGTCACCGTATCCTCTAGGGTTAGCGGCGCGGGCCAAGTGGCTCGGATCTGTGGGGGGGATAGGGTGAGCCAAAAGGTAGTCCCATCACCATAGCGAAACCAATATTCAGATTCGGACGCATTCGTCCAAACGGTTAAAGTGGGCTGGCCGTTGTGATCATGGGCGGGACTTTGATAATACGGGTTGGCTGGGGGCAGAGGGGGAAAGGGTTCTGTCTCTGCTTCTAGGTGGATGTGCAGGTCGGGGGATGGGGCAGCCGTGGCGGTGAGACCGGCGATCGCAACATTGCTCGTGACGGTCAATCCATACAGGCGATACCCATACATTACGCCGTCTTATTGGCTGCAAATTCACCCCCACCCATGCCCGCACCATCTAACGCACCTGTGCCCGGTACGTTCTGGGTCAAGGTTTTGATATCGCCATAGTGATGGAGTTGGGGGGGGTGGTAGGGTTGGCGACAGTTGGGGGTGGATGGGTTTAGGGTAGACATGATTGCCATTACTCCGGTTTGCGTTGGGTGGGCACTACAGTTTGTGATAACAAATTCTCGGATGAGCGAAAAGCGAGATTTTTCGGAATTTAGATCCAGAATGACTGCAAAAACAGTGAAATTGCTCCTCAATCATTAGCATTGTAGGCAATTCTGGGTAAGCTCACGGTCAAGATCCCGTGAAACGCTGAACAGCATCAGGGATTTAAGAACCTACAGCAAACAATGCTGCGGGGGCGATCGCATGAACGGGCTGAATCGGCTTTGGTTTAGCTCCATTATCCTGCATTTGTCCCAGAGTCAAAGGTTTAAATCTGGCAAAGGGCCAGGCGGTTAAGCCCTGGCCCTTGGGGATGAGCGATCGCTGCTTGAGTGGATCAAGCCTGGGCACGCTTAGCTCGTGTGGGTCATGGTGTCCATAGGAGTCGGTGGATTGGGTTGGGTGGATTGTAGGTAGGTGACTTGGGTGGGATAGGCGAATTCAATCTCGCGTTGGGCAAAGGCTTCAAACAGGGCGAGGTTGATCCCCTGTTGGAGATCCATGGCGAGGGTGTAGTCACTGCTTTCCACGTAGTACACCACTTCATAGTTGAGGCTGAAATCGCCGTAGCTGGCAAAGTGGGCGCGATCGAAGGTGATCTGCTCTTGGTGGTTGATGATATCGCGAATGATGGTTGGGATGACTTCGAGCTTTTCTTGTGGGGTTTCGTAGGTGACACCGAGGGTAAAGGCAACGCGGCGGCGTTTCATGGGGCTGAAGTTGCGGATACGGGAGTTGGTGATGTCGGTGTTGGCGATGACGAGGGCTTCACCGCTGAGGCTTTTGAGGCGGGTGGTTTTAATCCCGATCTGTTCAACAGTGCCGACAAAATCATCGACGATAATAAAGTCACCAATGCCGAAGGGGCGATCCAGCACGATGGAGAATTGACTTACTCCCCCGTTTAGAAAACGGGGGATTCTGGGATCAAACAGCAATAGCAGGCAACGCCTGTCTGACATCACCTAACCCAATGGCTGAAGCCCCAGCCACTTTAATATTCATCGCCGCATTCTCATCCCGGTCATTCTCTGCCGAGCAACTGGGACACCGCCAATGGCGAGTCTCTAAATCCAGATGCTCCAAAATATGACCACAACTTGAACAGGTCTTGCTCGAAGGGAACCAGCGGTCAACATAGATCACCCGCTTCCCCTTCTTCGTCGCCACCCACTCCAGGATTTGCAGAAACTCCCGAAACGCCAAATCACTCACCTTACGCCCCCAAAGCCGCTGCATCGCCTTGAGGTTCAAGGTTTCAAAACACAGCACATCAAACTGATTCGTCAGGCGGTGAGCCAACTTCCAGAACCAGTCCCGCCGTCGATGGGCAATATCTTCATGCTTGCGGGCTAAGTTCAATCGGGCACGTTCTCGATTCGCTGAACCCTTTTGCTTGCGAGATAATTCTCGACTTGCTTTGCGAACTGCATTGAGTGACTGCTTGAAGAACAAGGGGGCATCAATATTGAACCCCTCAGAACAGGTCAGAAACGTCTTGAGTCCAAAATCAAAACCAGCAATGTTACCTGTCTCGGTTTTGACTTGGGGTTCTGACAGGGTATCTACCGTGACAATCATGAACAGTTCTCCCAAGGGAGTTCGTTTAATCGTCACGGTCTTGACCTTGCCCTCAATGGGGCGAGAGTTCCAATATTGATAGACTTTGTTCCCAATCCTGACCCGGTTGCCACCGAGGAATTTGTACCCGGCTTGCTTGAGGGTGAAGGATTTGTACTTTCGGGTCTTCTTAAAGTTTGGCAGGCGAACGCCTTTTTGGTTGTGCTTGAAGAAGAGTTGATAGGCTTTCTCAATCCGTTGACAGATATCCTGTACGGCTTGACGAACCCACTTGCAACCACCAGGGGTTCCGTTTACGGAGCTTGGCGATGTGTTTTGTAGTCGGGCACAGTTCAAGTGCTTGCCCCACATTCGGTAGTACCGTTTGTGGAGGGCAACACAATGGTTGTAGATACGCCCTGCGGCATTGATTGTCCGCTTGAGGTATCTATTCCGCTTATGCTGGTAGAGCTTGAACTTGAGCGTTTTCATGGTTGCTATGATACCTCGGTAAGCTGATCAGCATCTAAATTGCATTGACTGAGTTTCCTTTATTTTTGATATTCCGATGCCACTTAATCACTAGTTCTCCTTCATTTAGTAATTTATGTAACAAAATCTCTAACTCTTGAATCGAATCAAAAAATCGGTTCGCGATAAATTCTTTCGCTGAATGCCACACCAGTTCTATCAAGTTGTAGTCTGGACTGTACTCTGGTAAGAACTCGATAATTAAATTCGGCATCTCTTTTTTTATTTTTTCTAAAAACTCTTTTGTTTTATGAATACTTGCATTGTCTAAAATAAGAACAATTTTACAGCCATCTTTTTCAAAGTCTTCTGCATTTTTATCTTCCCCAGCCCATTCATATTTTAGATGTTCATAAAACTGTTTTAGTACATGATAAAAGTTTTCTCCTGTCCCTTTTTTTAGAAAGTCTACATACCGTTTCTTATCAGACAAGCGTAAACCCCCCATCACATTGATTCTCCCTTTTCTCCGTTTTCCTGATACCTTTTTTCGCTTTCCTTTCTTTGTCCAGTTTTTTCCCCTAATTGGTTTCAATCCAAAGCCAGCTTCATCCCAAAACCATATCTGGAGACGTTCTGGCGATTCTTTTGCTATTTTTACATATTCATTCAACTTTGTTCTAAATAATGCTCTTTTCTCTGGATTTTGCTGATCTTCTAAGCTGTATTTTGACCAAATGTACACAAATTTGTTTTTTTTAGAATCCTTCTGACTTGACTAGAACTCAATTCAATTCCAGTCTCTTGCTCTAAATGCTTTGCTAATCTCTCTGCTGTCCACCTTCCATATTCATACCCAAATTCTTTCGGTTCTTTGTCGATGATTTCTATCAATAATTCTATATACTCAGGTGTAGCTTTATGGAAATTCCCTTTCATTCTTTCGTCAACCAGGCTTTTCAAATTATTCGGATCTCCATGAGTACACCAGTAGGCAACTTTTCTTAATGAGCAACCCAAAAAATCGGCAATCTCTTGATATTTTTTGCCATCATTTCTTAATAAGAGCATCAAGATTCTTTCTCGAATATCTGGATTCTCCTGATACTTGAGTTCATGCTGCAATATTTTTTTCTCTTCCGTGGTTATATAGTTTTTAATCGGCATATCAATATGGTATTGTTTTTGTACTATTATATGTGATTTGGATGCCGATTAGCTTATCACGGCTGAATAAATTCAGCCCTTCGCTTATATCCCCCGTTTGGAAAACGGGGGCTTTACGCTTTACATTCGTAACTAAAGAGGTCTTGCAGGACTCCTTGGGCGGCGAAGGCGATCGCTAACCCCCCAATCCCCAAACTGGCGACCACGGCGGAAATATCAAAGCCCAAGTTATCGAGCAAGAACACCGCACCCACGGCCCAAAACACCGCTCGCAAAATCGGCAGTAGCGCACTAAAGCTCTGTTCTAGTTCCACATCCCCACGCTTGAGGAGATAGGAACGCACCAGATATTCCGCGAGTTGTGACAAGAACAAAATCCCGATCACGGTGGTGCAGATCACCGCGAGGGACTGGAGGATCTGGGTCAGGATGGGATGGAGGTTGAGGTTGGTAATGGCAATGTAGCTCACTCCCACGTAGGCGAGGCGCACGAGGGGGCGGCTAAAAATTTGGACGAGGCGGGAGTCAAGGGTTTTCTGACTGCGTTGATTGAGCCGCTTCAGGGTACTGATCACTACGGCACGAACGGCATGAATCAAAAAAAATCCACCGACGAGGGTGGCGATCGCCAGCCCGTAGGCGGCGAGGGTATTGTTAAAAAAGGACTGAGTTAGAAACTCGACGGGCATAAAAAATCCTTGGTGTCTGGAATACATGCCACTCACCTTACCCTGAGACCTCCCCTCGATGCGTCTAGCTCAGGGGAGATGTGTGTCCCTATCCTTGGGTAGAGATTCATTTTGATGGGATAGAGCAGAGGAAGTGCGATCGCCCATCACGCTGCTTAAAACGGACTGACTTCCACCCTGCCCCCCTCTTTAAAGATCACCTGAAACTGTCCCATCGGTTCAGAGGGAATCACGCTGCCTCGCTCACGAGCGATGCCAGCGGCTTCGGGGGTGAGAAGATCCGGCAGGGGGGTGTTGCCTTCGAGTTGAAAGGCGGCGTTGTTTTGGGGTTGATAATCCGCGATCGCGCCTGATTCCGTCACCCCAACCCGGAAGATTAAGTCATTCCCCAAGGTTTCCCCGTCTTCATCCCACACATCGCGGAGGGTGTCGATCAGGTCGTCTTGAATTTGAGCCAGGGTGTCAGGGTCGTCGATGGTTTCGCCGTAGCCGGGCCGACCTTGGTAGCCTGCCCAGGGATTGATTTGCAGCACCCCATTGCGGGTGAAAACGACTTTGTAGTCGGCGATCGCTTCCCGTGCTTCAATCGCCGCCTGGGTGGGGGCAAATTCCAAATCCGGCAGGGGCGTGAGCTCATCGGCCGAGGCGGGAGTATCGTCCACCGCCTCGTAGGCCACAATCGAGCCGTCAATGGTGGCGGAGACTCGAAAGGCTAAATCTGCCGTCACCGCATCGCGATCGTCCCAATTACCGCTAATTTCCCGGAAGAGATACCGCTGAATGAAATCTAATTCCGTAGGGTCTTCAATGGGTTCGGCATCAGTAAGCAGGGCTTCGAGTTCACGGCGGGAGATGCGATCGCCCGTGGGTTGGGCCGGGGGATCTTCCGCATCCGTCGCGGCGAGTTCATCGGTTTCCTCGTCGGCGGCTTCCTCGTCGGCCTCGTCCTCTGGCGTTAAGGGCGGATCGTCCGTGGCGAGATCCTCGCCGTCGGTTTGTTCCGTGGATTCAGCGGGGCGATCTTCCGGAATCGTCACCTCAGGCACCGGCAGGAAGAAGAGGAGCACAGCGGCGATCGCTAACGACCCCACTCCACTCATTAACGGCATCGCCCGCTCATGGGCGGGCACATCCGCCAGGCGATGGCGGCGGCTGATGGGTTCTAGGGTCAATTGTAAATCCGGCAGAGTGCGCATATCCGAGCAAAACTGATCCACCACATCCACGAGGTCGAACAGTTCCAAGGTGTTGAGGTGAATATTAACGGTTTGGCCGTCGGGAGTTTCGCTGACCAACAGGTGGCGATCGGGCTTGTCGCCCTTCATCAGCCGCACGATCGCCGGTTCATGGGCCAACGGGTGAGGAATGCCGCTTAAGACCTCTTGGCCGTACTGACTCACCGCCCGTACCAAACTATCGAGAAACTCCCGCCCGCCGCTGAGGAACTGCTCGGAATTGCTGAAATGACATTCCACATTGGTCACAATCGACATCAGGGGACGCTGACCCGTGGCGGCACTGTCTGAGATGATCATGCTGGGGTTCATCCCGTCAAGCTGGAGGCGCACATTGGGGAGGTTGTATTGCCGTTTAATGCTCATAGCACTTCTCCATCAAACAGACTAATCCAGAGACGTTGACGACCGGCAACCCCGGTGCAAAAGAGCAGTTGGGTCAAAAGCGCGATCGCCAATTGATTGAGCAGGTCTTCTTGGTCTAAATACAATGCCACTTTGGCGCGGCGGGGGTTCATCCGGCTGCGGAAATGGGTGCGGAATCGTTCGATATATTCCGAGAGGCGGAAATGTTGCTCAAGGGGTAGGCCTTTGGCTTGGGTGTCGTTGTAGGCGGTGAGGAGTTGGCGAATGAGCATGGTCAGACGGCGGGCGCGATCGCTGATAATCACCACCAACGCCTTCGCCTGGGGAATCGTCAAACCACTGCGGGTGTAGGAGCGTCGCCAGGGGTTCGTACAGCGCAAGCGCCACAGCGTCACCCGATTATCAATGATGCTATGGAGTTCTAAATCCTTCGCCGTCGCCAGCATATATTCAGATCCCCCCAGTTCCAAGGCTTCGATCGCCAATAACAACAGGTCAATCCGTTGGTGAATGCGGGGCGAACAGCCATCCACATTCGGAAGATCGGGAAGCGAGTCCAAAATTAGCGGATTTGGACGGGAGGGAAGTTGATAATCAGAGGGTAAACTTGCAGATTGACTCATGCCAAAGGGGGTTGCTCAACAGGGATGTAGGACGCAGACAAAGACGGTTTGAGAGCAGTTGCTACAGAATCAGTTCACTAAACGTAGGTGGGATGGACTCAGCCCAATCGCCCTAACATCGCAGTATTGTTAGGTTTCTAGTGTACTATTTTTTCAGTTTGTCCAGACAAGATAGCGCACGGCCACAACTATAGATTCCCATGGATATTAAATCACTCATTCGCGACATTCCTGATTTTCCCAAACCGGGGATCTTGTTTCGGGACATTACCACCCTGCTGCGTGATCCCCAAGGCCTCAAGGCTACCGTCGAACAACTCACTGCCCACTGTGAGGCGGCCGGCCTCAAACCGGATTTGGTGCTGGGGATGGAGTCGCGGGGGTTTATTTTTGGCCCGACCTTAGCCTATCAATTGGGGGCGGGGTTTATTCCGGTGCGCAAACCGGGGAAACTGCCAGCGGCGATCTTTAGTGCCGAGTATGCCTTGGAGTACGGAACCGATCGCCTCGAAATGCATCAAGATGCGATCGCATCCGGTCAAACGGTGTTAATCGTGGATGATCTAATCGCCACCGGAGGCACGGCCCAAGCCGCCGCCCAGTTAGTCCACCAGGGAGGCGGTACGTTAATCGGCTACGCCTTTATTGTGGAACTGCTCTTTTTGAACGGTCGGGATAAGCTGGGAGATGCCCCTATTTTGAGTTTGGTGCAGTATTAAAAAAAGGGGCTTTGCCTTGTTGTGATGTTGTTTTGAAAGGAATCCTGTGGCCAATCTTCCCCTGCGCGATCGCATTCACCCCTGGCAAACTCTGCGGCAGTTTGTCACCAGCGAAACAGTTCTCTACATCCTAAAACGGCTCCTGCAAGCCGTCCTCACCCTGCTGCTCACCTCCGCCCTCAGCTTCATCATCATCCAACTCGCCCCCGGTAACTACCTCGACACCCTCCGGGAAGACCCCAGCATCTCCGCAGACACCCTCAACCAATACCGCATCCAATTCGGCCTCGATCAACCCGGCTATGTGCAATATTTCCGCTGGCTCGGTGGCGTGTTGACCCGGTTTGATTTTGGCCAAAGTTTTGTCTATAACCGTCCGGTCACTGACCTGCTGATCGAGCGGATGTTAGCCACCTTACTCCTCGCCATTTCGTCAATTATTATCACTTGGGCGATCGCAATTCCCCTCGGTATCCTTGGCGCAGTGCAGCAAAATCAATGGAGCGATCGGATTCTGCGCGTCCTGAGCTACATCGGCCAAGGCTTCCCCAGCTTCATCACCGCCCTGCTCCTCCTCATCCTCGCCCAAAACCTCGCCCCCCTCTTTCCCATCGGCGGCATGACCAGCATCGGCCATGACACCCTCCCCCCCCTCGGCAAACTCCTCGACCTCGGTTGGCACATGATCCTGCCCACCCTCGCCCTCAGCATCACCAGTTTCGCCGGACTCCAACGCCTCACCCGTGGCGCACTCCTCGACGTGCTCCGCCAAGACTACATCCAAACCGCCCGCGCCAAAGGCCTCCCGGAAAACCGCGTTATCTACGTCCACGCCCTCCGCAACGCCATCAACCCCCTGATCACCATCCTAGGGTTTGAATTCGCCAGCCTCCTCAGCGGCTCATTCATCGCAGAAGTCTTTTTTAACTGGCCCGGCTTAGGTCAACTGATTCTGCGGGCCGTGATGACTCAAGATCTCTACCTTGTGATGGCGAGTCTGATGATGGGGGCCACCATGTTAATCGTGGGTAATCTCCTCGCGGATTTGATGCTGCAAGCCGTTGATCCGCGTATTCGCCTCGAAGACTTGAAGTGACATATTCAGCGGGCGCGAGTCCCTTGACAATCACGCTTAATAGTCACTATCGGTGACACAAATTCCTTTGCATTTAATGCCATTGGTGGCCGTGCGGCGGCAATGGGGACACAGAATTTTTTCGGCTGTATCCGTCGTTTCTGGAGTGGTGGTCTCAGCCGGGGCGGCGGAACGAGGGTGATCTTGAGACATTGCGATCGCATCAGCTAAAAGAACCGTTACCCAAGCCATGGGTTCAAACCCTGCCCTCCTAGGGCAGCATTGGTATTGCTTGCATGATGCCCTAAAAACAACTCTTCGACAAGCTCAGCGCGGCATGTTAACGTGACCGGAAGCATTGAAAATGATCGTCATGGCGAAATTATCTAGGGAAGCCATCGAAATAGTTTGGTGGCGGTTTTTGAGATTGTGGAGAAGATCGAGGTTACGAGTATCTAGGGATCAACGCCACGCTGGGAATAAAAATAATCTCAGTACAGGACAAAAGTTGAAGGAATATTAATTTTGATGGAGTGGGAGCATCTTGATCCCTATTTTGACTGACACCCTCCCTGATTTTGACTGACACCCTCCCTGATTTTGACTGACACCCTCCCTATTTTGACTGACACCCTCCCTAATTTTGACTGACACCCTCCCTGATTTTGACTGACACCCTCCCTAATTTTGACTGACACCCTCCCTAATTTTGACTGACACCAGCGGGCAAGATGCCCGCACTACCTACAAAATCATCAGGGTTGCAGCCCAAACCGGATTTTTTGTCCCGTACTGAGAAAAATAATACCTTGGGAAAGGTGGAGATATGACTTTAGATGCCTTGACAAAGCCTCGCTTATATTTGGTGGGTGCTCCTAAAGCGGGGAGTTCTGCTTTGGGTCATTTTTTGGCACAACATCCGCAGATTAGTCTCTGCCGGATCAAGGAACCGAATTTTCACTGTCGTGATCTCGACATGCCCGGCCCGAAAACCGAAGCCGAATATTTGGGACTGTTCGACCCCACCCCGGAGACGAAATTTCTAATGGACGGCTCGATTTTATCCCTGTATTCCCACACCGCCGCAGCGTCTATTGCCCAGTATGTAGACAATGCCAAAATTTTAATGATTTTGCGCAATCCGGTGGAAGCAATGTATTCCTGGCACGGGCAAATGGTGTTTACGGCCAATGAACCGATTCAAAATTTTGCTGCTGCCCTTGATGCGGAGGCCGATCGCAAACAAGGGCAGCGGTTGCCCAGTGCGGGGGTGAGTAGCTGTTGTCCGCAACTTTTGTTTTATCGAGATATGATGCGCTACGCCGAACAATTGCAACGCTATCGGGATGTGTTTGTCCCTGAGCAAATTCATGTGGTGCTCTACGATGACTTTAAGGCTGACCCCGCCACTGTGTACCGAAAAATCCTTGATTTTCTGGAGTTAGAGGAGTTTCACCCTGAATTTAACCCGATCAATCCACCGAAAGTCCGACGCAACTGGCGACTCCACCTCTGGTTAAAGCGTTTATTTGCAGCACCGACGCGGGCGTTACTCTCCGCTGAATTCCGATTGCGCCTGATTAACTGGCTTGATCGCATCAATTCCAAACCCCAAGGGCGCGAGGCGTTAGCTCCAGAGTTGGCAGCCCGGTTAAAAGCGCAATGTCGCCCCGATATTATCAAACTCGGTGCAATGCTCAATCGGGACTTAACGCATTGGTATACCTAGTGGTTTTGGCGGGGGGGTGATTGGTGGTTGTTGCGTTGGTACTTTGCGTGCGTAGCAGCCGATAATTGCAGAGTAGGCACTGTCGGAGGGTGAAATGCGATCGCTCACTATTCTCGTTTCGGCCTATTCCTGTGAACCCCATCGCGGTTCGGAGCCGGGGGTAGGGTGGAATATGGCCGTAGAATTGGCTCGCCATCATCACGTGTGGGTGCTGACCCGACCGGACGAAAGCGGCCCCCACATTGACGCAGAACTCGCCCGGCATCCGAACCCGAATCTACATTTTGTCTATTGCACTACGCCGCTGATCGGGGGGCTGTGGCGTTGGGGCAGTGGTGGCGCGATGCAAATTCATTATTATTTTTGGCAACTTCAGGCCTATTTCACCGCCCGCCGTCTATTGCGCACTGTGAAATTCGACGCGATCCACCATATCACCTTTGTTAAATATTCCACACCCAGCTTTTTGGCCCTGCTGCCTGTGCCCTTTTTCTTCGGCCCGGTGGGGGGCGGTGAATCGGCTCCGCCCCCGTTTTGGCGAGCGTTTAGCTTTAAGGCGCGGCTCTATGAATGGGCGCGATCGCTCACCCGCTGGATCGGCGAACAAGACCCCTTTACCCGTCTCACGGTGCGCCGCAGTGCGATCGCCTTCGCCACCACCCCGGAAACAGAGCAACGCCTCACCACCCTCGGCGCACCCCGGACGCAGATCCTCGCTGAGGCCGCTCTGTCCGCCGCTGAACTCGACACCCTCCAACCCCGCCCCCCCGCTGCTCGTCCCCGCTTCCTCAGTGTGGGGCGGCTCTTGCATTGGAAAGGGTATCACCTCAGCATTGCAGCCTTTGCAGCGGCGCAGTTAGGCGATTGTGACTATTGGCTTTTGGGGACGGGGCCAGAAACGGCGACCCTTCAGGGCCTGATTGATCGGTTGGGGGTGGGCGATCGCGTCCAACTTCTGGGCCGACAGCCGCGATCGCACGTCCTCGACCTTCTCACCAGCAGCTATGCCTTTGTCCATCCCAGCCTCCATGATTCCGGCGGCTGGGCCTGTTTAGAAGCCATGGCGGCCGGTCTGCCCGTCCTCTGTCTGGATTTGGGGGGGCCCGCCACGGAAGTCACCGCCGCAACGGGGTTTAAAATTGCGGCCCAGCATCCAGAGCAGGTGATTCAGGATTTAGCCGCCGCGATGGGGGAGATTGTCAGCGATCGCACCTTACGCGATCGCCTCGGTCAGGGAGGGCGCGATCGGATCAAATCTGAATACACCTGGTCGCAAAAAGTCCACCGCATCAACACCGTTTACCGGGAAATCTTAGGGTGATCCGCTGAGAAACAAGGGGCTTAAGCCCCTTGCCTAGGTATTGAAGGTTTATCGAGCCGTGTCGGGGTGGGAACTGAGGGGCGTTAAGTTCCAATCGGGGCGAAGGTTACGGGCGCGGCCGAGATAGACGTGCTGCATCGCCCGTTGGGGTTGGAGCGTGTTGACATGAATCAACACCCGAATGCAACGCTCTAAACTGCCTGCAATATGGAGTTGCTGCACATCCAAGAGCGCCACATGATCCCAGGTGGAGCGTTCACGAGCGATCGCCGCCGGAAAAATCGCATCAAGATCACGGGTCATCGTGAAAATGGCGCTGATCGTTTCGTCGGGATCAAGCTGGTTCCGGGCTTCGATTTCATCAATCAATTCCCGCACCGCTGCCCGAATGGCATCCACTGTGTTGTGTTCGGCGGTGGTTGCCCCCCGAATTGCCCGCACTTTCCACTCCACGATTGATTTCCTCCAGATTACGATCGCAGTTCAGCTTACGGCCGATAAAGCCAAAGCGCTTGTCCCGCTGTAGCCAGTTCAAATTCTACCCAATCTAGGGATGTCCCGATCCGAGACTTCGGGCGGTTCGTTTGTCCCGACAAAAGACGGGTGAGGAGGGGCTTCTTCTCTTCAATGGTGACCACTTTCGCCTTATCCGGGTCAAGCTCTGCCCATTCCGCCAACCAACAGCGGGCCTCTTCTTCTGTACCCAAGCGATCGACCAGTCCCAATTCCAACGCTTGTTGCCCAGTAAACACACGCCCATCGGCAAAGGATCGGACGACCTCTGCATCCAGATTACGACCCTCCGCCACCGTCATCACAAACTGTTGATAACTTGTATCAATGAGATCCTGCAAAATTTGCATTTCTTCCGGGGTCGATTCCCGGTCAAAGGCGAGAATATCTTTATAAGGGCCCGATTTCACCGTTTTAAACGACACGCCGATTTTATCCAACAGCCGTTCAAGATTGTTGCCCCGCAAAATCACGCCAATACTGCCGGTAATCGTGCCAGGATTGGCCACGATATGATCTGCCCCCACTCCGATATAGACCCCCCCGGAGGCAGAAATATTGCCAAAACTGGCGATCACCTTCACCCCCTGACTACGAATCTGTTTGAGGGCGTGATAGATTTCCTGAGAATCGCCCACTGTGCCGCCAGGGGAGTCGATGCGCAGCAGGAGGGCGGGATATTTTTCGTCTTCTACGGTTTTCAGCGCTTTTAAAACTCGTTTCCGGGTTTCTGAAGCGATCGCACCCGTGATTTCAATTCGCGCAATTTGTTTGCGCTTGTTCGGCTTAAACGGCCAGATCATAGTGCGTTGCTCGTGGTGAATCGTCGATATGGACGTTTATTATACCCCTCAGTCTTTGGACGTAACGGCGATCGCACAGCGGATCATTCCCCCCCGCCCGCCATTTCGTTAACAAAACTACATAAATGATTACCGGAATAGACGATAGCTTGAAAGCCCTGTGGCTTTAGCCCAGGGATGAAAAGCAACGGCGGCTTTAGCCGCATTCTTACGCCAGATATGCTAGTACAAGGGAATGATTGTACTTGAGTTCAAAGCACGGGTAAAGCCTGACCAGGCTACCACTATAGACGACGCTATCCGGACATCTCAGTTTGTCCGTAATAAGGCGTTGCGCTATTGGATGGATAGCCAAGATGTCGGCAAATACGACCTTAGCAAGCTCTGCAAAGCGTTGGCTGGGGAGTTTCCCTTTGCTAAGAAACTCAACTCTATGTCCCGTCAAGCAGCAGCAGAACGGGCCTGGAGTTCCATCAGTCGCTTCTACGACAACTGCAAGAAGGGTATTAAGCCCGTAGGATTCCCCAAGTTCAAGAAGCATTCCCGCTCGGTGGAGTACAAAACCTCCGGCTGGAAACTGCTGGGGCCGAAGCGCATCAAATTCACCGATGGCTTCGGGATTGGGGAATTGCGGTTAATCGGAACCTACGATCTGGCCCGCTATGACGAATCCCTAATTAAGCGAGTTCGCCTCGTTCGTCGTGCCGATGGCTACTATGTTCAGTTCTGCATCCAGGTTAATGTTCAGGTGCAGAGTGAGCCGAGTCAAAAAGCTGTTGGCCTCGACCTCGGTTTGCGGCATTTCATCGCTGCCAGTGATGGCACTGTGGTGGAAACGCCGCAGTTCTATCGCCAGGCCGAAAAGCGGTTAAACAGAGCCAATCGGCAGAAGTCCAGAAAGTACCGTAAGGGGGCAAAACCACAGTCAAGGAACTATCACAAGGCCAGGAACCGATACGCCCGGAAGCATTTAAGGGTAAGTAGGCAGCGTAATGAGTGGGCGAAGAGCATCGCCTACTGCGTCATCCAATCTAACGATTTGGTGGCCTATGTTGGCGAAGCCTGCACGAAGTGCATAGACTTGAATGTGAAAGGGTTGGTTCGCAATCGGCATCTGGCTAAGTCGATTAGTGATGCGGGATGGTCAACGTTTCGCCGTTGGTTGGAGTATTTTGGCAGGAAATATGGGAAGGCAACGGTGGCCGTTCCTCCCCACTATACGAGCCAGGATTGCTCAAACTGCGGCGAACGAGTCAATAAGGCACTCTCAGTCAGAACCCATCGCTGTCCGCATTGCGGCTATGAGGCTGACCGAGATGTGAATGCTGCCATCAACATCCTGCGCCTTGGACTCACTACCGTGGGGCACACGGGAAGTTATACGCTTGGGGAGATTGGGCCTCTGGCTGAGTTGGAGCAATCCTGCTGAGTTAAGTCCGGTCGATGAACCCAGAATCCCCGTCGCTTTAGCGCGGGGAGTGTCAAAATGGGGACGACGCTTAGATGCTCCATCAATACTTCCCATGTCCGTGAAATCCCTCCCCGCTGCACCGTCTACCCTCGTTCCCCTCGTTCTCATCGCCCCCTTTTTCCTCTGGGGAACCGCCATGGTTGCGATGAAGGGGATCATGCTCCACACAACCCCGCTGTTTGTGGCGGGGGTGCGCCTCGTGCCTGCTGGCTTGCTGGTCTTGGGCTTAACCGTCGTTTTGAACTTAGAACAGCCGAAAACTGGAAAAGCCTGGGCTTGGATTGCCCTGTTTGCCCTCCTCGATGGCTTGATGTTCCAGGGCTTTTTGGCCGAGGGTTTGTTACGCACGGGAGCGGGGTTAGGGTCGGTGATGATTGATTCACAGCCGATTGTGATCGCGCTGTTGTCCAGTTGGTTGTTTGGGGAGTTGATCGGCCTGTGGGGGTGGCTCGGTTTGGGGATTGGGGTGCTAGGGATTACGTTGATTGGTTTACCGGCGGATGGGTGGGCGGTGTTGCTCCGTGCGGAACCGAGTGCGATCGCCTTTCAGTGGAGTGCCTTATTTAACAATGGCCAATGGTTGATGTTCCTCGCCTCCCTGTCGATGGCTCTAGGGACGGTGAGCATTCGTTATGTCAGTCGCCATGTAGACCCCGTGGTGGCCACCGGCTGGCATATGATCCTCGGCGGTGTGCCGCTGTTTGTAATGTCGGGGCTGTGGGAAACGGAGCAATGGGCGGCGTTGACGGGACCCGATTGGGGCGCGTTGGCCTATGCCACGGTGTTCGGAAGTGCGATCGCCTACGCCCTCTTTTTTTGGATCGCCTCTAGCGGCAACCTCACCAGCTTTACCTCCCTCACCTTCTTAACCCCAGTGTTTGCCTTGGTGTTTAGCCACCTACTATTAACCGAAGTGCTCAACCCCGTGCAATGGTGGGGCGTGGTGTTAACCTTGGTGAGTATCACGTTGATCAATCAACGCGATGGACTGGCCCAGTGGACTGCAACGAAGTTCGCGCCGACCCGGTCAGAACAGCCGTCCCAAGTCCCTGCTAAAGTTGAAGGAGACAGCCCCTAAGATCACTAAACTCTGCTTGGTTGCATGATCTGTTCTGGCCCGCAATTCACCCTGGTTTTGCCCTCCTTCCGGATCAGGGTGAGTCAAACGGTGCATCATGCTTGGACTCCGTCCACTTTTCACCACAGCCCGTTGTAGTTTCTGATGTTAAAGCTTTCCCTTGTGTTGAAACGCGGTGGGTGGGTTGGCGCGATCGCCGGTCTAGCCCTCTGGAGTGATGTCACCGGGTTGCCCCTGCATTGTGTTCTGCCTGACGCTGCGATCGCCACCCCCTTGATCGCCCAAGCCGACGATCCCCCTGAATCCGACCCTGCAACGCCCCCAAATCCCGATCCCAACAGTCGCCAACTGCAACGCGGTTCCGAAGGCGATGTGGTCAAAGAACTACAAGAACGCCTCACAGACTTTGGCTATTACGACGGGGAAATTTCCGGGTCTTACGATGCCGCCACCGAAACCGCCGTCCAAGCCTTTCAAGCCGAAAACGACCTCGAACCCACCGGAATTTTCGATCTCAATACCTTTGAAGCCCTCAAAGCCCAACAAGAAAACACCAGCAGCGAAAAGCCGGACTCTCCCGGATTTTTCGCCAAACACCGCACCCGCCTTTTAATCCTCGCCGTGGGGATTGTCGGACTATCAGGATTTGGCGGCATTGTCTATCTGCTCTGGCGGTTTGTCAATGGCCCCGCCGATTCTGACCCCACCGAAGCAACCCCACCCCCTCACCCCCTCGTCACCACCTCATCCCCTGCGATCGCGCCCCCCACCCAAAACGGCAGCGCCAAATTCATCAACATCAACACCATCAACCTCGACCCCCCCGACGCTCCCCCCTCGACCGCCATTCCCCTCCACAAACCCCCCCTCGCTCCTCTCCCCGAACCAGAAAATCTCAACCCCCCGACCACCAAACCACTCCCCCATCTTGACCCCGATCCCGACCCCCTTCCCGACCCCCTCCTCGACGATGAGTTTTGGGATGATGACGACGTAGAAACCCTGCCCTCATTACCCCCCTCCCAACCCTCCCCCGTCCTCCCCAACATCGCCGCCCCCCGCCATTACCAACCGCGATCCTCCCTCCCCATCTCCACCTCCAGCCTCCCCAAAGCCGATGTGGTCGAAGAATTAATTCGGGATTTACAAACCAGCAGCGGCGAAAAACGTCGGCAAGTGATCTGGAACCTCGCCCAACGCGCCGATTCGCGAGCCGTTCAACCCTTGGTGAATCTCCTCCTCGAATCCGATTCCCAGCAGCAAAGCCTCGTCCTCGAAGCCCTCTCCCAAATCGGCGTGCGCACCCTCAAACCCATGAACCGTGCCCTCGCCCTTTCCCTCCAAGACGACAACGCCCAAGTCCGCAAAAACGCCATCCGCGACCTCACCCGCATCTACGAACTCGTCGCCCAACTCAGCCAACTGATCTACTGCGCCACCGACGACCCCGACCCCGATGTGCAAGCCACCGCCAAATGGGCCCTCAGACAACTCGGCCAAATCCGCACCCCCCCGAAAGACTAGTTATTCTCTGAAAAGTTCATACGTACTGACATCAATATGTCAATCTAGTATACTAAGGTTGGCTCAACACTGTTGTATTTGTGTAAGCATTCAGGTCATGAGGATTTGGCTGTAAGCACTGCTCAGTATGGGTTTCAGCTATTTTGAGCTATTTTGTTATTCTCAATAAATAAGGCTGTAACCCCTAGTCTTGCGTAATTATTGAGAATGAACTGTTAGTTTAGAACTCACCTCGATTTTGAAAGCCTTGCTGTGACTGCGTTTCAAGTACCTGAATCCTTACGTATTTGTGGATTTATTATTCAATGTCTCGACCAACTAATATTAAAATTGTTACTCTTCATGAAAGTTCTCCCCATTTGAATTCAGTCATAGAATTAGGCGATCAGCATCGTAAAATATTTAGCCACTGGGCAAAGTGTATATACTTAAAACATGCAAGACTGGGAACAATATTGATTGCGCTCACACAAGATGATGATTTACTTGGATATTTACTATATCGAACTTCTTCTCGAAAAAATCAAGTTACACTTCATCAGTTATGCATTTATCCTCAGTGTCGAGGAATGGGAATCGCAAAATCACTAATTGAAAAATTAAAAAAGATAACAACTCAATATAATGGGATTCGGATCAAATGTAGACGCGACTATGGTCTAGAAAAAATGTGGTCTAGCTTTGGGTTCTCACCTCTTTATGAAGAAAATGCAAGAACAAAGGGAAAAGTAAATACAATATGGTGGTATGCCCATAAAAGACCACTGTTTTCTTGGCTTTCCGAAAATCAATACAATACGTCAATCAAACTTATTCTTGATATAGATTTGTTCTTATTGCTTGATAGAAAAGTAAACTCAGAAGACTGCGATCAAGTAATTTCTATCTGCCATGATGATTGGGATATAACTGTTGAAGTTCATATAACTGACGAAATTTTAAGCGTAATCAATAATAATTTCCAAGATTCTAAAGAGCGCGAAAAATATAGAAAAATTGCCACGCAATTTATTCAATGTATGCCATTGGGCAATGAGATCAGTGATAAAATAGCAGCATTTATAAGCTTTTTTGAATTTCACCAAGTAATTTTAAAAGATTTGCAATTAAAACACTTTTCTAGAGCAGTTTTGTTGCCAGAAATACAATATTTCATCACTCAGAATTCTGATCTTTTGGAATTGCGAGATAATATTTATGAAGAATTTTCGATTTTCGTCAAAAAACCAGATGAACTCATCTTAGAATTGAGCACTGATACTGTTCAAGACTCTTACCAACCTAAAAAGTTATCTGGTATTCAAAAAATCACACAAACGTCAGTCAAAAAACATATTAAAAATATTGAAAATAAGTTTTTAAAGACTGAAGATCTTATTGATAAAAGCATCATAAACTATATCAATCAGTTCATTAATGATTTTATGGACTGGCAAGAAATTTGTGATGAAAATGGCAATTCACTAATTTTATTTTTCTGTGATTGGAAAAATAAAAATTGCTTGACTATACCTCTAATTCGTTTAGATAATTCTCCATACTCTACAATTATCTTTAATCACTTATTGTTTAAAATAGTTGTCGAAGCACGAAAAAATGGTAAAAAATACATTGAATTATCTAAAAAATATTTGCAAGAATCTGTAATCAATATTCTTCGTAGTGAATCTTCCTGGATTCAGACAGATTCATCTTGGTTGAGAGTGATTATTGATGAAATTGGAACATCTAGCGAATTAAGTAAGAAGCTCCAAGATCAAAACAAATTAAGTAATCTTATTCCTATTCAATATAGTCAACTTATTGATGTTCTAGATAATGCTGCTGAGTTAACAAAACAGAATACTTTGGAAATTGAAAATTCATTTTTTCCTGTAAAAGTAATAGACTCATGCTTACTCAATTTCATCATTCCTATTAAGCCTGAATGGGCTAAACATTTATTTGATGAAAATTTAGCAAATGAAAATCTTTTTGGGCGTGGCGAGTTGGCATTAAATACAGAAGCTGTCTACTATAAGTCAACACAATCTCCAAAAAGAATGAAGCCGGGAAATAGCGGCCGGATATTATGGTATGTCAGTAATGACAAAGATCATGGTTACTCCGATCTGTGTTCAGTCCGTGCTTGTTCTCAGTTAGTAGAAATAAAAACTGATAAACCTGGAAATCTCTATCAATCTTTCAAAAATCTTGGAGTATATGGCTATGAAGATCTCTTGAAAGTTGCTGGAAATAATCCTGATCGTGAAATTATGGCATTACGGTTCAGAAATACTGAGCTTTTTGAAGATCCAGTTTCATTGCGAAAAGTACAAGAGATTCTACAAAAAAATGTAACTATGCAAAGCTCTCTAGAAATATTAAATACAAATTTCAAGATAATATATCAAGAGGGAAAATGAAAAAAATCAGGTAAAGATAGACCTTAGAATTAATGTTTGGAGTAGAAAATATAGTTTTTCATGATGTGCCAAAATGTTCTACTGATATCCATTAAACCAGAGTATGCAAAGTTAATTTTTGATGGCAAAAAAACCGTAGAGCTTCGCCGTATTCGTACTCGATTAGAAAAGGGCGATTTAGTGCTTGTTTACGTTTCATCACCTCTAAAAAGTCTAGTAGGTTATTTTGAGGTTGAAGGAACAGAAATCAAGCAATTACCCAGTGAGTTAAATGATTTCTGGAAACAAGTAAAGGATAAGTCAGGGATAAACCGAAAGCAGTTCTTAGATTATTATCAAGGTGCTTTGTTAGGAGTTGGAATTTTTATTCGTAATCCTCAAAAATTCACAAACCCAATACATCTCGAAGTCATCAAGAAAGATATTGAAAAATTTCGTCCACCGCAAAGCTATAAATATCTAGATGTAACTGAAATCGAGATGTTTCAATCGATTGTAAACGAAAATTTTTTATCGCAACCTAAACAACTGACCTTAAATCTTTGACTTTTCGCCCAAGATTCATAATCAAGCTTACTTACTTTATTGAGGGCTTTTGAGGGTGAGGGCGAGTTGGTAGAGGTGGCGGCGGGGGTGGTGGGTGAGGTGGGCGAGGTGGCGGCTGGCTTGGGAGGGGGTCATGCCTTGGGTGATCAGGTCGTGGAGTTCGGCGGTGAGTTCGGTGTCGGTGCTGGGGAGGGGGGTGGCGGTGGCTCCGGCGACGATCAGGGTGAATTCACCGCGAGGGGGATGGGTGGTAAATTGCCCGATCGCATCCTTGAGTGAGCCGCGCCAAAATTCTTCGTGGAGCTTGGTGAGTTCACGGGCGATCGCTACCTCGCGATCTGCGCCGAAACTCTGCGCCATCTCCGTCAGGGTGGCGAGAAGGCGGTGGGGGGATTCGTAGAAAATCAGGGTGCGGGGTTCTGGGGCGATCGCAGCAAGGCGATCGCGCCGCGCCTTGGACTTACTGGGTAAAAAACCCGCAAACACAAACTGATCCGTGGGCAACCCCGACACCGCCAACGCCGTGATCGCCGCCGTTACCCCCGGAATCGGCACGACGGGAAGCTGCGCCGCCACACAGGCCGCCACCAATTCATAGCCCGGATCGGAAATGCCCGGCATCCCGGCATCACTGACGAGGGCGATCGCCTCTCCGCCTTGGAGCCGTTCGATTAATGCTGGGGTGCGGTGGTGGCGGTTGTGTTCGTGGTAGCTAATTTGCGGGGTGGTGATCTGAAAATGTTTGAGAAGTTTACCGGTGTGGCGGGTGTCTTCGGCGGCGATGCAGTCCACGGTTTGCAAGGTTTGCACGGCCCGGAAGGTGATGTCATCGAGGTTGCCGATGGGTGTGCCGACAAGGTAGAGGGTTCCGGTCATGGTTAGGGGGTGGTGGCTTGATTTTGGGCGGCGGCGATCGCCTCCATGACGGCCTCAAGATTAGCTTGGGCTGGGTCGTGGTTGGGATTTAATTCGAGGGCTTTTTGGAGGGCCACCATCGCTTCGGGATATTGCCCCAACAGTCGCCAGGTAATGCCAATCCCCGCCCAGAGATTCGCATCGTTGGGGTTGAACTGGAGAGCTTGCTGATAGGCATCAATGGCGGCATCGTATTGACGGCTAGACATCAGGGCGAGGGCTTTGTTGTACCAGCCGAGGGCGGATTCTGGGTCGAGGGCGATCGCCGCATCCGCCGCACTAATCGCTTCCCCATAATTCCCCAACCGCCACAGCACCGCGCTCAAGTTCACCCAAATATCTTCGGCCTGGGGTTGCCCCCCAAGGGCCACATCCCCCACCAAGGCAGCGCGATAGGCGGCGGCGGCCTCCCCGAAGGATTCCAGGGATACCAAAATGCGCCCCTGATTGTACCAGGCGCGGGAGGATTGGGGATCGAGTTGGACGGCGTATTGAGTGGCGGCGAGGGCATCGGGATAGCGTTGCAACAGCCAGAGGATCACGGCCCGGTTAATCCAAGCCTCGGTATAGTCGGCTCGGAGGGAGATGGCGCGATTGACGGAGGCGAGGGCTTCTTCGTACCGGGCGAGACCGGCGAGGGAGTTGCCCCGTTGATTCCAGGCCAGGGCGGGGCCGTCTTCACCCCATTGGCGATCGCCCGCCTGCAAGGCTTGGTCACACACCGCCAACGCCTCTTCATATTGCCCCAACCGATTCATGCTCGTGCATTTATTCGTCAGCGCGTAGGCATGGTTTTCGGCAATGCCCAGGGCCCAATCATGGGACGCGAGGGATTCCGTCTGCCGTCCCAAACGCCCCAACACGACCCCCTGCTCTGTCCAAGCCCACTCATTATCCGGGTCAAGGGCGAGGGCATCATTATAGGCATCGAGGGCCCCTTGTAATTGCCCCATTTCTGCTAAGACGCGCCCCCGATTCAGCCACCCCAAGGCCGGGCTTTCTGTGCCCCAGCGATTGGCTTGGAGGGATTGATCGCAGGCGGCGAGGGCGGATTCAAAACGCTTGAGCTTGCCGAGGGCGAGACAGCGGCCCGCGAGGGCGGGGGAATAGGCGGGGTCACTGCGCAGGGCCCAATCGTAGGATTCGAGGGCTTCGGCGATTTTCCCGGACTGACTGAGGGCAACGCCGCGATGGTACCAGGCGATCGCCGGGGTTTCGTCCCGCCAATCCCCATCAATTTCTAGCCCATTTTCACAGGCGGTAATCGCATCATCGTTGCGGTTCAGGGCCGTCAGGGTGGCGCAGCGTTTGGCCAAAATCAGGGAGTCCGTCGGGCTTTGGCGCAGGGCCTGTTCATAGGAAACGAGGGCTTCGGGAAAGCGATTCAGGGCAAAGAGGACATCGCCGCGATCGTTCCAGGCTTCGGGGTCTTCGGGAAAGAGTCCCACGGCCTGATCGCAGGCTGCGAGCGCGTCTTCGTAGTCCGCTGAGACGCGCAGGGTCTGGCAGAGGCTGGCCCAATAGTCAAAGTCCACAAGCTTTTCTTGGGCATTCGTGGGGAGGGCGATCCCGATCAGGGTCATGCCCTGAAGTGCGATCGCCACCACACCAGCCCCCAAACCATAGCTTGCTCTCATCGTCCCTCTCCTCATGCGTCTCAACTCTACTCTGCCTCGTCCATCGGAATCGTCAATGTTCGAGCTTCACAAGGGGTTTCGACACCATCCGGTAAGCGCGTCCGACAGACAAAGGTGTTCTTCAACACAGCCCCCTGCCAATCCGCTCCCGTTAAGTCCACATCCGTGAGGCGAGCATTGGTGAAATCTGCCCCTTGGAGATTCGCCCCGCGCAAATTGGATCGATTCAGGAGCGCACCGCGAAAGTTCATCCCCGCGAGATTCGCCTCGCTCAGATCCAGGTCTTGGATGCTACGACCTTCCGCTCCACGACTGACCAAATCCGCCACCGTTTGCCATTTCGCATCCACCAAGGTTCCGGGTTCAAAGTTCACCCCCCTCAGGTTCACAAGTTCCAGTTTTGCCCCCCGCAAATCCGTGGCAGTGAAGCGGACATTGCTCAAATCACTTCCCCGCAGATTCGCTCCGCGCAGATCCGAGTTGCGCATTTCCGCACCGAAAAAGTTGCTATTTTGTAACGCTGCATTTTGCAAATCCACGTAGTTGAGGGAGGTTTCGGACCATTGGGATTCAGGGGCTTGGGCGGCTTGGGCGTTGACGATGAAGAGATAGGCCGTAGAAAAGTCGGTGGCGGTGAGATCAGCCCCGACTAAGTTGATTCCTTCTAGATTTGCGCCGCTGAGATCAACACGGGCCAAATCGCGGCCGAGGATGCGATCGTTCACCAGTTCCCAAATTAAAAGATGTTTACTGTCGAGGACAGTTTCACTGTTGAGCGTGGAACCTTTGAGATTGGTGCGAAAGAGGGTGGCTTGTCCGAAGAATGCGCCGTTGAGGGTGGCATCTTTGAAGGTGGTGTTACTGAGATCGGCCTCGACAAAATTTGCACCCGTGGCATTGGCTCCTTCGAGATTGGCGTTGCGTAAGTTGGCTTCGGGGAGGTTGGCGCGGGTTAGGTCGGTGTTTTTCAGGGTGCTGTCTTCGAGGTTGGTGGCGATCGCATCCACGGATTGCAAATTTCCGCCGGTCAGATTCACCCGCTCCAAGTCCGCCCGGTCAAGGGTGGCATTTTCCAGATCCGCCCGGTACATATACACCCCCGGCAGCAGGGCCTCGGTCAGATCCGCCCCTGCCAAATTGGCCGCCCCCAGGTTGGAATTGCGAAAATCAGCCCTCAACAGATTCGCCCCCAAGAGGTTAATGCCTTCGAGCTTGGCCCCTTTCAAATCGGCTTGGCGCAGATCCGCATCTTCCAAATCACCGCCCCGCAGATCCCGCCCCCCCAAGGGAGCCGATCTCAGATCACAGCCAATACAGCTTTTCGTGTCGATCACCTGGGCGAGGTGGGATTTTTTATAGGCCCAACTGGCAGCACTGTGGCAAAACAGGATCAGCAGGGCAGTGAGGCTAAACAAAAACAGCGATCGTAAGCGGCGCAACATAGGGGACTCCAAGCTCCTCAATATAGGGTGGGGGGAAGTTCCGACGGCGGCGGCGCATTCCGACCGGGGGGGACTGGCGGCGAACCCGTCCGGGGTGTGGGCAACGGCGGCGCTTCATCCGATGGCGGTGTGGGTGGGCCCCCACCCGGTGCGCCCGGTGCAGCCGGGGGCGCTCCCGGCGCGGGTGCTCCCGCAGGTGCGCCCGGTGCGCCCGGTGCACCCGGCAATTCACCGGGAGCCGCTTCGACCAAGGTTTTTTCAATAGTGACGGTGCGACTCACGGCATCCCCCGCCCCATTGGTGGCCTGGAGGGTAATCACCTCTGTACCCGGCTCCTGACTGAGGGGATAGGCGATCGCCCCCACATTGGGCACACTGCCCGGCGAGGGCAAAAGTTCGACGGCAATATCTTCACTGCCGATTACTTCCCACCCAATCGTGAGGAGGAGCGGCTGACCGGCCCGCAACGCCAGCACATATTTCGGCAGCGCTTCTTCACCGTTGATCGTCAAGGCAGCAATCGTAATCGGAGCGGCTAGGACTTGAATCGGATCGGTCACCGTGGGTTGGGGGGGGTCTGGGGTGGGTTGGGTGGAAATGACGGTGAGTTCAAAGGTGTAGGTTCCCGGCTTGCGGACGGCGGTGGGGACGGATTGGCAGACTAATTGAGCGGCGGCGGGTTGATTGGGGACAGCGGGATCGGGGGGGGGCGTGGTGAACCCACAGACATCGGTGAGGGCGGCGGGGATACCGTCTCGAAAATCGTAGGTGATCGAGTCCGTCACGGGCACGCCTTCCCCATCACGACCCACGAGGCGGAGTTCTTTAATGTAGCGGGGAGCGGTGATCGACCAATTGAGCCGAATGCCATCGAAGGGGGGCGGCGGATCATCCGGGGGGTCGGGGGAATTGGCGGTGGGGGGGGCGGGTTCTGGGGGATTGACGATGACGTTGGGGTCGCCGTTGGCATTGCGGGGGGGTTGAATGCTGAAGATTGGGGTTCTGAAGTTAATGGGACTCTCCGCCGGGGGGTCGTCGGGCGATGGGGCGGTGTTCGGACGGGTTGGGGGTTGGGCGATCGCAGTATAATTCGTCGCCGTTGCCCCAAACTGAATGACGCGGGGAATGGGAATGCCGGTAATGCGGATCACATTGGTTTGCTCTTTGGCGGCCTGGAGCGTGGTGCGCCAGATCCGACTGAGTAAGCTCCGTCGCCGTTGGGGAATGGGGGTGGCGGTCAATTCAAAAATATAGTCACCGGCGGCGCGGGCATCGGTGGGCACATTGGCGCAGAGCAAAACTTCTTCTAGGGTGCAGTAGTCTGTGAGGGCTTCCGGAATCCCGGCGGTGAAGTTGTAGGTGACGGCGCGGCTGAGAATTAAGCCATCGGGGGATGCTCCCTCGACTTGGATCGTCATCAAGCGTTCGGGGTTGGCAATCTGCCAGTTGAGGCGCACGGCTTTGTTGTCTTCTTCGCTGTAGTAGTTGCGTTGGGGATAGAAGTCGAGAATATCGGGCGATCGCGGCGGCCGGGGTAAGAGCAGCCAAATCGTAAAGATCAAAACCCCCAACAGCCCCAACCCCGTCAGGATCACCAATAAAAACTGCCACCAGGGCCGACCATCCCACACCAACGTTCCAGCAAAGCGATCGTTTAGCAGGGGATGCTCATTGAGGTCTTCAAGCTCCAGGGCAAAATCAATCACCCGGCCATAAAACGGCTGTTTCCAGCGGTATTTCGGTTCAATTTCTAGGGTGATCGCCGCTGACCCGCCCGGCGGCAGAAAGACCTGTTCCGGCGACAGGGTAAAGGTGCAGACCGCCTCATCTTTGACACTGCTGATCTGGGTGCGAATGGTGCGATCGGTGTTGCCTTCATTACTGAGGAACAGCACATATTGCCCATTCATTTTGCTGATATTGCCCACAATCACCACTAACTCAGTGGTGAGCAGATACACTGGCAACACCCGGAAATAGATCACATCGAGGAGGGCTAAATCCGGTTGATTGGCCGAGCGGATATAGACTGTCGGTGCATAGACCCCCGCCTTGGTGTCGGATGACGGTGTAATGATCAAGCGAATTTCCCCGTGATCATTGGGGTTGAGTTCGAGGCTGCTTTCGGTGCTGATGATGCCCCCCACGGACACACCCTCTTCATATTCAATCTCGTACCAGGATGGGTCGAGATCCGGACAGACTAGGCGAAAGCGATCGACGCGATCGGAACGATTTTGCACCAAGACCAGCACCTCTAGACTCTGGCCGGGTTGGAGGGGAACCGGCTTGATCGCGGAGGTGGACGGCTGAATCAGAAAGGTGGGATCACTGGCGAGGTGGACTTCCTGGACGTAGGGCTGCACTTGGATGCGCCCGTCGATCAGAATCGGGGTATCTTCGGGGTAGTGATCGGGGGCATCGATGACGAGGACGTAGGTATAATAGCCCGGCGCGATCGTGAGGGGGAGTTGAATGTCAAAGATGATCTCGCTACTTTGGCGATCGCCCAAGGCCAACCGCTGTTCCGGATTCACACACCATTGCCGCACCGGTTGGGAGGTTTCGTCAATCATGACATTGACCAAGGGATTGCTGCCCCCTTCATTAATCAGCGTCACACTCAGGGTACAAGTCCCGCCTGCCATGGCGACAATGTCCCCGGACGGGTTGAGAATAATCCCAAAGGGGCCGCCGATCGTGTTGAGGTGGTTCCGCCGCTGTTCGGTGAGGTCTTCCATGGTCATGACTGGTCTTCTCCTGCCGAGTGCGGCAGAAGATCACAGCCGAGTTGGGGCATGTGCTCTGTTTCACTGACGCGAACTTGGGTATCTTCACTGCCACTGGCCACCAGTAAGGAGTACTGCAATCGTTGAATCGCCACCCCGCGCACCGTGGGATAGAGTTTTTCGCCCCAAAAGCGGTTGCCTTGGCGGGTGGGAAGGGAGCGATCGATTTCGAGGCCTTGGTTGTATTGATTGGCGCGAGTGCCGTTGGGGTTGAGGGGCCAGAGCATGACGCGACCGTCGGCCCCGCCGCTGACAAGGTAACAGGCATTGTCGCTCAAGGCAACGCTCTGCACGGCTTTGCCGCCATGGCCGTCGGGCCATTGATCAATGATTTCGCAGGGGCGATCGCTCGTCTGGCAGGTCTCTAGATCCCAGAGGGTGATCCAGCCTTGATTGTCTGCGGTGGCGAGGAGCGTGGGGCGGAATTCGGCACTGTCGATGCTGAGAATATAGTCGTCCTTGCCCCCTTCCCGGTAGGGCAGGGTTTTGAGGTCGTCCGTGGTCAAATCCCACAAAACCAGTTGATTAAACCGACCGGCCACAGCTAATTGGTCATCTGCCTGATCAACAAAACTCAATCCATACACGGCAAAGTCAAATTGGCGCGATCGCTCCGGCTCCCGGAACCCCGGCTCCAGGCGAGCAAACTCCGCCCAATCATGATCCACATCCCACTGCAACACCAAGCCACTGCCATGGCCACTGTAGAGCCAGCGCGAGTCCTGGCTATATTGCAACGCCAACACCCGGTCATCTTTGCGATAGAAAAAACTATCCAGTCGGTCGCCCACAGCCAAGACATCCCAAATTTGAATATCTCCATTTTCTAAGCCCGCCACCACCTGGTTATTATCCACCGGGCGATATTTCACCACCCGCACCGCTTTCGTTGTTTCCCCCAGTTTGCCCATATCCTGACGAATCCAGGGCAAGAGAAAGCCCGGCACTCGCCAGAGGCGAATATCTTGATCCGTCGAGCCGCTGATCACTTTATTCCCCAGGCCGTCGAGGGCAACGGTATTGACCGCAGCCTGATGGCCGTAGCGGGTATTATTCGGATTTAACCACGACAGCGCCCAGAGGAGATAAATCAGCAGCGGAATGGCTCCGAGAAATGTCCAAAGCGGAATCATCGGGGTGATTCGCAGTTTGATGTATTTGCGGCCGGGGGTGGAGGTGCCTAAGCGTTGGTCAGACAGGAGGGTGCCGATTTCGAGATTGCGGAGGCGTTTCAAGCCCAGGAGGGGACGGCGAGCTTTGACCTCAAGGGTGATCGTGCCTTTTTCACCGGGGGCGATCGCTAACAATTCCGGGGTCATCTGGCAACGAATTCCTTTAAATTCGCTGCTGTTGTGCCACTGCACCCGCACGTCCTGTTTTAAATTACTGCTGTTCTGCCATTCGAGTTGATATTGCACCGATGGCGCATACCAACCCGGCAGCCATCCCCACTTCGCCGGCACGAGTCGCTCCTCAGGGGTGGTGCGAAAGAGGAGTTTTCCAGAGGGGCTCACATCGAGGGTGGCGATCGCTTCTGCTGGTGGCCCTTGGCTATGGGTAGCCGTAAACGTGAGGGGATAGTCCCGGCTGACCGTCTGCACCGTGTCGGGCAACTGACAAATAAACGTCACCGTCCCTGCTTGACCCGCGCCAATGTCCACCTGTCGTTCACTGCCTTGGCGTAACCAACTGGCATTTAGCCCCTGAAGACGCACCGTCGCCAGGGTCGTGAGTTGACTGGGGTTATACACCTTCACCGGAATTTCGATCTGTTCCCCCGGATCAGTGCGAAAGTCCTGAATGGGAAGGCTCAATTGCAACGGAATCGGGATATTGCCCTGCTGCACATTGACCCGAATCACCTCCCGGTCTTCATCGGGTAACTCCAAGGAAAACACCCGCACCGTAATGTTCATCAACCCTACAAATCCCGGCACCGGACTGTCAATGAGGGTGATATGGAACCGAGTCGCATCCCCTGGGGGCGTTTTGGAACTGACTTCGGGGGAAATTTGATACCAATCGGGACGGCGATTGCTGATTGCGCCCGCTGCTTGCACTTCGAGTTGAAAGCCCGCAAAGACGGCACTGTCATTGACCACTTCCACATCAAATCCGGAGGGCGGACCACCGGGCTGAAAGTCAATTTCCTTGGGGAAAATGTAGGTATCAATTAAATTTTCTGCCATGGTTTAGGAGGATGGGGTCGAGGAGGAGCCAAAAATGCGGTGCATGCGATCGCGAATCCAGGTCATGGGATTGGCGGTAAAGTTGGCAGCATCGTTTTCATCGGTCATCAACAGATCCTTGCGGGATTCCAACTCTGCTTTGTGGGTATGGAGAGCTTGGATAATCTGTTCGTTGATTTCGGGATGTTTCTGCAACAGGTAGCGTAGTCCGGTTTGTTTCAAGATGAACATGGTGGTTTCTTGGGTGGTGCGCACGGTGGCGGTGCGGGGAATACCAAGCAGGAGGGACAGTTCACCGAAAAAGGTACCACGGGCAAGGGTGGTGAGAAATTTATCGAGGGCTTCGACATAGATTTCTACTTCGCCGGACAGAATCACGAAAAAGGCATCGCCGGGTTCATTTTCGCGGAAAATGACCGTTTTGGCTGGTAGGGTTTGACGCTCCCCCAGGGTGATTAGGGTGTTGATATCGGCGGCCTCAAGATGGTGAAAGTAGGGGACATTTTTCAAGAGTGCCGGGAGGTCAATGTCTTGATTTTGGCTGATCGTGGCGCGGTGCTGACGCGATCGCGCCAATAAACCCTCCACCGTCCCCAGGCTAAAAGCACCCGGCTTCGTTTTGTCTTGATACTTCGCCTTCGCCACCTCCGCTTCAAGTTCGTCCATCTGTTCGCGCAAACTGGCCTGACTGGACATAATCACTTGGCCCATGCGTTGAAACACTTGGCTTAAAGTCCCCAGTTCATCTTGACGCTTGGTGATCGCATCCAGGGTAAAACTTTGAAAGGTGTTATTTTCGATCGACAGGGCCGCATTGTTGAGGCGTTCAATGGGAACGACAAGCCAACGCGCCACCACGAGTCCGAGGGCGATCGCCAACACCGCAATAATCGACCCAATCAAAACAGTGGATCGGGTATTCGCCAAAATAATATCCTGAAAATCCGTCTCCGGAATTGCCACCACCATCAGCCAATCCAACCCTTGCTCGTCCTGAAAGGGAACGATGCCCACAAACTGCTTGACCCCATTGACCATTAAGGGAAAATACTCCGCCGTCTCAGCATTCGACCAGTCCTCCTCTAGATGTGCCTGAAGTTGCGACATCAGACCGATATGATTGGGATCATTCAACTCAAGAGCTGAGACCCGTTCAAGCTCATCGCCGGTTTCCAGCGCCGTGGATTGCTCCGTTGAGGTGGCAATAATCTGGCCATCGCGATCGATCACGAACGCTTCCCCCGACGGGCTAATATCTAACGTTTGCAGAAACCCTTGGATATCCGACAGGCTGACATCAATGGCAAAGACGGCATAGAGCGAACGATTTTCGTCGTACAGCGGTGCGATCGCCGTGATGCCCAGTTCTGCCGTAGCAGCATAGGGATACACCTCACTCCATCCCGTCGTGCCTGCCTCTAACTGTAAGGCGGCCTGATACCACGGACGCTCACGGGGGTCGTAGTTCCGAGTTTCAAGGAGATCTGCCGGTTCCCCAAGCGCATTGAGACGATAGACCGTCAACTGCGGTGCCGTATCCTGGGTTCGGACTTCGAGGGAAGGACTGCCATCCGACCAGGGAAAAATCCCTAAAAAGTTACCGTTACTTTGACCCACATACAAATTATCCACAAGATTAGGTTGGTTCGTCACATCCCACAGGCGTTGGATAATTAAATCGGGGGTTTGAAACTGCTCCGAGGTCAGGGCTGCGGTGGAAGCCTTGAGGGCCGATTGGGGTTTATCCATAACAGCCCGAAGATATTCCTTGATGGAGTCGGTTGTCCCCTGGCTAATTTTGAGCGCCAGCGTTTCCACGGCTTTGCGGCTATTGACATAGGAGAGAAAGCCACTCAAAACGATCGTGACGAGAATCGGGGTCACGATCAGGATCGGTAAGGTGCGACGAATGGAAAGAACAGGCATAGGGTCAGGCTCAAATTACTCCGTGATTTTTTCAAGGCTAGCGAGGAGGGGGTTGATCGCATCTTGAGTCAGAGCAGGAGGCACGGAGACGTTGAAGTGCTGTTGCCATTCCATCAGTTGCTGTCGTCGCCAGGCGAAGTGGAGTAGGTTGATGCCGAGTTCTTGGGTTTCGCGGAGGGTGGCTGTGCTCAGGGGGAAGGTGCGATCGCGCCGCCAAGCAGAGGTCAGATCCCCCAGAATAATCACAATTCCACCCCCGGCCGCCATGAAGATCGGCTGACCCTCAATTGTGGGCAGAAGTGCAAAGGTAAACGGTTCACACCGGAGTGGATGGGCGGTGCTCAAGATGGCCTGGACGGGGGTGTGAAATTGGGCCGCGAGATCCGCCACCACCGGATAGCTGACCTGAAGCTGGGCGAGGATTTGGTGTTGGATCGCCTGAAATTCCGTGGCCAGTTCGTGACGGACGGAGGTTAAGCTGGGGTCTTGTTCCGCTTCGGCGATCGCCCGCTGCAATTCCCCGTAAAGCCCCATCAACGCGCTCAAGTCATCATCCCACTGCGTCAACTCCGCACAGAGCAACTTACCCGCTTCCAAATGCCGACTCAGTCCCCCGATCTCTAATTCACTCCAGGGGTTTGGATTGCGGACATAGAGAAAATCACAGGTGGGAGGATGGTCGGGGTGGAGGGGGTGGGGAGCATCATCTAGATGGCCGTTGAGGTGGGGGTATTGGTAAACGGCACTGGCGAGAAAATCCCCAAACGCCTGGAAATCAGGATCAGGGGTCTGCTCCCCCCGGCCCAGGACTACACTCCCGTGGGGGCGGGCCCGCACTAACACCCGATGGAGCAAGTTGGGTTGGTTAATCTGGGGACGAAACACATCCGGGGCATTTTGCAGCGTCACCGTTTGCCCACTCGATGGCAAGAGGAGCCGACAGAGTTCGATCTCGTTGGCTTGGGGGGCGGTGGTTTTTTCATCAATGCGGAAGGTTTCTTTGACCAGGGGGGAAACCGATTTCCGGGTCAGGGAATCGGGGTCTACATGGCGGATGGTGAGATAGACCGGTAGGGGCGTGGGGGTGAAGTTTTCCGAGGCGAGGCGGAAGGAAATCGGTTCCGTGACGACAACAAAATTACCGTGAAGATCGATCGCCATCCCCGGCTGAATTTCGAGCCAACGACCATCTTGATATTGCGATCGCACCTCCGTCGGAGCCACGATCACCCGCACCCCCAGACCATAGACAATCCCGGCTTGATACAGCGATTGATAGTGAAAACTATGGCTTTGGCGATGGTAACGGTGGGCAAGTTGCCATCGCTCCGCATTCATCAGCAAGCCATCGGTGACCTGTAACCGCTGAAACGGTTGTAGGGGTGGGGGAAACCAATCCGAAATCATACCTTTTTCTCCAACACAAACCTGGGGCAATCACCACTGATATATTTGTTCACTGTTGCTCTGCCTTGATCCTCACCCTGCATTTGTTCGACCCATACAAATCCAGTTAAGCCTCCGTATCTTCACTTATTATGTATAGTTCATAACTACAGAAAGCTGGTTTTTCTTGTTCGATAACTTTACGAACGAGGTCAGGATCGATCGGGTTAGCGGAAGGCGATCGCAACTCCACCACAAAATGATAGGGCTGTCCTCCCCCCATTGTCGCCCCCCGACCCAAGCGCGTTTCCCCCAGCACAAAGCCCCGCCCTCCGATCTCTGTAATTTGAATCGCGGGATCTTCCCCCCCATTCCCCTCGAACGGCAAGTCGGTAAACAGGTGAATCGCATACTTGAGACCCCGCCGCGTTCCCCGCCAGCGGTACAACTGCAAAGCCCCCGCAATCAACCGTCGCTGGGTGGCCAGGGAAAGTTGGGGGGTCAACGGCCACCCCACCCAATAGGCCAAAAACGGAATCAACGCATCCGGTGCTGTGCGGGGATGTAAATACGCCCACAAACTATTGAGGATCTGCACATCCGGCTCAAAAGCCTGCTCAAAAATCTTGAGAAACCGGCCGACAAAATCCACCTCCCGGTAGACATCGGGCAAGAAATCTAAATACAAGCTCCGCGGCCGCACCAACACTTGAAACTCCGCCGCCTGCTGGGTCGGTTGTCCCCCGGTGGTGGTGGTGTAGGTGGCGACAAACTGACCCGCGTAGTCCAATTGTAAGGGGGTTCCGGCTGGAGGCCCCAGGGGCGACTCAAAAAAATCCGCCTCCACCTGAAAATACAGCACCACCTCCATCCGGCCAGCGGGGGGAATTTCATTGCCTTCGCCCCCCACCTGACACCAGTGGGCCGGAAAATTTCCGAGCACATCTAGGGCAACTCGGAGGGGGTCTGCCGTGAGGTTTTCGAGACGCACGAGGAGTTCACTGGGTTCGCCGGGATAGATGACCAAGGTGCAAGCTTGGGGGGTGGTCTCTTCCGTGGGGGCGGCTAGGGTGATTTGAGACCGTTGATCATGACTGGCGGCGATCGCTTGATGACGACCCTCCGGCAATTTCATCGCCGTCAGTTGCATCCGGATGGGAAATGTATCACGGGTTTGGGTCATAACCAATCAATCCATAGGGCAAAACACAAGACAATCACCGGCTAAATGACGCTAATCACATGGCTAGAACGCAACATCTCATCCCGCCAAGAACAGATTAACCCCAAAGCTCCCGGTGCCACATGGGACTCCTGGGCAAGGGTGCGCTCCCACCCATCAGCGGTGCGGGTCAGGCGGAACAGTTGGATCGTACCGAGATACCGCACCCCCACCTGCGCCTGAAACAAATTAATGATGTCCGAAGCATACACAGGCCGGCCAAACTCCCATCCTTGGCCCTCTAGCCCCCCAATCACCGGGTTGAGAAAGCGATAGAGTTGGGATTCTAAACTGGTGCGGATATGTTGCTGGGCCAGGGGTTCGCGATACTCCGGTTCAAGGGCAACTTCGATATGGACGGAAACCCCCACATAGTCCGGTTCGCGGCAGCGGACTTCCACCCCCAGGAGGCGACGATCGTCAAGGTAGGCCAGGGTGGATTCAATTAAGGCAGGGGTGAGGCTGAGTTCGGCGGGGGATGTGCCGTAGCCTTCGGTAATCCGTTGGATGGCGAGTTGGGGGACGAGGACGAGTTCCACTGTGCCGGCCTGTTCTTTGTTGACGGTAGGGAGACAGCGAGCGCGGGCGATCGCCCCTTGCCCCCCTTGGAGGGCGAGGGTTTCAAAGTCTTCGGTGGTGACGGCGCGATCGCGGGTGCGCAGCAACTTCGGAACCCGCAACACCGCCCCTTCTAAGGTTTCCCCATCGGACCCATGGCGAGCCGGTTCATGGTTCGTCACCTGAGCCACATAGGGCACGGCAGATTTAACAATCCGGATCGTATCGCGCTGCACATTCCCCTGCTGACCGCCCCCCGTCCGGTACGACACCATCGTTAACATTGCCCCCCTCGGCGGCACGGCCCCATACTGACGCTCTCCCGTTTTGCGGGCGATCGCCGTCGGATCGGGAGCTGTAGCGGTGAGTTGCGGCTGTCGCCATTGATCCATTTGATCTAACAATTGAGCCGATTCACGGATCAACGGGCCAAGCTGAAGTTCGCCCGTGCGCGAATCGAGGGTGTAGTGTAAATCCTCTGCCCCCGAATCGGCAAAATCTTCCACTTCCTGCCACCGCTGTGGCAAGCCCCCCGGCGGTGTAACGCGCAGATATTCCCCCTCGCTGCGGGGTAAAATCGGCGCACCTTGGAGACGGAACTGTTGACCAGGCATACCATCACTTTCGCCGAGAATTTCGTTGGCGATCGCGATCGATTGCGTCGCGCTCACCGTTCCCCCCAAGGCCCGGCAGCCCATCCCCACAATGCGCGGCGAATTTAAATACCCCGGTTGGTCTACCGTGACCTTGCGATAGGTACACCGTAACCAGCGTCCGTTATAGGTGCCGAAGGTTTCCACCGGCCATTGGCGCGGACAGTGAAAAATCACATCCTCCCCTTGGAGGGGGTTGCCACCGTTGCGGGTCACTTCGCTAAAACTAAACCCTTCGGTATGGTCATCCTGGGGCCGCAACAGCACCGATTGCCAATGGGTTCCTGTCCAGGCTTCCCAAGAGCGGGGGGGGTGTTCGGGGTTAATCCCGGTGGCGGTGGCCGCTTCACCCCGAAAGTTCACCGCCACCACATTGCCGCTGATCTCCTGTTGGGGATCAAACACCAGATAAAAACAATTCCCTTCGCTGGGTTGTTCGCTAAACAGTTCTAGATCGCGCCCTTCCCAATCGCCACTAGGTAGCATCGTCCAAGTGCCACTGAAGCGATCGCGCAAAATTTGGGGCCGTTCTTCCACGCTATCCGCCGTCAGGAGGTGGCGAATCCGAGGCACACCAATGGTAAGGGGATGATCCGTGCTAAAGACGATCGCTTCTTCGGCTTCGGTGCGATTGGTGGCGGTTTCCACCCCGGCTGCGATCGTGTAGGGTTCCGGCAGGGATGCACTGAGATAAAACGTGACGTGGGTTTGGGCCGGACGCGGAGCCTGGAGCCGAATCCCCAAGAGTTCTAAAAAGGTAATGTAGTTGCGCTCCGGAACCCGATTAAACCGCATCAACATCTGATCCGAGAGCCAGGCAAATAGCTCAATCATCGTCACCCCCGGATCACTGGGGTTGAAGTTCGTCCACTCTGGGCAGTAGCGCGGAATCCGCAGCAAACATTCTTCGACGAGGTCTTCAAACTTGCGATCGTCGAGGTTGGATTTAGGCAGTTGGGGCAGGAAATCGAATTCCATAACAGCTTCCGGAAAAGGGCAGACCGATTAACTCGGAGGGGTCAAATAGAACGGATACACTAGACTACGGGAATCGTGGGTGTCTTTGAAATGATATTGAATGATAATGTCTAGCCGTCCCCGCACGGGATCGGGTTGGGTAAACACCCCATCCAGTTCAATTCGGGGCTCCCATTGGCGAATCGCCTCTTCCACATAGAGCCGCGTCAGGAGGAGGGTTTGGCTATTCATCGGCGCAAACACCAATTCCGAAAGACGCGACCCAAAGTTAGGGCGATACACCCGCTCACCGTGGCGAGTCCCCAAAATCAACCGAATCGACTCCGCCACGTTGTGATCTTGGCGGCTCATCTGCAAGCCGCCCTGAACGGTACAGGAAAGGGGAAAGGCGGGGCTAGTGCCAATATGAGCAAGGGACGATTTAGGCATGGTGGCGCGAGGGTCAGGGGAGTTTCTACTGTAGCGAACCTGACCGGATTTCTCTATTCTCCAAAAGTCGAGTCTTTTGTCGATACGTGCCGACGCACACCGGCTGGATCACCGTGCTGTGTGGCTCGTGTTGACCCCAAGCCTAACCGTCCCAAATTGTTCTATGGCTATGTTCTGAGCCGTAGTGCGGGCATCTTGCTCGGTACTGAATAAAATCCGAGAATGTCAAAAATTGTGATGGGGGTCATGAATAATGCAGGCTTAGTTTTAGATCAGCGAGCAAGACGCTCGCACGACACAGGGATCGAGGTGGTATTCATGCGGGTGATCCTCTGGCGCACGGAGTTTTAGATCAGCGAGCGAGACGCTCGCACGACACAGGGATCGAGGTGGTATTCATACGGGTGATCCTCCGGCGCACGAAGTACACAATAAGACCCCAATGCCTTTTTTTTCGATCAGTTATGGGTGCTTTATGGGTCTCAGATGCGATCGCACATCTGAGAGATTGCGGCAAAAGTGTTACAGAATTTGAAGCTTCGTTACCGTTTTTCGAGTGGGACGAAGTCGCTAGGGTAAACTATGCCTTGAGTCAACAGAACTCTAATTAACCAATAAAACACGCTCGCTAAGGAGTCGATCACTCAATGTCTCATAGCGTAAAAATTTACGACACCTGCATTGGCTGTACTCAATGTGTACGGGCTTGTCCCCTAGACGTACTCGAAATGGTGCCTTGGGATGGCTGCAAAGCATCTCAAATCGCATCATCACCGCGTACCGAGGATTGTGTGGGTTGCAAACGTTGCGAAACGGCTTGCCCTACGGATTTCCTCAGCGTTCGAGTCTATCTAGGAGCCGAAACCACCCGCAGTATGGGATTGGCGTACTAGACAGCCTTGTTGCAGGTTTCCGTTCATTTGGGGTAGGAGTAGCGCAATATGTCGTTACTCCTCTTTTCATTACGCATTGTAAAGGAATATGGCTGATCGGGTGGTAGGTCGGGAGCTATTTGTGGGCATTGATGGGGGCGCAACGAAAACCATCGCCCGCGTTGAAAATGCCCAGGGTCAACTGTTGGGGGTCGGGAAAGCTGGCCCGGCGAATATTCGCCTTGATCCGGTGGGGGCGTGGCGGTCGATTCGGGCAGCGATCGCCCAGGCCTTAGCGGAGTTTGCCATTCCCTCGGAGGTGGCAGGCTATCGCTGGTATGGGGGGGCAGGCTTGGCGGGAACCCAGGTCCCGGCGGCCTGCGATCGCTTTCTCGCCCTCGGTCATCGCTTCACCCGGCTGCACCTCCATTCCGATGGTTATATTTCCTGCCTAGGGGCCCATCGGGGCCAAGATGGCGCGGTGATTGCGATCGGAACGGGGGTAGTGGCCTATCAAATTGAGGGCGAACGGGTGACGCGGGTCAGCGGCTGGGGGTTTCCCCAGGGGGATGAGGGCAGCGGCGCATGGCTGGGGCTGGCGGCGATTCAGCACACATTGCAATGGTGGGATGGTCGCCGGGCGGTGACCCCGCTGATTCGGGGCGTGATGGCACGGTTTGACCAAGACGGCGATCGCCTCATTCTCTGGGCCAATGGGGCGGGGTCGCAACAGTTTGCCGAACTGGCCCCGGTGGTGATCACGGCGGCGGCAGCGGGGGATGAAAGTGCGATCGCCCTGATGACCGCAGCGGGGCAGGAAATCGAAAAAATTTGGCGGGCCTTGGTGGCGAAACAACAGCAGCCCCTTCCCTGTAGTCTCCTCGGCGGCCTGGCTTCCTCCCTGGAACCGTATCTAGGGGATGAGATGCGATCGCACCTCGTCCCGCCCCAGGCCGATGCGGCTACGGGGGCGGTACTGTTGGCGCGGCAGGAAAATCTGGGCGCAACTGGGTCAGCAAATGATTAAGTTCCGGCAAAATTAAGCGCTCCATCGCCAACCGTACCCCGTTGCTTGAACCCGGCAGGGCAAACACCCAGGTTTGGTGATAGACTCCCGCGATCGCCCGTGATGCCATCGCCCGCGACCCAATCTCCTCAAAACTCAACATCCGAAACAATTCCCCAAACCCCGGCAACGTCGGCTGGAGCAGAGCCGCGATCGCCTCATAGGTGGTGTCGCGGGGCGCGATCCCCGTCCCCCCCGACGTGATCACCAGATCAATTGCCGGATCTTGCCCCCACTGTTCAAGGTGGTGACGAATCTGGGCCGGGTCATCGGGGCAAAGGGCGTAGGCGGCCACGGTGTGGTAAGCCTGATCGAGCAGACTTTGTAACAATTGACCACTGCGATCGGTGGCGATCGTGCGCGTATCACTCACCGTCAAAACCGCACAACGAGCCGTAATGATCCGGGAATCAGGATGGGGGTGCATGGTGAAACATGAAGAATTGCATCGAAATGTGGCCCGTTTGAATCTCAAGCGATCGCCGTTGCGTCCCCGTGCTACCTGGAGCAGGGCGATCAACTCCCAGGCCGAGCGGCTCCCGCTAATCCATAACAGGCAAGGATCGACCGATCCGGAGAGGGGGCGAGGGTCATGGAGCCAGATCGCACCGGAGTCCTGGCGGTGCAATGGGATTAGTCGTTCCGATTCAGTTCTAAGCCCGCAGACTCAGCATAGCGATTCATGAAGCGAATAAACCGCTCCCATTCTGCGGCGGTTTGCATGATGAGCACGGCTTCAATCCCGGCGGCTTGGCCATTGACGAAGCGAGCGTTCACCTCCCGCGTCATCAGTTCCCCTTCGTCATCGATCAAGTACATCCCCGTGATGTCATTGGCGATGCTGTTGTCCATCAGGGCTTTGGGTTCTTGAAAGTAGAAGGTCGCGGTGCCGCTGTTGCCACTTTTGGAGCGGGTGACGCGCACATCGGGAACGGCTTCTTCGGTAATTCCTCGGGCAAATTCGATATAGGCTGTCATGCGTTTAAGGTTTAAGCTTTGTGAGCTTAATTATAAAGTCCCGTTACCCTCCACCCAACTACTACTGCCGATGCATAACGTGCAAATGTTGACCGAGCCTGTGTTTGATCCCCCTGATCAGGGCAGCGAGCTAGTTAGTCAGGGCAGCGAGCTAGTTAGTCAAGGCAGCGAGCTAGTTAGTCAAGGTAGCGAGCTAGAAGCTCGCACTCCAAAGGATTCTAGGTAGGGTAGTGTGAGCCTCTGGCTCACTCCTGTCAAATCCAGACTCGCAACTTGGGTGATATGTCAGTATTTGATCCCCCTGGTCAAGGCAGCGAGCTAGTTAGTCAAGGCAGCGAGCTAGTTAGTCAAGGCAGCGAGCTAGAAGCTCGCACTCCAAAGGATTCTAGGCAGGGTAGTGTGAGCCTCTGGCTCACTCCTGTCAAATCCAGACTCTGCTCCACCGATAGAACCTAGGTCGTACTATAAAAAGGATGAGGTGTCCTTGTTGGCGATTATTTTTTGATCAGCGAGAGCCTTTCATGTTTTCAACCATTGTCAGCCCCACACCATGAGCTTTTTAACCAAACTGGATGCTGCCTGCGATCGCAACAATAGCATTCTCGTGTTGGGGCTTGACCCCAATCCTGAAATGCTCCCGGCCCAATATGCCGCGAGCCATAGCCAACTCACCGATGAACTCGGCGATTGGCTCAATCACTTAATCTCAGCCACAGTGGATCACGTCTGTGCCTATAAACCCAGTTTCGGCTTCTATCAATCCTTGGGTGCGCCGGGGATTGAACTCCTTGAACAGGTGTTGCTGTCGATTCCGTCCCATATTCCAATCATTTTGGATGTGAAGCATAGCGACCTCAACAGCAGTAGCTTTTTAGCTCGCACCCTCTTTGAACAATGGCAAGTGGATGCGGTCACCCTCACCCCATTTGCTGGCCATGACCAGGCCGCGCCCTTTTTGGTCTATCCCGATAAAGCGGCCTTTATGGTCTGTCGCACCTCGAATCCGGGGGCGATCGCGATCCAAGATTACCCGATGCCCGATGCGCCCCTGTATCTGCATCTGGTGACGGAAGTGTCCGCCTGGGGGCCGCCGGAGCAGGTGTGTTTAGAAATTGGCACGAGTAACCCGGAAGTTTTAGCCAAGGTGCGCAACCTGGCCCCCGAACGCTTAATCCTGGCTCGGAGTATTTGGGAGCATCAAGAAAGCCTGGCGGCGATTATTAACGCGGGGTTAAACGCTAACGGGAGCGGTCTGCTGTTGCCTGTGCCCCAAGACTATCTCAGTTACGACGATCCGGTAACCGCGATCGCCGCCCTCAACCAAGAAATTAACCACCACTGTTACCAACACCAGCAAAATCAACCCCACCACCACTGTCAACTCTGGACTACGAACGTTTGCCTCCTAGAACAACACCCCCAGCAAGACCTGATTTTGCAACTGTTTGACCTCGAATGTATTTTGTTTGGAGACTATGTCCAAGCGTCGGGGGCGACGTTTTCCTACTACATTGATCTGCGGAAGGTCATTTCCAATCCCCAAGTCTTTCACCAAATGCTCAACGCCTATGCGGAACTGCTCACACCCCTCACCTTTGACCGCATTGCTGGCCTGCCCTACGGGGCATTGCCCACCGCAACGGGGTTATCGATGATCCTGGGCCGACCGATGATTTTCCCGCGCAAGGAAGTGAAAGCCCACGGGACGCGGCGGGTGATTGAAGGGCATTTTGAGCCGGGGGAAACGGTGGTGGTGGTTGATGATGTGCTGATCAGCGGCAAGAGTGCGATCGAAGGTACGGAAAAACTGACCTCTGCCGGGCTGGTGGTCAATGATATTGTGGTGTTTATTGACCATGAGCAGGGTGTGTCGGATCGGATCGCCGCTGCTGGCTACCGGACCCATGCGGTCTTAACTCTGTCGGATATTACGGAAACCCTCTATGCGGCGGCTCGGATCGATGAAGATCAGTATCAAGCCCTGACCCATGCTGAACAAAAAGACATCACCGTGATCTGATGTTTGGCGATCGCGCTTCCCATTTCTCTCCTGAAAATACCCCATGGACCCCGCTGAAATTGACCTCGCCCGCTACCTTGACCATGCTATTTTGCACCCTACCGCCACCCTCGACGAGGTGAAAGCGGGCTGCCAAGTGGCCAACCGCTACAATCTGCCCGCTGTTTGTGTCTATCCCCACGCAGTGCGTACCGCCACAGAATTGCTGCACAATCAACGCCCCCAAGTCTGTGCCGTGATTGGTTTTCCCAGCGGCGCGAGCACTACGGCCACCAAACTCTACGAAGCCCAAGAAGCCGTTAGCCATGGCGCGACGGAATTAGATGTGGTGATTAATCTGGGGTGGGTGAAGGCAGGGAATGCGAATGCGATCGCCCAGGAAATCGCCCAAATTGTCGAAGAAACGGGACAACCGATTAAAACGATTTTGGAGATGGGCCTGTTAACCCCAGAGGAGCAACGTTTGGCGGCGACGGTTTGCCTCGATGCGGGGGCGGCGTTTTTAAAAACGAGCACGGGCTGGTTTGGGGGGGCGACGGTGGAACAGGTGAGCCTGTTGCGGGAGGTGACGCGGGGCAGTGCGGGGATTAAGGCATCGGGGGGAATTCGTACCGCTGATGATGCGATCGCGCTGATTCTGGCCGGAGCCACCCGTCTGGGTACGTCCCGCAGTGCTGAGTTAATTAAACAACGGGAAAACCAAGGCAGAACCCCAGGCTGATCCTCGTGCAGAGTCAACAATAGCTCAATGGGACGGTGCGTTACGCTGCGCTAACAGCACCCTACTGGCGGGCAAGATGGGGATAATGAGCAGCGGGCAAGATGGGAATAACAAGCAGCGGGCAAGATGCCCGCACTCCTTAAATCCTTGGATATGACTGGAGTGGGAGCGTCTCGCTCCCTAGCGGTTCAATCGCGTCTCGCTCTACTGGCGGGCAAGATGGGGATAACAAGCAGCGGGCAAGATGGGGATAACAAGCAGCGGGCAAGATGGGGATAACAAGCAGCGGGCAAGATGCCCGCACTCCTTAAATCCTTGGATGTGACTGGAGTGGGAGCGTCTCGCTCCCTAGCGGTTCAATCGCGTTTCGCTCCGGTTCAATCGCGTCTAGTAACTCCGTAGGGTGGGTTAGGCGGCTTAAACCCCTGCCATCACTGCAATCCGTCCATCCGCCGTAACCCACCTTAGGGTGCGAGAATGTCGAGATCTAAGCCCCAGCCTTGGAGCGTGCCGGTATCGCCCAAGACGCGATCGATGACCCACAGTTGCCAAGTCCCTTGGGCGGGTTGTTGGAGGAAGGATTGCAGGACGGGGGCGATCGCAGGGGTATAGGTACGTTTTAGGTGGGTGAGGCTGCCGAGGGTGCGCCCTTGGAGTAAGACCGTGATGCCGTGGGGACTGCGGAGTTTGATTTCCAGATCACCGAGAAACTCATGGACCAGATCAATGGTGATGGTGAGGGCAGCGATCGCGCCCGCTTGGGACACTTCCAAACTACTCAACAGACCCTGGGGATTATGGTCGGGAATCGGGGCGGCGGTACTGCTGCGGCGGGAAATTTTCTGCCGGGTGGGGACGGGGGTATTGCGTTGGGGCAGGCGGCGCTGGGCTTCCTTAACTGCTGCGTAGGCGTTCACCTTGCCGTAGCCGAACCATTGGGAATGGCCTTTGCTGTCATAGGTTCCCAACTGTAACCCCAGTTGCGGATCGCGATCGCGATCCACAATCTTATCCGCCGTCTGTTGCAACACCTCCTTCACCTCCACCGCCGTTAAATTAGGATTCGCCGACAGCACCAACGCCGCCACCCCCGCCACCACCGGACAAGCACTAGAAGTCCCGCCAAAATCACGGGTAAAATCGCCCCGGTCATAGCCCAAACTTCCCAGTTGATCCGTCGTAAAAATCCCCAACCCCGGCAAGCGGTAGTTAATCGTCGGGGCGGTTTGGGCGAAGCCGGTTTTCGGGAACCACATCCCCGGCGGCGCGTTATTACTGGGCGCACAGACGGAAATATGCGTCCCCCAATTGCTGTAGCTGGACTTGGTGCCGAGGCTGGTGCAGGCGGACACGGTGATCACATCGGGATGGGTTCCAAAGCCACTGAGCCAATCCGTCGGCCCGCTGAGGAGATCATTGGGCCAACCCCGTTCGTAGATCGTGCCTTGTACCGGGCGATTGGCATTTCCGGCGGCAAACACCACCACGCAGCCCTTACCGCCTCGGCCCTCGGTGGCGGCGCGGTGAATCACGGCCCGTTGCCGCAGGGAAAGGGGAAAATGCACCGAAGCCGCGCCCCAACTACAGGAAATGACGCTGGCTCCTTTATCGATCGCCCAATTAAACAGGCTTTCAATGGAACGGTCATCCAGGTAGCCGGTGGTGCGCAGGGGCATCAGGGCACAGCCGGGAGCGACCCCAACGACCCCCTGGCCGTTTTCTTCAGCGACGGCGACCCCAGCGCAGGCGGTGCCGTGGCTTTCTTGGGTGTTGGTGGGGAGGGGGGCAAAGTCGCGATCGCGAAAATCATAGGGGGCGACAATCTTGCCTGCGCCTTGAAAATCAGGGTGGTTGATGTCAATGGCATCATCCATAATCGCCACGACGACCGATCGCGTCCCCCGTTGTAGATCCCATGCCTTTTCGCAGTCAAGATGGGAGGTGGGGGCCAGTTGATGGCCCCCGTTGTGGTTTAAGTACCATTGCTGGTCGTAGTGGGTATCTTGGGGGCGATAGAAGGATTCGCGCAGAAAGATAATATTGGGTTCAGCCGTCAGCACGGCAGTATGGGCCATGAGCCGATTGGCGACCTTGATCGGGTTTTCGGTGGCGGCGGGGGTGAGGTGATAGATATAGGTGTCGGGAATCCCGGCGAGGGGGCGATCGCACTCTAACCCCAGGGGCTGCGTCAAGGCCTTCTGTTCCGTCTCCCTCAGACCGGCGGCAAACTGCACCGTCAACTCCTCCGTCAAATAGGCCAAGGTTTCGGGGCTGTTTTGCAACTGATACACATGGCTAGCAAAGGTGACCGAGTCCGACTGCCGAGCAGCGGTCATGGCGGTTTCTAAGCTGGCCGGAGCGATGATGAATTCCCACAGGGCCGTTTGGGGCAACAGATGGCGATTGAGACGGCTAAGGCTATCCGGGAGTGGGGCATCGGGGGCGGTGAGTTGCACGGTGAAGCGATCGCCCACCTTGAGCAACATTAATTCTTCCCCGCCCCGTTGGAGCGTCAACCCTATCGTTGTTTCCGGAACCCCAGCATCGGTCATGGTCTTACTTGAGCCTCAAGAGCGTTGAAGGTGACGATAACAGCAATCCTAGAAGATTCGCGGCAATCTTCCAAGCATTCCCGCCACACAGCCCAGGGGAATTTCGCCCAGACTCGCTACACTAAAACACGACCCATCCCTACATAGACTGTGACCCTAAATTTACGATGAAGCGGCGAATTCTTCTCATTGACGATGATGCAGATGTTAGAAGCGTTGTTAAATTATGCCTGGAAATGAGCCAAGACTGGTTTGTCCAAGCGGCCAGTTCTGGGATGGAAGGATGCGCGATCGCTGCCCACCATCCCTTTGATGCGATTTTGCTCGATGTGATGATGCCCGATCTCGATGGCATCGCCACCCTGGAACGTCTGCGCCAACAGCCCCAAACCCAAACCGTCCCGGTTATTTTCCTCACCGCCAAAGACCCCACCGAATACGAGGTCTTCCAAGGCTATGACGTGCAAGGCGTGCTGTCAAAGCTGATCGAACCGCTCCAATTCGCTGCACAGGTGGCGACCCTTCTAGACTGGCCGCTTTGAACAATCCCTCAATGCCCTTGGGATCATCACAAAGATGGGGGGAGATCGGAGGGCGATCGCACCTCCAGCCCTTTGGTCTTAGGCAGCTTCAAAAGGGATGTGGCACAATTGAAAAAATTCTGAGAGTCTTACCTCAGCAGCCCAGCGGAAACTCAATATGCACGTTGGACCCATTCCACAATCATCAGCTTCGGATCACCATAATATTAAACTCCCTGAAGATGAAGGGGGGCTAGAACTCGGCCGGGTTATTGAAGCTCTGTATCGGCAGATTTTTCTGATCGCGGGCTTAACTTTTCTAATGGCCGGAGCCGGCACGTACAAAGCCGTCACCGATCGCCCGATCTATGCGTCAAAGTTTGAAATACTCACCGAACCCGTGACCGTAGAAACCCAGGTTATTTCTTCCGTTGCCGATAGTGTGAGCGCCAACGAAGCCGATACCTTCACCCTCGATGAAACCAAAATCAAAGTCCTGCGCAGCCCCGAAGTGCTAGATCCGGCGGTGGAAATCCTCCAACGCGACTACCCAGAACTCACCTACGACCTGCTGAAATATGGTCTGGGGATTAAAGCCAGTCAAACTAATGTGCTTGAGGTGTCCTTTCAAAACCCCAATCAAGCCCTGGTGGCTGATCTGTTGTCCACGGTGTCTGAGGTGTATCTCAACTACAGTTTGAACGAGCGCAAGGCCGATATTCAGCAGGGGCTTGATTTTGTGGACGACCAATTGCCCGAACTCAACGCCCAGGTCGAAGAGTTACAAGAACGACTGCAAGCCCTACGCCAACGGTATAACCTCATTGACCCCACCACCACCGGGGAACAGTTGTCCACCCAAATCAGCACAGTTCAAGAACAGCAACTAGAGACCCAGATTCAACGGAATGAAATTCTCGCCCTGCGGGATGAACTGCGGGACGAACTCGCCACCCAATCGCCGGAAAATGTCTCGTCATCGGCTCTCAAAAATAATCCTCACTATCAAGCATTGCTGAATCAACTGCAGACCCTTGATAGTCAAATTGCGCGGGATTCGGTGTTATTACTCGAAGCAAGTCCTGAAATAAAATTGCTCAATGAGCAGCGCGATCGCCTCCTGCCCCTCCTCGCCCAAGAAGTGCAGCGCACGATCCGAGAACTGGACACCCAAATCCAAGAAATCGAGCGTCGCGATGTCGCCTTAGGCGGCACGCTGAATCAGTTTCAAGACCGAGTGAAGGAGCTGTCGGTGGTGAATCGTTCGTTCACAGATATTGAACGGGAACTGCAAATTGCGACGGAAAACCTCAACCAATTTCTCACCAAACGGGAGGCACTGCGCATTGAAATCGCCCAACGCCAAGTGCCGTGGCGACTCCTCGAACCCGTGGCAGAGCCGAAACCCTCCACCGCGAGCGCGGCCCGTAATTTAGTGTTGGGGGCGATCGTTGGTTTCATGCTCGGCTGTGGGGCAGCCTTGGCCCTAGATAGCCTCAGTAATGTGCTCCATACCCCGAAGGAAGTGAAAAAAATCACCCAGTTATCTCTATTGGGGATTATTCCGCGCAAACGGGATTTAAGCGATTTTGCACCAGCGGTGGATCTTGCGCCGTTTTCCTTGACCCATGCCTATGTAGAGCAGACTGCCGCCCAGGATAATGTGCTGGACTTGCCGACGGTAGCGGGATCATGGCTTGACCCGGTGCGGGATCTCCTGGGGTGGGGCTTAAAGGGAACACCCTTTGCGCATTTGGTGCAGTCTAATGGCACTCATGAGGTAGAAGCTTCGAGCCGTTCGGTGTTTAGTGAGGCGTTTCATGCGTTGGCGGCGAATGTGCGACTGTTGGATGCGGATGATCCGGTGCGGGCGGTGGTGATTTCGTCGGCGACGGCGGGGGAAGGGAAGACGACGATCGCAGCCTATCTGGCCCAGGCGGTGGCGCGGATGAATCGGCGGGTGTTGGTGGTGGATACGGATTTGCGCCGTCCGCAAATTCATCAGCGGTTGGGCTTGGTGAATGGGGATGGTTTAACGGATGTGCTGTCGGGGGATCTCTTGGCGGAGGATGCGATTCAGGCTTCGGTGTTGGATGAGAATTTATTTGTGCTGACGGCGGGGATGTTGCCGCCCGACCCGATTCGCTTGATTTCGTCCCAGAAGATGCAGGAGTTGATGCGATCGCTGCGGGAGCAGTTTGATTTGGTGATCTATGATGCGCCACCCTTGGCGGGTCTGGCCGATGCTCATTTGTTGGCTGCCCATAGTGATGGTTTGCTGTTGGTGGCGGGCTTGGGCACGGTGAAACGGTCGGCGTTGGAACAGTCGCTCTATGAGTTGGCGGTGGCGAATACGCCGGTATTGGGGGCGATCGCTAATCTCGCGAAGGAAGCGGGGGTGAGCTATCCGAGCCAAGGGGGCGATCGCAACGTCACCCCGCCCCCATCCCCTCCATCCCCCAGCGCCAAGGAACTCGCCCCGATGGGCAGCACCACCTCAGCCGCTAAAAAATTAATTCCCCCGTCGAAGTCATGAAGAAACCCCACGAACTGGGTCGGTTCGTGGGGATCGTTCTCTCAAGGAGGACAACTTAAACACCTGGGAGCATTGCGATTAGGCTTGGGTTTTTTCCACCTCCGCCACCATCAACATCGTTTTGAGCACAGAATCCGGGTTCAGGCTGATCGAGTCGATGCCGAGTTCGACCAGGAATTGGGCGAATTCAGGGTAATCACTCGGCGCTTGACCACAGATGCCGATCTTGCGACCGGTGGCTTTGGCAGTGGCGATCGCTTCTTTAACCATTCGTTTCACGCCTTCATTGCGTTCATCGAACAGGTGCGCCACCAAGGACGAATCCCGATCCAAGCCCAAGGTGAGTTGCGTCAAGTCATTCGACCCAATCGAGAAGCCATCAAACACCTCGGCAAACTGATCCGCCAAGATCACATTACTGGGCAACTCGCACATCACATAGACTTGCAAGCCATTGATGCCCCGTTTTAGGCCTTGTTTGCCCATTTCCGCCAAGACGCGCTGGCCTTCTTCAGGAGTACGGCAGAACGGCACCATCGGGATCACGTTGGTTAACCCCATGTCATCACGTACCCGTTTGAAGGCTTGGCATTCGAGGGCGTAGGCTTCGCGGTAGTTGGGGTCGTAGTAACGCGACGCACCCCGCCAGCCGATCATCGGATTTTCCTCATGGGGTTCAAACTGACGACCGCCGAGGAGGTTGGCGTATTCATTGGATTTGAAATCCGACATCCGCACGATCACCGGTTTGGGATAGAACGCCGCTGCGATCGTGCCAATCCCCCGCGCCAATTTATCGACGAAGAATTCCGGTTTGCGATCGTAGCCTTGGGTGAGGCGATCGATTTCGGCTTTGACGAGGTCATCTTCGAGTTCGTCGTATTTAATCAACGCCATCGGGTGGGCTTTGATGTTGTTGGCGATGATGAATTCCAACCGAGCCAAGCCAACCCCCGCCGCCGGAATCCCCGCTAAGGAGAACGCTTGTTCCGGGTTGCCGATATTCATCAAGATTTGGGTGCGGGTCGTGGGCAAGTTGTCGAGATGGGTTTTATGCACCTCAAAGGGCAGCAGACCTTGGTAGACCCGGCCTTCTTCCCCTTCACAACAGGACACCGTCACCTCTTGACCACTCTTGACCAATTCCGTCGCATCACCGCAACCAACGATCGCAGGAATGCCCATTTCCCGCGCAATAATCGCCGCGTGACAGGTGCGCCCGCCTTGGTTGGTGACGATCGCACTCGCCTGTTTCATAATCGGTTCCCAATCCGGGTCGGTGCGGTTGGTGATCAACACTTCACCCGATTTGAACTGGTTAATATTCGAGACGTTATGAATGACGCGGGCCTTGCCTTGCCCGATCGCTGCCCCCACACTGCGCCCCACGGTAAGCACCGCGCCGTGATCCTTGAGTTCATAACTTTCGAGGATGTTCGCCGCTTTTTGGGATTGCACCGTTTCCGGGCGAGCTTGAACGATGAAGAGTTCACCGGTGCAGCCATCTTTCGCCCATTCAATATCCATGGGGGTATATTGGCCACGCACTGCGGAATAGTGGTCTTCAATTTGCACCGCCCATTTCGCCAGTTGCAGAATTTCCCCATCGGAAATACAGAACTTTTGCCGTTCGGGTTCGGGCACTTCCACGTTTTTCGTCAGTTTGGAACCGCCCACATCGTAGACCATCTTGATCGCTTTGGTGCCGAGGCGTTTTTCCAGGATCGGAGTAAAACCATCTTTGAGGGTGGGTTTAAACACCAAGTATTCATCGGGGTTGACCGCACCTTGCACCACGTTTTCCCCTAACCCATAGGCAGCGGTGATCAGGGCGGCATTTTTAAAGCCGGTTTCCGTGTCGATGGAGAACATCACGCCGGAGGTTGCCACGTCGGAACGCACCATTTTTTGCACCCCCACGGAAAGGGCGACGGTGAAGTGATCAAAGCCGTTGTGTTGGCGGTAGGAAATGGCGCGATCGGTGAAGAGGGAGGCGAAGCATTTGTGGCAGGCTTCGAGGACACCTTTCACACTTTGGACGTTGAGGTAGGTTTCCTGTTGACCGGCGAAACTGGCTTCGGGGAGGTCTTCGGCGGTGGCACTCGATCGCACCGCCACATCGGTATCTTGGGTTTGACTGACGCAGATATCGCGATATTCGGGGTCGAAGCGTTCACAGAGGGACGGACTGCAACCATAGCGTTGGCAGAGTTTGCTATAGGCGAGGGCGATCGCATCTTGCAAGTCTTGGGGGAACGGCGTATGAAGAATCAACGTCCGCGCCTGTTTGCCCCGTTCTTGCAAGTTCCGCATATCGTTGACATCCAGGTCAGAAAACAAGCGCCGTAACTGCGTTTCTAAACCCGCTTGCTTGATGTAGTAGCGATAGGCATAGGCCGTGGTGGCAAAACCGGTAGGCACGTTCACGCCTTTGGGTTGCAACTGTTGGATCATTTCACCCAACGATGAGTTTTTACCGCCGACTAAGCCGACATCTGCGGTACCGACTTCATCAAACCAGAGAATCAGAGCTTGATCGCGGGAGGCTTGGGGGACTTGGTCTACAGAATGTACCATAACAACTCCTGACAGGAATGGTGAGTGAATGAAGATTATTGGGGTTGCAATGATCGTCTCAAAACAGACGAAGAATCCCACAATTGCAGTCTGAGCAGGTCAGACCCAATCTGTCACAACCCCGATGGAACTCGAAATAGCGATCGCTGCCTAGCTCCAGCAGAACCAATCCAACTATTTCAAGTAATGGGTTAATTTGAGTATTCGTAAACTAAAAAATTACAACAGAGAGAACGAAAACGAGTCTGGTGACCAGCCAAACTTGAGCAGATAGCAACATATCAGGTTGCGATCGCAACTCAACGAATCACACCAGAATCCATCGAAACAAGCAGAACATCCCAAGAATGTTGAAGCGGATTCTGGACTGCGGATCATACCCAGCGATCGCTAAAGTGCAACATTTAAAACCAATCGTTGCATTCGACCGAACGGTGCGATCAACGCGAATATCATCGAAAAATGCTGAAACGAGTTGTCACAAATAAACTCCTTCTACGCATGGGTACCATAGACCAGCAGAACCGAAATGAAGACTGACCCTTATTTGAAAATAATTTCTGTTCTTTTGGCTACATATTCAGTGTAAAACTGAACCCTAACCTTGATCACCTAGTGTTTGGAATTTGTTACGTTTGGCAAAATTAAATGACACGAAACGTTACAGCTTGTTCACCCGTGGCTTAACCCATTGTCCTCACCCCCAATTCCCCTAGCCCACGGAGCGAGTCTTGGGTTGAGAGGCGTGAGCCAGAGGCTGACACTACCCTACCTGGAATCCAATGTCGTGCGAGCGTCTCGCTCGCTACCCTGATGGAGAGAGGGATCAAGGGCAGACTAGGTCAACAGTGAAAAGTTGTGGATAAGCAGTAGCCCAAAGCGCACAGTCTCAAAAATGAGGACAGCCTAATTGAGGCACATCCCCCCACTCCCTAGCTCCTGCTTCTCACGAGAATTAGGACTGTTGGCAAATTCTTCGATTATCTCTCTTCATGAAACAATTTGAGTATTATTTCTAATCTTGAAAAGACTTATCCATTATGCTTGAATTTACCACATTTCAGGGTTCATGAATTAACGTAGATAGAGTGAGCTAATCATTGTGGCTGAACCAAGGTTTAATGTTTGTCGATTCATTATTGCACCCTGCCCCTCCAACTTTTGCGCCTGATTGCTCCGTAGCAGAGGCGATCGCAACCATGCATCAATTACATCACCCATTACTCTGGGTAACCACGCCTGAACACCAACTGATTGGGATGATTTCCGAGCGGATCATTCTAGAGTGGCTACTACAACAGCCCGATATGACAGCGATCGCCACCACCCCCGTTGCCGCGCTTATGGCCAAGCCCCCGCCAGCCTTGACTGCCACCGAAGCCCAAACCCCCGCTGCCCTCGCCCGCTGGTTCAGCACCCACGATCTCCCCAGTGTGCCGATTGTAGACGCAGCCTCTCGACTCACGAGCATCATTCCCCAGAACGCCCTGTTTGCCCTGATTCAAGATAATGTGCCAGCGGAATCCGCCAACACCACAATGCTTTTGTGGTCTGAGGAGTCCAACCAATGGGCCACGGCAGATCTCAAACTCTACCAACAAATCCAAGCCCTAGAACTTCAGATTCATCATCAAAGCCACGCCTTGCAACAGAGCACAACAAAACTACAGGCCCTGGTCAATGTGCTACCAGATTTATTGATTCACATGAATCGGGAAGGCATTATTTTAGATGTGGTGAATAGTAGCAGTCTTGAACTCGTGTGTCCCATCCAGCAATTAAAGGGAAAAACTCCCCATGAAGTTCTTCCATTAGAGGCAGCGGAGGAGCGACTTTTCTACATTCATCGAGCCTTGGACACAGGCGAAATGCAAAGGTATGACTATAGCCTGCAACTACCATCGGGAAAAGTTTGTCATGAAGAAGCGCAGATTGTTGTGTGCGGTGATGATGAAGTTTTGATAATTATTCGGGATGTGAGCGATCGCGTTCGCGATCGCAATATTCTCGCCCAAGAGCGGGCTTTTTTGCAATGTTTGATGGATTCCATCCCCGACTTGATTTTTTACAAGGATCGAGAGAGCCGCTATTTAGGCTGTAATCAAGCCTTTGCCGACTATTTGAATCACCCAAAAGACAAGATTTTGAACTGTGTTGACCAAGACTTTTTTTCGGATGCCACGGCTCAACGATTCCAAGAACGAGATCAACAGGTTTTACAAACGCGAACGACCCAACATTATGAAGAATGGGCAATATATCGCGATAACACACATACACAATTGTTACTAGACATCATCAAAACGCCTTTTATGGACAAAAATGGTGATGTTTTAGGTATTATTGGCATCGGTCGAAACATCACCGATCGTAAGCGTGACGAACAAAATATGCTCAATGCGATCGCGAAAGAAAAAGAACTCCTTGACCTTAAATCTGAATTTATCACCATCGCATCCCATGAGTTTCGCACCCCCTTAACGGTGATCATCGCAGCGACAAAACTGATGCACCAGTTTGAGCATCGCTTCAATGCGGAGCAACGGCGGGAACAATACGAGCGAATTTTACGCAATAGTCAGCGGATTCTATCTCTCCTTGAGGATATTTTAGTCTTTAGCCAAGCCGATGCTGATGCCTTGAATGCTGTGCCTCAGTGTTTCAATGTTAAAGAATTTTGCGAAACTATTAGTCGCGATCTTTTGAGTTTAATTCGTGAGACTCCTCCGTTCATACTGCAATTTGATGGCTCTGTTTATGCCCCCGTCGATCAAGGCCTTTTACGCCATATCTTGGTGAATTTGATGAGTAATGCGTTTAAATATGCGACTAATCATCAGCCAGTGACGCTAACTGTAACGATCACTGAGCATCATTTACAACTGGTTATTTCAGACCAAGGAATTGGGATTCCTCCTGAGGCGATACCTCATTTATTTGAACCGTTTCACCGGGCCAAAAATGTTGGTGATATTCCGGGGACAGGGTTAGGATTGGCGATCGTCAAGCGAGCTGTAGATTTGCATCACGGCACGATTAGCTGTGAAAGCCATCTCAACCAAGGCACAACGTTTACCGTCTGTTTGCCCCTCAATCCACCGTTGCTGTGATGGAGATGTGCAAAGAATAGTGAGGGTATCCTGCTGTTCGTTTGGTGCAGACTTACAATTTTCGTAGACACATCTGGTCTACTTGTGAATTGAACGTGAACTGAATGGATCAGAAGAGAGTGACATCGTTGTGTTGCTAGTTGTTATCGGGACTTTTCATGGACGCGAATCTATCCCTAATCGATTTACGATCGCACCTCAGACCCTGGTTGATCGCGTCGTTGGGACTGGCGATCGCGCTCCCCTTGCCCGTTGCCGCCCAGACGATCACCGCGACTCCAGACGGGACGGGGACGGTGGTGCAGCAGAACGGGCAAACCTACCAAATCCTGGGGGGAACCCAAGCCGGGGCGAATCTGTTCCATAGTTTTCAGCGGCTGGGGTTGGATGCGGGGGCGATCGCGCAATTTCTCAGCACCAGTGAGATCACAAATATTTTGGGGCGCGTCACTGGAGGCGAACTGTCCCGCATTGATGGCCTGCTGCAAGTGGTGGGCAGTGGTGCGAATTTATATCTGCTCAATCCGGCGGGGATTGTGTTTGGGGCGGGGGCGCGGCTGGATGTGCCGGGGAGTTTTACCGCGACGACGGCGGATCGGATCGGGTTTGCGGGGGGTTGGTTTAACGCGACGGGGACGAATGATTACGGGGCGTTGACGGGAAATCCCAAGCAATTTTCCTTTTTGCAGACGGAACCGGGGGGCATTGTTAACCTGGGAACCCTAAGCGCACCGGGGACTGTGCAACTTTTGGGGGGGACGGTGGCGAACCAAGGCGCGATCGCCGGCCAGCAGGTGACGATCGCGGCAGTGCCGGGAACGAGTCGGGTGCGCTTGTCGGAGCCGGGGATGTTGTTGAGTGTGGAACTGGAGCGGGATGCGATCGCGGCTTCAGGGCTGATTCGATCGGTGGATATGGCGCAATGGCTGACGGGTGCAGCGGGGACGGTGGAGAATACGGGCCAGATTCGCGGCCAAACCGTTGATCTGATGGCTGCCACGCGGGTTTCAACCCTCGATCCTGAGTTGATCATCACGGAGGATGGCTATTATCCCACCGTGGCCCTATTTCCGGAAAAGTTGGGTGATCCTTGGGCGGTGTCAATGATTGATGTACGGGTGGATGATCCCTACGCACTGCTATACGGGGGAACGGCGGGCACGATTAGCCGCATGGTGGGGCGCGATCGCTCTGGCCTCGATGCCGTCCAAACCACCCTCAATCGCGTTCCTGACCCGGTGGATCAACTCAACCTGGTCACGGAAGGCAATCAGGGCAATATTTGGCTGGGCGATACCTGGATCACGGCGGCCAATGTGGGGGACTATCACGCTCAGTTACAGCAATGGGGGGAAGCGTTGACCCCGGAAGCGAGTTTGTTGTTGTATAGCTGTTTTACGGCCTTGGGGGCGACGGGTGAAGCCTTTGTCAATGCGATCGCAACGTCCACAGGAACAGCGATCGCGGCTTCGACCAATGCCACCGGCAGCGCCAACTATGGCGGTGATTGGAACTTGGAGTATCAAACCCAACCGATCCAACCCCGCACCCCCTTCCGCGCCGACACCCTCACCACCTGGGACGGCAAACTCGCCACCCAAACCGTCACCACCCTCGCCAACACCGGCACGGGTTCCTTACGTGACATCATCGATAATGTCGCCGCATCGGGGGATTCCATCGTCTTTGGTGTAGCCGGAACCATCATCCTTGACTTTCCCTTTGTCGGTGCTGATGCCAGCTCCCTGATCATCGAAGACAGAACGCTCACCATTGATGGCGGCAATCAAATTACCCTCGACGGCAACCAACAAAATTCGATTTTTGATCTCAGCAGTAGCAATCTAACCCTCCAAAACATCACGCTCCAAAACGCTAGGATTGTCGGCGCTCAGTCTGGCGGGGGTGTCCGCCTGCGCAACAATAGCACGCTGATTTTGGAAAATTCGCAAATTGCCAACAATACTGTGGCCCAGCAAGGCGGGGGGATTTTTGGTGATGCAACATCGGTGATGACTGTGCGGAATAGTGCGATCGCCAATAATATTGCGGTGGGAAATGGCGGGGGGATTATCTCGGAAAACACCGCCGCCAATGCCGTCACGATCATTAATTCCACCCTGAACAACAACCGCAGCAATGCCAGCGGCGGCGGACTCTCAGCCCAAAATGCCACACTGATCAATAGCACCCTCTCCGGTAATGTTGCGACCAGCGGCGGCGGCGCATCCGTCACCAATAATTTCACCGTCCGCAACAGCACGATCGCCTTCAATCAAGCCACTGCCGCTGGGGGTGGGATTTATCTCGACAATGCCGCCGCTGTTCTCACCGCCACCAACTCGATTATTTCGCAAAATATCGCTCCCGTCGGCGCAGACTTAGCCCTCACACCGGCCATCTTTGCCCAAAGCACGATCGAATCTAACTTAATTGGTTTGGCATCAGGAGCCGGGGCATTCTCCAACACAAACTTAATCGGAATCAACCCCCTCCTTGGCCCCCTACAAAACAACGGCGGCCCCACCCAAACCCACGCCCTCCCCGCCAATAGTCCCGCCCTCGATGCCGGGAACAACGATTTAACTACGGTCACAACGGATCAGTTAGGCAATCCACGAATTAGTAATAGCCGCGTTGATCTGGGGGCGTTTGAATTGCAAGTGACCCCGACCCCGCCCCCTGCCCCCCTCCCGTCCGCCCCGCAACCCGATGGGTGTCCGCCCTACTGTGAGGATCAAGATGCAGAGCGGCTGATTAATCCTGACATGCTGACCTCTGAACCGAGCGAGGGGACCAGTTTACTCGATCCGGTGGTGGAGGAATTGGATAGTAAGGTGAGCCAAGACTATGCCGGGTATTACAATTTGGGTGAGGTCAGCGCTCCGAGTTTAGGTGAGATTCAGGCAACGCTACAAACCATTGCCGCCGCCACGGGGCAAGATCCGGCGGTGGTGTATTTCACCTTTACGCCCATAGCGGTTGATGACAGTGATGCCGATGTGATGGCGCGATCGCTCCTAGCCAGTACGCGCCTAGCGGGGCTTGGGCCGGAATTGGCCCCGATGGCGGCTCAAAACCGATCGCAATCGGATGAGTTGCAGTTGGTGGTGGTGACGGCGACGGGAGAACCGATTTTTAAACGGGTGCGAGGGGTGACGCGATCGCAAGTCCTTGCGATCACTCGTCGGTTGACCCGGAGCATTACCCGTCAGGACAATGCCTATTGGTCAGCCGCCCAGCAGTTAAATGAATGGTTGATCGCGCCCTTGGAGGCGGATTTGAATGATCGCGGCATTGATAACCTGGCGATTATTGCCGATGCGGGACTGCGATCGCTGCCCTTTGCCGCTCTTTATGATGGCGAAACCTTCCTCGTCGAACGCTACAGCCTGGGGTTAATGCCCAGCGTTTCCCTCACCAATACTGATTATCAAAACATTCAAAACAGCGACGTGCTCGCCATGGGAGCGTCCCACTTTGACGGCTTGGCAGACCTCCCCGCTGTCCCCCTAGAACTTGAATTGATCACCACGTCCCAAGGCGGCGAAATGTTTTTAAATGATGCCTTTACCATGCAGAACCTGCGCCAGCATCGTCAAGACTATCAAGTCGTTCATTTAGGAACCCATGGCGAATTTCAAGGGGGCACGGCGCAAAATTCTTTCCTGGCGATGGGGCGCGATCGCATCACCCTCGATCAAATCCGTACCCTCGGCTTTAACAATCCGCCCCTAGAACTCCTCGTGTTGAGTGCCTGCCAAACTGCCTTAGGAGATGAATCCGCAGAATTAGGGTTTGGTGGTTTGGCCGTGCAGGCCGGGGCTAAATCCGTGTTGGGGAGTTTGTGGTATGTCAGTGATGCCGGAACCCTCGGCATGATGAGCCAATTTTACCCGCAACTGCACCAAGCCCCCATCAAAGCCGAAGCCCTCCGCCAAACCCAATTAGCCATGCTCAACGGTGACATTATCTTCCGCGACGGTACTCTGATCAGCGGCGATCGCATCATCCCCTTAACCCCACAACTTGCCGCACTGGGCGATGTGGACTTTACCCATCCGTTTTATTGGAGTGCCTTCACCCTGATTGGTAGCCCGTGGTAGATGCTGTGATTGATTGGCAGCCTGTTCACTCATTACCCTCACCCCAAACCCCTACAGAATTAGCCTAGGGAGAGGGCTTTTCGGGATCTGGCTAATGTTGTCAGTCAACCAGCCTTAACGCACCTGTTTGAGACTTTCAACTTTATCGGTGAAGAGTTCAACAAACAGACTAATCACTTTACGATTTTCGCGGACTTTAATGTTCACACTGACCGCCATCCCGGACTTAAGGGGAATGTCACGATCTGCCACCGATAGCATCTGTTGATCGAGGCGCACCGTCACCGGAAAACGAAAATATTGATAAATTTCATCGGGCGGTAACGCATCAGAACTGATGGACATGACATCACCTTTAATATCCCCAAATTCACTAAAGGGAAACGAATCAATCCGAATATCAGCCCGCATATTGTCGCGGACAAAGCCGATATCTTGGTTAGTGACAAAGACTTCCGCGACGAGATTATCTTCAGGAACAATGGAGAGTAAAAGTTCGCTCGAATTCGCCACAAAGCCGTTGAAGGCTTGGAGATCAAAGACAGTGCCTGCGACGGCGGCGCGGACTTCTTGGTAGCGGAGCCGTTGGCGAATTTGGGCGATGCGGCTGTCAATTTCCGCCACTTGTTTTTCATTTTCAACGATGACATTGAGGACGGATTGGGTCAGTTGACTGTCAATGTCGGCGAGGCGTTTGTTGTTGGTGGCGATCGCATCTCGGACATTTTTTTGGGTGGCGATGGTGGTGTTGGCGGATTCTTCGCGACCTTGGGCGATATCGAGTTGGAGGCGGCGGAGTTCTTCTTGGAGTTGGTCGATTTCGGAGCGACGGGTGGCGATCTGCTGCTGTTGTTCTTGGACTTCGATGCGATCGTTGCGCTGAAGGTCTTGGAGGGTGGCGCGGCGATCATTCACCCGTTGCCGCTGTTGCTCCACTTGGACATTGGCGATCGCTTGATTCGCCAAGGGGGCCATGTTGGCGAGGATGCCCTCTTCGAGTTGCAGAGATTCTTGGGCTTGGGCGATCGCGCTGCGGTTGCGGGCTTGGATTTCCTGGAGGACGCGCTGATCCGTCGTGAGGGCGGCGCGGGTGTCCTGGAGACGAAGTTGGGTTTGTTCGAGTTCTTGGCGGATTTGGGCGGTGGCCAGTTGGGAGGCATTGGAGCGCGATCGCAACTCAGCATTGGCCGTTTGTAACCGCGCCTGATCCAACGCTCCTAAACCCGCCCCGTTGCCGCTGAGTTCCGCTTGATAAAACCGATTTTCCGCCAGCACCGCTTCCCGATTGCGGGTCAATTGCAGCACATCCGGCGGCAGGTTTAACTTAACAATGGACTGCACCAATTGCGCCGAATTGCCCTCGGCGAGCACACTACGATAGAGGCGATTTTCCTCAAGGAGGGATTGACGCACTTTCACCGAAGACTGCAACTCTGCCACCGCATCCCCGGAATCAAACCGCACCAACAGATCCCCCGGTTCGACGCGATCGCCCTCCTCCACAAACACCTGCTGCACCACCCCTTCCACCGGGGCTTGTACTTCTTTTACCGCGTCTTCCGGCTTCAGTTGTCCCGTGGCAGAGGCCACCTGTTCAATTTCTGCAATACAGGCCCAGCCCACGCCAAAGGTCACCACCCCCACCACCGTCCAAATAATCATCCGCGACCAGCGCGGCGATTGGCGCAACACCACCGGCTGATCAAATTCTGGGTAGACCAGGGCGGTGGACTGTTCCGGGGCGCGTTGGGGAACGAGGGCGGAGGAGGAGGGGCTAGGGTCTTGGGTGGACGGGAGCGGCGGCAGGGTGACAAATTTGCCCGTGCGTCCGGCTTGATTTGAGTCTTGATTGTGGTTAAAGCCGTTCCCGTTCATAACTATGCTGTGCTCGCTTGAGTCCAGGGTGTGAAATGTTCTCCCATCCTAACCCGATCCTTTCGCTTCAGCCCCGTGGCATGTGGCGATCGCAGGTCGGGTGATCCGTTGATCCGTTAGGAATGACCGCCGAGCAGGATTTCAAATTCAGAGCGGAGAGTTTCCACATTGGCCACACGGGCGACGATCACAGTGTCTTGTTCTGCGATCGCTAGCTTCTGCTGCCAATAGGTGACCCGATCTTCATGCTTCAGCCAAAAATTCACAATCCGAGCCACCACCTCATCCCAATTCCAGTGGGGCTTACTGGGGATCAACTCCGTGGACTGAATCAAGCTATCAAGGGTGCAATGGGGGCTATTGAGATACGCTTTGCTGGGACGGGGTTTTTCCGCCGCCCTGTATTGATATTCAAAGGCGGTCAAAATCGGCGCAATCCCAACAATATCGAAGGTATAGCTCATGGCAATTTCACTCACAAACAAGACGAATCAGCAACAGTTCGCTTGGGCGGTATTTTAGCGAAACCATTTTTTCAAAACTGTAGTGTTGTAAACTCCGTGTGACCGAATGATCAAGTACGGTTTTTGGGGGTTGACAAAATATAAGTTTAGCCGAACCAAAACAGGATTGGGAGCGATCGCCCACCCCAACCCCCTCTAAGCGTTGCGGTACAGCTAGCAGTTCAAGAGTTGTTCTAGCGGGCAAGATGCCCGCACTCCTTAAATCCTTGGATTGGATGGAGTGGGAGCGTCTCGCTCCCTAGCAGTTCAAGAGTTGTTCTAGCGGGCAAGATGCCCGCACTCCTTAAATCCTTGGATTGGATGGAGTGGGAGCGTCTCGCTCCCTAGCAGTTCAAGAGTTGTTCTAGCGGGCAAGATGCCCGCACTCCTTAAATCCTTGGATTGGATGGAGTGGGAGCGTCTCGCTCCCTAGCAGTTCAAGAGTTGTTCTAGCAGACAAGATGCCCGCACTCCTTAAATCCTTGGATTATGGATGGAGTGGGAGCGTCTCGCTCCCTAGCAGTTCAAGAGTTGTTCTAGCAGACAAGATGCCCGCACTCCTTAAATCCTTGGATATGGATGGAGTGGGAGCGTCTCGCTCCCTAGCAGTTCAAGAGTTGTTCTAGCAGACAAGATGCCCGCACTCCTTAAATCCTTGGATTATGGATGGAGTGGGAGCGTCTCGCTCCCTAGCAGTTCAAGAGTTGTTCTAGCGGGCAAGATGCCCGCACTCCTTAAATCCTTGGATTATGGATGGAGTGGGAGCGTCTCGCTCCCTAGCAGTTCAAGATCGTCTCGCTCCTTGTTGAATCCCCTGAACCAGATCCGACAATCCATTCATCCCTCACCGAATTACACTAGAAAAGTAGTGTTTTTGAACCCAAGGAACCTCCGACATGGGACGGCGTAAATCCACCGTAAACTTTGTTGCCGTGAGCGATATTACCAAACCTGCCACCGATCAAGAAGGCATCCTCGTCACCGTCGAAGGCCGGGGCGGCGACACTGCCACCAATCGGGAAAAAGCCCTCGAATTGGTGAATCGGATGTGGGAAGATGGCGAAATTGCTGCCGAGCATTTTCCCGATGGTGTGACCCAAGATAATCTTTTTTACGTTCCTGACGACAATCCCGAACCCCTCAACCCCGCCACACTTTCCCCCATCGTCCAAGGCGCACAGGAAATCATCCAACTCACGAAACTGCAACTCGAAGCCCAAGATGCTGCCGACGAAGCCGCCCCCTACATCCCAATCATTGAAGCCGTCCTGGCTCGGACTCGTCCCCTCACCCCGGAAGAGCGCGAACTCGCCAAAGAACGCAAATACGGCAAAGTGATCGAACGGATGGGAGCCGTGATCGCGTCCCAGGAGGACTATCAAGCCCAATGTACGGGCCACGGTCAACTGATTCTGAATGCGATCGCCTGGCAACAACAGGCCAAAGGTGCGATCGCGCCGCTAGAAGAAGAGTAGAGGGAGGTGAGTTGCTCCCGTACAATATGGGAACACCCGTTTAACTGAGTTGACACCATGCGATCGCCCGACTATCGCCCCGTCCCGAAAAGCTTTCCTCGCGTTCCCTTTGAGCGTCGCTTTTATGCCTTCTTGATTGATTTTGTCACCGTCTGGCTGGGGAGTAGCTTCGCAGGGACGGGGTTGGTGCAGGGGATTGTGTTTTTTTTATTGTGGCTGGTGGTGCGGGTGGTGGTGGTGGATCGCAACCAGGGGCAGAGTTTGGGGATGTGGTGTATGGATATTAAAGTGATTGCCCTACGGTTTCGGCGAGTGCCCGATGTCTATACCTTGGCGAAACGGGAAGGGGTGATCGGGTTTGGGGCCGTGTTGGCGATGGCGGGGTTTAACGCATTTTTCATCAATCCCTTTAGTACGCTGTTGCTGGTGTCGCCCTTGGTGGCGGATTGCGCGATCGCCTACACCGATGAACAATACAACCAAGCCGTTCACGATCGCCTCTTTGATACGGTGATGATCCAAACCAAGCGCGGCTGTTCCCTTGACATTCTGATCCGCCGTGGCCTTGATGAAGTCCGCCGCCGTGTGCGAAGATGACTAATTGTGTCTTTATTTTGGATGGAGGGGCAACCTCACAATCATGGCAAGTAAAAAGGGCGTTAGAATCATCATCACTCTCGAATGCACCGAGTGTCGCAGCAACCCCGACAAGCGGTCGGCGGGCGTTTCGCGCTACACCACAATGAAAAATCGGCGCAACACCACCGGCCGGATGGAACTGAAAAAGTTCTGCACCCATTGCAATACCCACACGATTCATAAAGAAACCAAGTAGCGATCGCACTCCCTGTGCCTCGCCCCTGTATCGATCTCACCTTTAAGTTTAGTTAACGAATTTCACCGAAACCATGAGCTATTTCCGTAAGCGACTCTCTCCGATTAAACCCGGCGACCCGATTGACTACAAGGACACCGAACTGTTGCGCAAGTTCATCACCGAACGCGGCAAGATTTTGCCCCGCCGGATCACCAACCTCACCGCCAAGCAACAACGGGACTTAACCACCGCGATCAAGCATTCGCGCTACGTGGCGCTGCTGCCCTACGTCAACGCTGACTAAACTCTGCGCAGCATGCCCATCACAACACAGGCTAGGACTAGGCGCAGTCTCAGCATCGCGCCTCTCCTCCCCCCTGTAGTAATTGACGTTGCGAGCGGTTGAGCAACCTATGCTACGGTAGTGAACAGATGCAGCGATTGGGATCAGGCGGGCCGGGTGGAAAAGGGTAGATTAGTGGAATTTAGGGTCCAAGGCGATCGCAAACTCGCGGTAGCCGAACGTCCCGAAGGGAAAAAAAATTGGGTCTTCATCGATGAGCGGGGCCAATCCCACACGCTCAAGCCCCAACGCATCGACTACGAAATCGCACCGGGATACGACGCTACAGAGATTCCGGCATTTCTCGATTCGATTCAAGACTATCTCGACCCCTCTAATCTAGAGGTAGCCTGGGAATTGCTCGTGGAAGCGGGCGAAGCGGTCACCCCGGCAGACTTGGCGCAACTGCTCTATGAGAGCCAAGAGCCGCCCGTCTGCTATGCCGCCCATATGCTCCTCGCCGATGATCGCCTCTATTTCAAGAAAAAAGGCGAGGTCTATGAACCCCGCCCCAGCAGCCAAGTGGAGGAATTGAAACATCAAATCGCCGTCGCCGCCCAGCGAGAACAGGAGCGGGACGCATTTTTGGCGCGGCTTCAGGCGGCCCTGGCGGCGGGTGAGGTGGAGTGGCAGGACAGCGATCGCCCCCGGCTCGAAGCCTTGGAAAAATACGTTCTTTACCCGGAGCAGACCCACAAAGCGGCTCAGGATCTCTTAAGTTCGCTTCAGCGTCCCACAACCCCGGAAGAGGCCTTTGAGTTGTTGGTGCAGGTGGGTTGGTGGTCGAGCCATGAAAACCTATCTCTCCGGCGCAGTTCTTACCCTGTCCAATTTTCCCAAAAGGTAATCGATGTGGCCCAATCTCGTCTCTACTCCTTCCCCCCCGATCGCGATCGCGATCGCCTCGATCTCACCCATCTAAAGGTCTACACCATTGATGATGAAAGCACCGAGGAAATTGATGATGGTCTGAGTGTGGAAATTCTCCCCGATGGGCGCATCAAACTCTGGATTCACATTGCCGACCCGACGCGCTTCGTCACCCTCAACGATGAGCTTGACCTTGAAGCCCGTCGCCGCAGCACGACGATGTATCTGCCCACGGGGATGATCCCGATGTTTCCGAAGGAGTTGGCCGTGGGGCCGATGAGTTTGGTGCAGGGGCAGGAATGCGGGGCGTTGAGTTTTGGGGTGATTTTGGATGAGGTGGGCGCGATCGCTGACTTCAGCATCCATGCCAGCCGGATTAAACCCACCTATCGCCTCACCTATCTTGATGTAGATGAAATGCTGGAATTGGCGATCCAAGCCGAGCCGGAAATCACCGCCCTCAACGAAGCGGCCCAACTGCGCCGCCTGTGGCGACGCTCCCAAGGCTCCATTGAAATTCGGATGCCGGAACCCTCGATCAAGGTCAAAAGTGAAGAGGATATCAGTATTGAGGTGCTGTACGAGGCGCGATCGCGCCAACTCGTCGCCGAAATGATGATCCTCGCCGGGGAAGTTACCGGCCGTTTTGCCCAAGCCAACAATATCCCCGTCCCCTTCCGCGGCCAACCCCAGCCCGAACTCCCCCCCGACGAAGAGTTAATGAAACTCCCCGCCGGCCCCGTGCGCTACTGCGCGATGCGCCGCTGTATGCCCCGCAGTGAAATGGGCATCACCCCCGCCCCCCATGCCGGTCTTGGCTTGCCCGTCTACACCCAAGCCACCTCGCCAATCCGCCGCTACACTGACCTCCTCACCCATTTTCAAATCAAAGCCTTTTTACGCGGCGAAACCCCACCCCTCCCCCCGGATCAACTCCAGGCGATCATCTTCAGCGTCACCGCCTCCGCCCAGGAAGCGATCCTCGTCGAACGCCAAACCAACCGCTATTGGACACTGGAATATCTGCGCCGCAATGCCGATACGGTGTGGGAAGTGCAGCTTTTACGCTGGCTGCGGGAAGATGAGCAGTTGGGGTTAATTTTGCTTGAAGATTTGGGGTTAGAATTGCCCCATCGCTTTAATCGTTCCATTGCCTTGGGCGATCGCCTTGGGGTTCAAGTCAGCGCCGCCGATCCGCGCCATGATGTGATCCGGTTCCGGGAAATGGTCAGTTCCGAGGCCACCGCCACCGCTAGTTAGCAGGATTGCAGGATGGATAAGGCATCGTCTCACCCCCTCCACGCCCATCAGATCGTCTGCCTCGAAGACGATCGCGCTCAACTCTACGCGGAAATCATCCAAGTCATCCCCCAACGGCAAACCTGCTGGGTACGGCCTACGGTGTTGGTGCAGGATGAAGTGGTGTATCCGGTGAACGATTGCCCGGATGTGGTGTGGCCGATGGCGCGGTTTCGCCCGGCTTTTGATACGGAGGTGATCCCTTTGCTGGGTCAACTGGAACCCGATCCAGCAGATCGGCGCGGCTGCCACCACCTCCGCCAATTGCTACAACGGTTAGGTTCTCCTTGAGGGTGTCTGATGCTAACGGTGCGTCAACTGGATAAAACCTATGGGGCGGTATCGGTGTTGCGGGGGGTAGATTTTGCCTTGGAACCGTGCAGTTTTACGACGATTCTAGGGGCCAGTGGGGCGGGAAAAACGACGCTGTTTCGCTGTATTCTCCGCCTCACTTCGGCTGATCGCGGTACGGTGCTGCTGGACGATCAAGACTTGACCCGCTGTTCCTCCCAGGAGTTACGACGGGCGCGATCGCATATTGCCCCCATCGCCCAACAGTTCAACCTCGTCCGCCGCCGCACCGCCCTAGAAAACTGTCTCGGTGGCCGTTTGTCGGAACTCCCCCTCTGGCGGTGTCTGACGAATCAATTTCCCCGTGCGCTCCAACGGGAGGCCCTCGCGGCCTTGGAACGGGTGCAATTACTCGATCATGCCTTTCAACGGGCGGATCAACTTTCCGGCGGTCAACAGCAACGGGTGGCGATCGCCCGCGCCCTCACCCAACGCGCCCGCCTCATCCTCGCCGATGAACCCGTGGCCAGCCTTGATCCCACCACGGCGCGATCGGTGTTGCATCTGCTGCGATCGCTCTGCAAAACCGACGGCATCACGGTCTTGTGCAATCTGCATCAGGTGGAACTGGCGCGGGAATTCAGTGATCGCATTTTAGGGATGCGATCGGGTACGATCGGGTTTGACCGTCCCGCCCATGAGATGGAAGACTCCGATCTTGCCTGGCTTTATCAACGGGATTCACCCCGCTCCACATTCTAAAATTAGGGTGCGCTGTCTTAATCCTGTCTTAATCAGCAGGCTTCGCTGCCGGTGGAATCAAAGATAGGTAGGTTATCCCTATCAAGATCCATACCCAGCCCAACATGAGTATGGCAACCGAAAAAGTGACCTACTCGATACCGCGATTCTACGGACTGCCGTTAAGATAATGGCATTACCTACGTTTAACACGCCCTTGGCATGGTCACGTCTCGTTTAAAATTGCAACGCTCCTCGATCCAAACTCCCCTTTGCACGCAGCTTTCCACAGAGGAAGCGATCGCTTGCAGGGGTATCGAGATGATTTTTCAGAGTGGTTCCCAGCATGTTCAGGTGTTGCATGGCATTGATATCACCGTCAAACGGGGTGATATTCAACTCCTGATGGGGCCATCGGGGTCAGGCAAAACTACCCTCCTTACGATTCTCGCTGGACTGCTGACCCCGACCGCCGGACAAGTGATGCTGTTGGGTCATGACATCACGAAGATGACGCGATCGCAATTGTCGCAGTTTCGTCTGCATCAAATTGGCTTCATTTTCCAAGGGTTCAACCTCTTTCCCGCCCTCACCGCCGTGGAAAATGTGGAACTCGCCCTCAAAATGAAAGGCACGCAGCCCAACAGCAAAGCCCGGCACGCCGAAGCCGCCGAACTTCTCGATAAAGTCGGCCTCGGCCATAAGATTCACAGCTTCCCCCGCGATCTGTCCGGTGGACAACAGCAACGGGTGGCGATCGCGCGATCGCTCGTCGGTCATCCCTGTTTGATCATGGCAGACGAACCCACCGCCTCCCTTGATTCTAAAAGCGGTCACGCCGTGATCGACATCCTGCGCCGCCTTGCCAAAGACGAAGGTGCAACGGTGGTGATGGTCACCCATGATCCCCGAATTACCGATGTGGCGGATCGCATCTCCTATCTCGAAGATGGTGTGTTGTTGCGCGACGCTCCCAGCCACAATTAAGCCCTGATGTTGACCTTAACCGAGGTGACGAAACGCTACGGCGATCGCCTCGCAGTGGATGCCGTCACCCTCACCCTCAATCCTGGAGAAATCTACGGCCTGCTGGGGCCGAATGGAGCAGGGAAAACCACCTTAATTAATCTGATCTGCCATCTGCTCGTCCCGGAACAGGGGCGAATTGAATGGCAAGGTCAACCCATTGCCCAGGTTGCCCGCCGGGTGATCGGTGTTGCACCCCAAGGTCAGTTACTCTATCCGTCGCTCTCCGGTCGGGAGCATTTACAGTTTTTCGGGCGGCTCTATGGATTGGGGCGATCGCAACGACGGCAACGGGTGGCAACCTGTCTAGAATTGGTGGGGTTGACGGAGGTCGCGACCCAACCGGTGCAAGGTCTTAGTGGCGGGATGAAACAGCGGCTCAATTTAGCGATCGCCCTCATCCATCGCCCGCAACTGTTAATCCTTGATGAACCCACCGTCGGCCTCGATTTCGCCGCCCGTCAACGTCTCTGGGCAACAGTGCAAACCCTCCAAGCCGAGGGGATGACGATCCTCCTCACCACCCATCTCCTCCATGAGGCGGAACGGGTTTGCGATCGCCTCGGCATTTTGCAACAGGGGCGATTGGTGGCATCGGGAACCCTCGCAGAGTTGCGCCAACGCAGCGGGGCGCAAAGTGTTGTCCGTCTTTACCCGTGCGATCGCGCTGCTGCCGCCCATTATTGCCAAACCCTCGGCTATCACTACCACGAAACCCCCCGCGAGTTTCTGGTGTGGCTTCCTGATGATCCGGATTTCTCCACATTGTGCGATCGCTTTTCCGGCCTCAGTCTCGAAGGTCTCCACCGGGAAGCGATCGGCTTAGAACACCTCTATCAAGAATGGGTCACACCCGCCCCGAAATCTTAAGCTCTCAGATCGTCGATGGGGGGTGGAGCCGATGCGATGTTAGAACAGGGCCAATCGTTTTGGTTCGAGGGGGGTCACGATGGATGAGCAGCGAGGGCAAAAGTAAAAGTTTCTCTGTAAAGACTGTCGCCGTCAGTTCATCGAGAATCCTCAAAAGAAAATCATATCTGAAGAGCAAAAGACCACCGTCAAAGATCTACTACTTGAACGTATTTCACTAGCTGGTATAGCAAGAGTGTTGAAGGTTTCAAAGACGTGACCCCAAAGTTTTGTGAATAGTGTTTTAGTGTCAACTCCATGCCAAATCAGTATCGAAGCACCTCCCGGAGCAGAAATTATCCTAGAATGTGATGAGCTATGGTCTTACGCAAAGAGCAAAGAAAATCAGGAATGGATTTGGTTAGCTCTGGAGAGAAAAAGCCGAAGAATTGTGGGGGCTTACATTGGGAATAGAAGTAGAGAGAGTGCGAAGAAGTTATGGGAATCGATCCCCGAAAGTTGGCAAAGAAGTAGTGTGGTCTACACGGATGGTTTAGAGTCATATTGTGAAGTAATTCCCAAAGAGATTCATCAACCGAAGACCAAAGAGAAGGGTGAGACTAATCACATCGAGAGATTCAACAATACGCTGAGGCAAAGATGCTCACGGTTGGTGAGAAAAGGATTATCTTATTCTAAGAAGTTCTTCAATTATGAAGGAGTATTATGGTATTTCATATACTATCATAATGCGATTATTGATGCTACTTGATAAAGTAATTCACTACTTCTTTACCACTCCCTTCAATGGACCGGTAAGAGCGCGATCGCACTTCAGATCAAGCCCCACAATACAACTGTGGCGGCTGAATCATTGCTGAATCGTTACTGAATCGTTGGGGCCAAAATAAGTGAATAGGACTAGAATACACAAGTTACCCAATCTCACATTTAATACAGCCCACCAACTTAGTCGTAATAAATTTCTTTCTCAATTGCGATCACTTTGTCGTCTCTGAATGTGACCGATCTCCCAAACCAAGCAAAATCTAATATCTTCAATCGTGCATCTGATGAATAAGAGTAGGTGACAGTGCCATTTTCGATTTGATAGATGCTCAACGGTTCCCCCATCAGTTGGTCTACATCATTTTTAGACATACCTATTGTAATTTTATTGAAATTCTCTTCATTATAAATTTCTGAATATTGTGTATCGATAGACGGCCAAAGAAAAAAGTATGACTCTATCCCAAAAAATACATACCAGGCTGCAAAAATAAGAATGCCAGCCATGATCGAAAAGACTGAGGCTTTCATCTATTTCTCCTTTTAATAACTCTATAAAAACGAGATGAAATCTCCTAAACAATAGTAAAAAGACTGACATAAAGTTCCGGTCAATCCTTCTTTTGTGTATGAAGGCAGGGGGATTAAGGTTCTGGTTCCCTCGACTCGTCTTACTGCGCCCAGTGGGAAGGACTAATCATGGGTAAGCTGTCGCAGGGACACGGGTTATAAGCTTCGCCCTTCTAGGGTGACTTTCGATAGAATAGCGCAAAGAATATCGAATCCGTCGGAGTTGGGCAAACCTACGGCGTTTGTCTTGGTGTGCGTTCTGATGTGTTTCGCACAGGCTACGTGAGTGTGTCTTGCGCCGAGGCGGGGTCGCGCTGCAAATGGGCAGGGAGAGTGTGTCAGACTCCACATGGAGCGGCCTATTTGTTGGGAAGTGGGTTATTTGGCTCGCTGGACTGGGAATCCCCACGCATTTGGGTTGGGGAGGATGTCAAAATGGAAAAAGAGAGTGATGCAATTAAGTCACTGATTTTGGTTTCCTTGGGGTGAAGATCTCTAGGTATGCTGTGTTTAGAGTATTGCAGTGATGGTGCTCTGGGCTTGTCTCGTCTTACCAAGAGGACAGTGTACCGTGATTTGTGTGGTGTGTTGATAGTACAGACTGCTCCATCGATACTTCCGTCATTTGCCCCCGAAGATTATGTCAAAGGTTTTAATTGTTGAAGATGATCCCATGAACCGCTTGGTATTTTCGCGTGTCTTAACGAAGCGGGGTCAGTTTGAGGTGCGGTGTACGGAGGACGTGGATGATGTGCTCGACACGGCCAAGGCGGGGAATGTGGATATTGTGTTGATGGATATTGGTTTGCCCAATAGTTATTACCAAGGCAAGGCGGTCAATGGGGTGCAGATTACCCAGCTTTTGAAGGCGAACCCGGAGACGGCGCATTTGCCGGTGGTGTTGGTGACGGCGTTTAATATGCCGGGCGATCGCGATCGCTACCTGAAGCAAAGCGGAGCCGATGGTTACATTCCCAAACCCGTGGTAGACCATCATGATTTTGTGCTGCAAATTAATCACTATCTCACCCAAGGTGTGCAAGCTTCTGCATCAAACTTGCCTGAACCCAGTCCCATCGATGCAGATAGTTAACCCACACAATCCTTAGATCGCTCAACCCTAACGACTTCCCACTTCAAAAGGGCTGCTTGACCAGCCCTTTTGAAGTGGGGGTGGCGTGAGATAGAGGTTAAGGAAATTGACTGAGTTGATCTTGAATGGCGGGGAGGGCGAAGAATTGCTGTGTGTCTGCGATGAGGCGATCGCCCCAAAGATTGAGGATCAGAAAATCAAGATCACCGTAGGCCGGATCGAGGGATAGGGCCAGTTGACCGAGGCGGATGGCTTCTTCAGAGGGGTTTTGTGCGTAGCGGGCGACGGCGATCGCGAGCATCGGCTCAACGGCATTCTCGTCAATTTTGAGCGCTTCTTGCCAGGCCTCTAGGGCTGCTTTGCTGTCTCCCTGTTCATAAACCACTAGCCCAATATTGTTAATGGCGGGCCAAAAGTCGGCTTCCAGGGCGAGGGCTTTGCGATAGGCGGCGATCGCATCACCGTACTCCGCCAGTTTGTAATGGGTATTGCCCAAATCAAACCAGGCTTCGATCGACTCGTCATCTTCTGTCAGGCCGGTCTTAAACACCTGTTTCGCCTCGACATACTGCTCATTTTGGAAATACGCCGACCCCAACATAAACAATAGACCCGAACGCTCCGGGAGTTCTTCGGCAGACGGCATCAAGGTTTGAGCCGTTTCCAACGAGTCGATCGCGCCTGAGTAGTCTTGGTTTTGAAGCTGTAAACTGCCTAAGAGAAACCAGGCTCGAAATTCCTGGGGCACGAGTTGAGCCGCTAGCTTGGCCCGAGGAAAGGCTAAATCGTATTGCTCAAACCGGGTGAGCTGCACGGCATCTTGTAAGATGCCTAAACCCTGTTCTTCAAAATCCTCGCTGTTGAGATTGAGACGGTAGGGAAGGAGTGCCTGGGCCTGAGCGGGTAAGCTCAGTTGGCACAGTCCGGTGATCGCTAAAATTGAGAAGATCCAGTTTCGCTTGGGCACAATCGTATATCGAGATTTCGTCAGTGATTCTATCTATAATCTAATCGAAACGGGAGGATTGACGAGTATTGTTGAAAATGTTTGCCGCCATTGTGATTTTCTCTGTCCGTAATTTTTAATGTGTTCTCAGTAATTACCTGCTATGGCCTTGCCCTCCTTTCTCAACCCCCGAAACCCATTACCCTGGATCGTTGGCCTGGCGGGTGGTGGCATTCTGTTGATCGGCGTGTCTACCTACAACGCGATGCTCGGCCCTGCTGCCACCTTCCTGGAAGAATACACTGTGCTGGCTGAGTCCCAATCCCTCCGCCAACAGGTGTCCGCCAGTGGTACGGTCGTGCCGATTCGGAGCGTCAATATTAGCCCTAACCAAGCCGGAGAACTGAAGCAGTTACTGGTTGATCAGGGGATGCGGGTCGAACAAGGGCAACGTTTGGCGGTGATGGATAATGAGGCCATTTTCACCCAGGGAGCCCAAGCTGAAGCCCGGTTTAAACAGGCGGTGGCGAATTTACGAGAGGCGGAATTACGCGCTCCAACGGCGATCCAACAGGCGCGGGCGCGGGCGATCGCAGCCCAATCTCGTCTTGAGGCGGCGCGGGCCCGCGTCCCGACGGAATTTGAACAGGCAAAGGCAGAGGTGCGGGCGGCGATGGAGCGGCGCGATCGCGCCCAAGCCCGCGTCGAACGCTACACCATCCCCACGGAACAAGGGGCGATTTCGAGCAATGCCTATGATGATGCCCTCGTTGACCTGCGCCGGGCCCAGGCCGATGTGCGCCAAGCCGAGGAAGCCCTACGCCGCGAAGCCCAAACCGCCCGCCCCGAAATTCAAGAACTCGAAGCCAGCTTCGCCGAAGCCCAAGCCGCCCTCGCCCAAGCCGAGCGCAGCAGCCAAGCGGAAATCGCCAGCCAACAGGCTGCCGTGGAAGCCTCCCGCGCTGCCGTCGAAGAAGTGCGCGTCCAGTTTGAAAACACCTTGATCACCGCCCCTTTTGAGGGCATCATCACCCAACGCTTCGCCACACCGGGCGCGTTTGTGACCCCCACCACCTCCGGTTCCACGTCGGCCTCCTCGTCGGCCACTTCGATCCTTGCCCTCGCGGAAGGCTTAGAAGTGGTGGCGAAAGTCCCGGAAATTGATATTCCCGACCTGGAGCCGGGCCAATTTGTCGAACTGATCGCCGATGCCTATCCGGAGGAGTCGTTTCGGGGTCGGGTGCGCTTGATTGCCCCGGAAGCGATCGTCGAGCAAAATGTCACCTCCTTTGAGGTGCGGATTTTGTTGGAACCGAAGGCGATCGAGGCCCTGTTACCGGGGATGAATGTGGATCTCACGTTCCTCGGTGAGCAGTTGGCGCGGACGGTGGTGGTGCCGACGGTGGCGATCGTCACCGAGGATGGGGAAACGGGGGTGATGGTTCCCGATGCGAACAATAAACCGGAATTTCGCCCGGTGACCCTCGGCAGCAGCCTGGAGGATCAGACGCAGATTATCAGTGGTTTAGAGGAAGGGGAGCGGGTCTTTATTGAACTGCCAGAGGAGTATCGGCGGCGCGAGGAGTCCTAGGGGCGTGACATACGTTGATCGGTGGGTTACGGCGGATGACTAGATTGCAGTGATGGCAGGATTTTAAGCCGTCTAATCCACTAATCAAGATGTGCTATAGCCCTGGGGCGTTAATTGGATAGTTTGGGGGAAGGTGCGATCGCACTTTTCTGGGGTTTCGGCGGCTGGGGCGGTACGGATTCACCCCGCCGTAAGAGCAAGAGGGAGCGATCGGACAACTCGATTTCATCATCATGTTGGTAGATCGTGCCCGCCATCAAAAACTGCGGTTGAGTGGTATCAATCACCACCTGCCATTGCCACGGCTGGAGCATTTCAGGAATTGCAAAGATCAATGGCTCATGGTGGGCATTGAGCAACAGGAAAAAACTATCCCCGACGATGCGATCGCCCTGCTCATTCACCTTGCCCAGTTCTTCCCCATTCAGGAAAATCGCCAACGTCTTAATATAGCCATGAGTCCATTGCTCATCGGTCATCTCCAAGCCATCGGGGTTAAACCAGCCAATATCCCGGACACCCGAACCATGGATCGCCCGCCCTTGGAACCACTGACGGCGTTGAAACACCGGATTATCATGGTGAAACGCAATCAGGGTTTTCGTAAACTCCAGCAGATCTTGATTCCCCTGAGTCAGCGACCAATCAAACCAAGAAATCTCATTATCTTGGCAATAGGCATTATTATTCCCCCCCTGGGTACGCCCCAACTCATCGCCCCCCAGCAGCATCGGAACCCCTTGGGACAACATCAAGGTCACGAGGAGATTCCGCCGCTGCCGTTCCCGCAAAGCCAAAATTTCCGGGTCATCCGTCGGCCCTTCTGCCCCACAATTCCAGGAGCGGTTATGGTCATCCCCGTCTCGATTCTCTTCGCCATTATCCTCGTTATGTTTCTCGTTGTAGCTCACCAAATCATTGAGGGTAAACCCATCATGGGCGGTGATAAAGTTGATGCTCGCACTGGGTTTTCGGCCACTCAGTTCGTAGAGATCGGAACTCCCGGTAAACCGGAACGCGAACTCTCCCACACTGCTTTCCATCCCGATCCAAAAGTCCCGCATCGTGTCGCGATATTTCCCATTCCATTCCGACCAGAGCAGCGGGAAGTTGCCCACTTGATAGCCACCCTCGCCAATGTCCCAGGGTTCGGCGATTAGCTTCACGGTGGAGAGTACCGGGTCTTGGTGAATGATGTTAAAGAATGCCGAGAGATTATTCACATCGTAGAGTTCCCGCGCCAGGGCCGAAGCGAGGTCAAAGCGAAAGCCGTCAACGTGCATTTCTTCCACCCAATAGCGGAGACTGTCGGTGATTAGTTTCAACACCTGGGGATGGCGGACGTTGAGGGAGTTGCCGCAGCCGGTGAAGTCCATGTAATAGCGGGGGTCGTCTTCGAGGGTGCGGTAGTAGGAGAAGTTATCAATGCCACGCAGGGAGAGGGTGGGCCCCATGTGGTTGCCTTCGCCGGTGTGGTTATAAACCACATCGAGGATCACTTCTAAACCGGCGGCGTGGAGGGCCTTCACCATGGTTTTAAATTCCTTGACCTGTTCTCCGGCGATGCCGCTGGCACTGTAGCCGGAGTAGGGGGCGAAGTAGTTGATGTTGTCGTAGCCCCAGTAGTTGTGGAGGTCTTTGTCAACGAGGTGGCCTTGGTGGATGTAGATGTGATGAATGGGGAGCAGTTCGACGGCGGTGATGCCGAGGGATTTAAGATAGGCGATCGCGGCGGGGTGGGCGAGTCCGGCGTAGGTGCCGCGCAGGGCGGGGGGGATGTCGGGGTGGGCTTTGGTGAAGCCTTTGACGTGGATTTCGTAAATGACTGATTCGTGGGCGGGAGTGCGGAGGAGGCGATCGCCCTCCCAGTCAAATTCCTGGTCAACAACAACGCATTTGGGAATGTAGGGGGCACTGTCGAGGTCATTGAAGCCGAGGTCTTCATCGTCGGTATGCCAGGGATAACTGTAGATCGCTTCGTCGTGGATGATATCGCCGGCGATCGCTTGGGCGTAGGGATCAATTAACAACTTATTGACGTTGAAGCGATGGCCCTGGGTGGGGAGAAAGCCGCCATAAACGCGATAGGCATAGCGTTGACCGGGCCCCACATCGGGAAGATAGCCATGCCACACAAAGTGATTGCGCTCGACAAGAGGAATGCGGGTTTCATGATCCTGTGCATCAAAGAGACAGAGATCCACTCCTGTGGCATGCTCACTAAACAGTGCGAAGTTCGTACCTGCACCATCCCATGTTGCACCCAGCGGATAGGATTGGCCGGGCCAAAGCGTGTAATCCATAAGTTATAAAACGTTTTTGAAACCTTTCTTAAGAATTTACATGATCGCGCTTGGTTTCATCGGCCCCCATTGTCACCATTTGCCCAAACAATGCCAACATTGCCCAGCCACCCGATGCAGGATCACACGGCACGAGACGCCAAGGGATTCAGCCCGGCCCGGCAGCGCGATCTCACCCCATCCCACGATCCCAACGACCCCCGCGATCGCGCCCTCCCCTCCGGTCATTCCACCGCAAAACTCGATAGGCTGAAGAGAGAACCCTGGTAACTTTTATTTGCACCTATGGCTTACTTTGCCCGCCTCACGCCCCATCAAGAGATTGAACTGATCAACCGCGATCGCCAAACCGTGATCACCCTGACCAATAGCCACAGCAGCCAACAACAAGCCCAATCCGCCAGCTACACCACAGGGCCTTGGTTAACGCCCCCGACCCTGTGGCGCGACGGCGATCGCGTCATCCTCCGCATCGAAAGCGACACCCCGTTAATTTTGCACCTCCAGGGGCAAGCGATCGCCCCCCTCGACCGTTTGCCCCCCTTGCCCAATGCGGATGTGATTCCCCTCCAACGCCGCGCCGATCCTGCCCCGATGCCCCCCATGGAACCCATGCAACCCATGGAACCCATGACCATGGGTAATATGACGATGAACCCGATGCAGATGAAAATGGGCAACATGGAACTGCGCATGGACAACGCCACCCCCTCCCCTGGGTCTCCCGCATCCCAAGCCGCGCAATTTTGTCCCCAATGTGGTCACAAAAGCCAAGGGGGCGATCGCTTCTGTCGCGCCTGCGGCCAATCCCTCACCACCTAAGCGCGTCTACCAGGGTAAAATCACAAAGCTCATTATTCTTCATCTCAGCCTGTTATGACCTATTGTTTAGGCGTGATTAACCGTTCCGGGTTAGTCATTGCGGCGGATTCTCGTACCAATGCGGGCGTTGATTATATTTCCGCCTATCGCAAACTCTTCGACTTTTCCCTACCCGGTGAACGCGCTGTCATTCTCTGCACGTCGGGAAATTTAGCCGTGACTCAAAGTATTTTGACCATCATTGAGCGGGAAATCAAAGAGGGCTTTGCGGTCAATCTTCACACTCAAAAAACCCTCTATGATACCGCCTGTTACATCGGCGATAAAATTCGCCAAGTGCAAGACCGCGATCGCACCTGGCTCGAACGAGATGGCATTGATTTTCAATGTAACTTCCTCGTGGGCGGTCAAATCAAAGGTGAAGCACCACAACTCTATCTTGTCTATGCCCAGGGAAATTGCATTCAAGCCACCCCCGAAACACCCTTTTTGCAAATTGGCGAAACCAAATATGGCAAACCCATTTTAGACCGTACTCTCCGCTTTGAAACCGACCTTGATGCGGTGGCCAAATGTGCATTACTATCCATCGATTCCACAATGAAATCCAATCTATCCGTGGGCCCGCCGATTAACTTAATTATGTACGAACGGGATACCTTTACCGTCCGTCATCGTCTCCAATTGCGCCTCGGTTCGCCCTACCTGGCGAAGATGCGCAAATTGTGGGAAGAATCCCTGCGCCATGCCTTTTTAACCATGCCCAATCTTGAATGGGATATGGACGATAATGCCGATGATATTTTGATTGATTAAAGCATTTTGGCGAGAAATTGCTGGGCGCGATCGCTTTTCGGTTGCTTAAAAAACTCATCCGGGGTCGCTTCTTCGGCAATCCGCCCCCCATCCAAGAAAAAGATGCGATCGGCCACCTCTCGCGCAAACCCCATCTCATGGGTCACCACCGCCATCGTCATCCCCGATTCTGACACCACCTTCATCACATCGAGCACCTCTTTCACCATTTCCGGGTCAAGGGCGGACGTGGGTTCATCAAAGAGCATCAATTGCGGTTCCATAGCCAAGGCGCGAGCGATCGCAATCCGTTGTTTTTGCCCCCCGGAAAGCTTCGACGGGTACACATCTGCTTTTTCTGCTAAACCGACCCGCGCCAACAGATCCCGCGCCTTATTTTCCGCCTCCGCCTCCGGCATTTTCTTCACCTTAATCGGCGCATACATAATATTTTTCAGCACCGTCATATGGGGAAACAAATGGAAATGTTGAAACACCATCCCCACATGCTGCCGCATTGCCATCACATCAGTTTTGGGGTCTGTCATTTCCACCCCCTGAATCATAATCGTGCCCGATGTAGGCATTTCCAGGAGATTTAAACATCGTAAAAATGTTGATTTTCCCGAACCAGAGGGGCCAATCATCGCCACCACTTCCCCCTGATAAATTTCTGTGGTAATATCCCGCAGCACTTTCAACTCGCCAAACGACTTATAAAGACGGTCAATTTTGACAGCAACGGGCTTCGGTTGTTTGACTAAATCTTGCATGGTTTCTGAGACTTCCAATGGTGAATGGACTAAGGCATTTAAACTGGGAATTAGCTACTCTTACGCAGGCGTTGTTCTAGGAATGTTGAGGTGATCGTCAGGATCATCACCATGGCGTAATAAATCACCGTCACAATTAATAACGGTTCAAAGTAAACATATTTTTCAGCCCCAACAATTTGCGCTCGACGGAGTAAATCCTGTGCGCCAATGGTTGATACTAAGGTGGAATCTTTCAAGAGGGCGATACTTTCATTCACCAAGGCTGGCAAGATATTTTTAATTGCTTGGGGCAGAATAATATCTAACATCATCGGTTGATAGCGAACCCCTAAAGACTGCGCCGCTTCGGTTTGACCACGATCGACGGCTAAAATTCCCGCCCGAATCACTTCCGAAATATAGGCCGCAGAGTTGAGGGAAAAGGTAATAATCCCGGCTTGAAATCCGGAAATATCATACCCCGTCAGTTGAGGAGTTGCAAAGTAAATCAAGGATAGCGTAACCAGTAAGGGTGTACCCCGAAAAACAGACGTGTAGGCCATCCCAAACCAATACAGCGGTTTAAAACTGGAAATCTTACAAAAGGAGAGTAATACCCCGAAAATAAAACCAATAACGGCAGATAATGCCGTGAATTTTAAGGTGACAGCAATGCCTCCTAAAATAAACGGAATTGAGGGTGTAATACTTTCAAAGTCGAGGCTGAGGGAATTCATTGCGGTTATGGGCTGAGGATATGAATGGAACAAGATGCACTATTGAACGTATGAAAATCAAGATCGGGTGAGGATCTTGATTTTCTAGTACTCTGTGGTCTGATAATGTTTAAAGGCTGAATTGAAGTCATAACCCTGAGAAAATAGGATGGCTTGATAGCAGTTTTCATCAGCATGAGGTGAAAAGATTCCCATTAATCCCCCTTAAAAAGGGAGAGGTGGCGTTTTCATCTTTTCACAGTTCGCTATAGCCTTTTGCCTAGTTGACTGACTTGATAGCCCTCACCCCTAACCCTTCTCCTAGAGGGGTTGGGGAGCCGATCCATTTTTCTAGTTCCCTCTCCCCTAGGGAGAGAACTAGGGTGAGGGCTTTCCGGGATCTGGCTAATTTTGTCAGTCAACCAAGCCTTTTGCTCAGATTAATTTTCAATGTGCTTTTTAAACATTCTGACGATCGCAGTAGATGAAATAGGCTGTCAGGTGTGTCACCCTTCCACTATTATTCTTCAGCAGCTTGTTCGTTGTAATAGTCTTCAAACCATTTGGTGATCAGGGCATCCAGTTCACCGCTTTCTTTTAATTCGGTGAGGGCTTCGTCAAATTCATCAACGAGGGGGGAATCTTTGGGGAAGGCGATCGCAGAACCGGCGGCTTCATCGGATTCAAGTTCTGTGAATTCTAAATCCTCGTTGGCGTTGATATATCCTTTGGCAACGGTATCTTCAATGATGGCAGCATCGATCCGACCCGCTTTGATTTCTTGGATCAACTCGCTGATTTTATTCCGAGATTCAATGGTAAAAGATGCCCCTTCTTCCACTTTGGTTTTGACTTCTTCTTCTTGAATGGAGCCGAGTTGTACTCCTACAGTCTTACCTTCTAAATCGTCGTAGGTTTTAAAGCCTGAATCGGTAGCGGTAACAATGGTGTTTTTGGCATCGTAATAAATTTCTGAGAACGATACATTTTCTTTGCGCTCTTCGGTGGGGGTCATGCCGGCCATGGCAAAATCAGCGCGGCCCGATTGGAGGGCGGGAATAATGCCGTTGAAATCCATATCACTGATTTCAATCTCGTACCCTAGTTTTTCAGCGATCGCATTGGCAATGTCAATGTCAAACCCAATGGGTTCTCCTTCCCCCCGTGCGGTTTCATAGAATTCGTAGGGGGGATAGTCGGCAGAGGTGGCCATCACTAGGGTTCTATCCGCAGCACTGTCTTCGCTGGCGCTATCGGTTTCCGAGGGAGTGGAGCTACACCCTGCGCCAAGACTCAAAATCAGTGATGCACAGCAGGTGAGGGTAATTAAAAATCGACGACGTTGAATCATGGGGTATTACTACGTGGTTACGGTTAATGACAATAAATGGGTCAAATTTTCGTTGATTAAAGCAAACTTTAAACGATTTGGTTGTGATGTTGTGAATACGTTGTTACAACTTGCCCGACAATTTGCTGCTCAAACAGAGGACTGTTGGTGCTGAGCGATCGCAATCCTGGGGCATCGGCAGTCCAAACCCGCTGCGGATCAAATAAGGTCAGTTCAGCGGCAGCACCCACAGCACAGCGGGGCGGCGCTTGCCTGAGGCAACGGGCGGGTTGCGTGCTGATGGCGTTCCACAATTCAAGGGCTGTAAGATGACCGCTGATCACCAATTGTTGCCACAGACAGGGCAGGGCCGTTTGTAGCCCGATCGCCCCTGGCGGGGATTCGGCAAAGCTGACGGTTTTATCTTCATAACTGATTGGGGTGTGATCCACGGCGATCGCATCAATCACGCCCGCTTTTACCCCCGCCCGCAACGCCTCGCAATCCGCCGGGTTGCCCAAGGGAGTTGCCAGATGCAAGGTGGGATCGTAGGAGGTCAGGGCGCGGGTGTCGTAGAGCAGATGTAGCCAGGTGGTACTCGCTGTGATCGGTAATCCCTGGGCTTTGGCGGTGGCGATCAAGTCTACACTTTTCGCCGTGGAGATGCGCATGAGGTGGATGGGGGTGGGCACGGCGGCAACCAATTCGAGCAAGGCGGCGAGGGCGGCGGTTTCCGAGTAGCTTGGATCACCGGGTAGTCCCAATTGAATTGACCAATCCCCCTCGCGCATCACACCGTTGCCTCGCAATTGCGGCAAAACCGGCGCGATCGCGATCGGCTTGCCCAACGGTTGCAGATATTCCAAAATACGGCGCAACAGATCGAGAGGCGGCATGGCGGTTCCGTCGCTAAACCCCACCACTTGGGGGGCTAGCTCTTGATATTCCACCATCCCCTTGCCGGCGAGTTGCGGTGTTATTGCCCCCCAAGTTGCGCAGCGCACCGGCAATCCTGAGTAGCGGCGCTGCTGAGTTTGCACACTGGGCAAATTATCAAGGGGGGGATTGGTGTTCGGCAACAGGGCAAGACGGGTAAACCCTCCCGCAGCGGCGGCAGCGGTGAGGCTGGCCAGGGTTTCACGGTCTTCGTAGCCCGGTTCATCACTGCTGCTGTAGAGGTCAACGAGGCCGGGGGCGAGGATCTGCCCTTGGCCGTCGGTGATGGTTAGATCTTCGCTCCGATCCGATAGTTGGGGTGCGATCGCGGCAATCTGGCCAGAATCCAGGCGCACATCCGCCACAATATCCGTTTCGCTCTCCGGGTCAAGGACTCGCACCTGTTTGATCAGTTCAGTCATGGATTTAACGGGCTTAATAATGCCTCAATAATTTTAGAGGAGCACCGTCCGATCCCCCGTCTGAATTTTGCCAAAGTCTTCCCTACCCTTAATGACTCATCGCCAACATCCGCTCAATCGGTTTGAGGGCAGCCGCACAAGTTTCCAGAGGTAACGTAATTTCTGGTTGCCGCGTTTGCATGGCTTGGTAGAGTTTTTCCAAGGTGTTAAGGCGCATGTGAGGACATTCATTGCAGGCGCAATTATTCAGTGGGGGCGCAGGAATCAGGCGTTGACGCGGGCAACTTTTTTGCATTTGGTGCAAGATGCCCGGCTCTGTGGCGACGATCAGGCTAGGGGCTTGACTCGTTTGGGCATAGTTGAGCAGGGCAGTGGTAGAGCCAATGAAGTCTGCATGGCGTAAAATTTGCGGCTCACATTCAGGGTGGGCAATGATTTCAGCGTCGGGATGTTCAACCCGCAACTGCACGAGTTTTTTCTCTGAAAAGGTTTCATGGACAATGCAACTACCTTGCCACAACACCATCTCGCGGCCGGTTTGTTCGATCACGTAGCGGCCTAAGTTGCGATCGGGGGCAAACAAAATAGGCTGTTCTGGGGGAATTTGCTCGACGATTTGCACGGCGTTGGAACTGGTGCAAATGATGTCACTCATGGCTTTGATTGCCGCCGTGCAATTGATGTAGGAAATCACCAAATGGTCGGGATGCTGGGCCTTAAACTGGGCGAATTGATCCGGGGGGCAACTGTCTGCTAGGGAGCAACCTGCGTCTAAATCCGGCAACAGCACCTGTTTATGGGGGTTGAGAATCTTGGCTGTTTCCGCCATGAAGTGAACGCCAGCGAAGACAATTATCTCAGCATCTGTTGCGGCGGCTTGCCGTGCCAAGCCGAGGGAATCCCCCACGTAGTCCGCACAATCTTGAATGTCCCCTTCTTGGTAGTAATGGGCGAGGACAATGGCATTGAGGTCGTGCTTGAGATCAGCGATCGCACTAAATAGATCATTCGGTATCAGGGACGTTGGGGCAGAAGGCGCAGCAGCAGTAAACACGGCAGTGATCCGGGGGTAGGTCAGCAATAGTGCTCTAATTATAGTGAAATCTACCAAAATTAGGCAGGTGCGATCGTAAATTGCCCAACCGTCTCCCCACAAATAACTAAACCTGAACACATAGTTCAGCAAAACCAATCAAAAACACCGGTGATCTCTAAGAAGTGTGAATATACTGAGATGTAATGCATTTGCAGATATTCATTTAGTCGCAATTATTTCAAAGATGACTACCACAGTTCAAACCCAACAAGGCGGTTCCGTTTGGGAACGCTTTTGCCAATGGGTCACCAGCACCAACAACCGCCTCTACGTGGGCTGGTTTGGTGTCTTGATGATCCCCACCCTCTTGACCGCCACCACCTGCTTCATCATCGCCTTCATCGCTGCTCCCCCCGTGGACATCGACGGCATCCGTGAACCCGTGGCCGGTTCCTTGCTCTACGGCAACAACATCATCTCCGGTGCTGTTGTGCCTTCCTCGAATGCGATCGGCTTGCACTTCTACCCGATCTGGGAAGCCGCTTCCCTCGATGAGTGGCTGTACAACGGTGGTCCCTACCAACTGGTGATTTTCCACTTCCTGATCGGCATCTTCTGCTACATGGGTCGTCAGTGGGAATTGAGCTACCGCCTCGGTATGCGTCCTTGGATTTGTGTTGCATACTCTGCACCCGTTTCCGCCGCATCCGCCGTGTTCCTCATCTACCCCATGGGTCAAGGGTCCTTCTCCGACGGTATGCCTTTGGGTATCTCCGGAACCTTTAACTTCATGTTGGTGTTCCAAGCCGAGCACAACATCCTGATGCACCCCTTCCACATGCTCGGTGTGGCTGGTGTCTTCGGTGGTGCTTTGTTCTCCGCCATGCACGGTTCCTTGGTGACTTCCTCCCTAGTGCGGGAAACCACCGAAATCGAAAGCCAAAACTACGGCTACAAATTCGGACAAGAAGAAGAAACCTACAACATCGTTGCAGCCCACGGCTACTTCGGTCGCCTCATCTTCCAATATGCTTCCTTCAACAACTCCCGCGCTCTGCACTTCTTCTTAGGTGCATGGCCCGTGATTGGGATTTGGTTCACCGCCTTGGGTGTGTCCACGATGGCATTCAACCTGAACGGGTTCAACTTCAACCAATCTGTGTTGGATAGCCAAGGTCGCGTCATCAACACCTGGGCGGACATCCTGAACCGCGCTAACCTCGGTTTTGAAGTGATGCACGAACGCAATGCCCACAACTTCCCCTTAGATTTAGCTTCTGCTGAGTCTGCGCCTGTGGCTTTGACCGCTCCTGCGATTAACGGTTAATTAGCCGCCCTCAACAAAATTCTCTAGACAACGAGTTTAAGAAAGCCGCCCCGATGGGCGGCTTTCTATATTGGGTGATCGACGTTTCCTCTGCCCTAATTCAGATTTTGATATAGCAATTTCTAGAGCCATGCGGTACAGAGATCCCCCAGAGATCCCCCTCAATACCCCTTAAAAAGGGGGAAGTAGGGTTCTCATGAGTCGCGAAAACGCTATATCATGCAGAAATCTGAAGCTTTAGACTAATAATTATGACCCAGGATCATCAAATTACACAGAAACTTCCCCTAACCCAATTAGATGCGATCAATATCGCGAAAGCTCTAACCATTGTATTGCTGATCAGCTATGCGCTCTATTTTGGAATCAATGGTGTTCGACAAATAATTTACCTGTGCCTTCACATCACGTACTGTGTTTGGTGGTTAATTGAACAATGGTTATTTCCTAGTCGCCGTCAGCAGATTTTTCAAGATCAGGTGGATTGGGTGACGTTATTGAGCATTTTGATGTTTGTAGGGGGTATCTATTCATTGCCTGGCTATTTAGCATGCATCAATACGACTGTCGTTAGCTACTTAGCGATCGCATTCTCCATTCCACTTTTTATGATTGGTAGTTTAATCAATGCAACCGCCGACATTCAAAAACTCACTGCAAAAAAATACAACTCAGGTCTAGTCAAGGATGAGATTTGGCGTATTTCCCAAAATATCAACTACTTTGGTGATCTCATGCGTTATCTGAGTTTTGCGATTATTTCGGGTTCGCTCTGGAGTTATATTCTTCCAGGGCTTATTTTTATCATGTATTTATTCCGAATCAAAGAAAAACGAGTTCCTATGCAGGAAAAATATGCTGATTATCCTGAATACAGCACAAACACCAAGCAACTGATTCCAGGAATTTGGTAGTGTTTCGGCAAACCTGGGCTGTTTGCCCTGGACATGGATGAAATTTGCTATGATTCACCGCTGGCGGCGAGTTGGAACGCGAGGGCTTTGTTTTTCATCATTTGAAAGATGTTGAAAAAACCATTAGCGCGGGAGGGGGTGAGGCTGGCGTTTAAGCCCATCATTTCGATGAAATTCGGTTCAACGGCGAGAATTTCGGCGGGAGTGAGATTGTTTAATCCAGCGATTAAGAGGGCGACTAGTCCTTTGACGAGTTGAGCGTCGGCATCGCCTCGATAGGTGACTTTGCCGTCGTCAAGGTCGGCGGTAATGTAGACCAAAGAAACGCAGCCTTTGACTTGATTTTCTGGGGTTTTGGCAGTGTCGGGCATGGCTTCGAGTTTGTTGGCGTACCAGAGGAGTTGTTGATAGCGTTGCTTGGGGTCGGTGCGCCGTTGAAAGCGTTGGACGATTTTATCGAGAGCGGGCGGGAATGAGGTAGACATGAAGATGAATGGAAAAAATGAAGGTGTTCAGGGATGTTTTTTGGGATGTTGATGAATGTTGGCTGATTGTCAGTGAGACTGGTGTTGCTTGGTTTTGAAAACGTATTATTCGGGGTTGTAGGCGGCGTTTTTGGGCAGGGGTTGGGAGGGTTGAAGGGTGTAGGTTTTGAAGGCATTGAGGGCGTGGGCGGCGGTTTGGATGACGTGGGGATCGGGGTCGCGGAGGGCTTGTTCTAGCCAGGGGATGACCCGATCGCTCTTTACGTCAGCGATCGCGGCGATCGCTGACTGACGCACGGCCGGTTCTGGATCTTGACTGAGACAGGCTAAATCCGCAAGCCAGGGTTCAGCCGCCGCGCGAACAGGTTGGGCGCGAACGAGGGCGTGGAGTTCTTGGGCGGCGTGGCAACGATAGAGGGGGTCGGGGTGGTTGAGGGCTTGGGTTCGATCGATCGCGATCGCTGCCGTTTTTGCGAGGTCAGCTAGGGATGGGGCAACCGTTGGCGTGAGGGTTTGGCGCAGGGCTGCGAGTTCGGCACGATGTTGGGCGGTCATGGCCGCGAGTTGGGTTTCGTAGTGCGATCGCACCGCCTGCACTGCGTTTTCTTGCTCGTAGGCGAACTGTTGCTGCATCTCTTGGTTCACCTGGTCTAGGGCGATGGTTTGGCGCTGTTGCCCAACATTCAGCGCATCTGTAGCCGTTTTCAACTGTCGCTCATAGTCCTGTTCCAATGTTTTCCGGAGGGTGCTCAATTCCGTTGTATGGGCCGCCTGGACTATTTCGAGCTTCCGACGCTGTAGCCCCACACCCACAGCACTGGCGATCGCTGCACCAATCACAAAACCCGCTACACCTTGCATAACTTTTTCTATCTCAAACAATCACCCCATATCTTATCGAAAGATTGCGTCGAGCAACCACGGCCAGAGGAGTCTAGGGGCAGATTTTTTGGAATGCCTAGGACACTTCTAGGGACGTGAGTTCAATTTCCCGGCCGGTCAGAACTTGACTGACAAAGGTGTGACAGGTGGGGCATTCATAGATCCAGTCGGGAGGATGAAACGTGGTGTGGCATTGAGGGCAGCAACAGGAAACGGGGACGGTTTCGATCGTGAATTGGGCATTTTGGGCGATCGTGCCTTGGGTTGCCACATCAAACGCGAAATGGAGCGCATCGGGGACAACACCAGAGGCCGCCCCGATCCGCATCGTGAGACGGTGAATCCGGGTGGCGTTTTGCTGCTGGGCGTTGCGGAGAGCGATTTCGAGGGTCTGTTCAATGAGACTGAGTTCGTGCATGGTGAGATTGAGGGGGGTAGAGAGGCGCGATCGCTCCGGTTATGGCATTAACAAAGGCTTCAGAATTGCGATCGCTTCAGTGTGACGGCTCGCCGCCAAGGGTGAGAAGGTTTCGCCAAATTCAAAATTCATCCCCGGAACCAACACCCACAGCGCAGCAGGACAGCAACCATAGAGCGCCTGGGTCAACGCAAGCAAACGTTGCGGAGTGAGGTGATGACCCATCGCCCCTGTCCCCTCCTCCGGTTCGATGGGCAGAACTCGCAGAGGTTCAGTGGGCATTTCGTTATGGACGGGAAACACATCAATAAAAATAACGCGCTCCACCTCGGCAATCTCCGCTGCGAGTTCCGGGGTAAGTTGATGGCACGATCGCACCACCACCGCCGGCAACGCCCACGCCGCCACCGCCGCCGCCACAGACTGCCCCACGCCATCATCACAACGCAACGTATTACCATAGCCAATCACAAGCTGGGTCATCACTTCCCTAGGGATTGCATCCATACCCCCAGGCTAGAGGCGATCGCACCCCAGCCCCACCATTGCTCAGAATCTTTTTAGATGTCGCGAAAATGGCGTGCGATCGTGCCACTAGGGCCCCGATGTCCCGTACCGCAACGCCACCACCCGACCCTGCCGCACCTGCAACCGATATTCCATCAACCCCGCCCAAAAAAACACCCAAAACTCATCCGGCTCCATTTGTCGCATCTCCAACTCATACACCGGAAACCGCTCCACCAAACGCTCCACCGCCTCCACCCCCGACAAACCCACCACCTCCAGCCCCGCAAAAAAATTCGCCTCCCCCGTCCCCACCCCATGATCCGCCCCCCGCGCCTGAGCACAAGTAAACGTCGTTCCCGTCGCAAAATACACCGCCACCTCTCGCACCGCCACCCGCGTATTCTCATTCGCCTCCATCTCATACATCGGATACGCATCCGCATAACACACAGACATCAGACTTAGCGTCTCAGCCCTCAGCCCCGGAAACATCAGCACGCTTCCCAAGGTCATCATCCAACACCCACGCCGTAAGCCTTGATAACTCATCCTCTTTTCTCCCGAAATCAGATCCCAAGCCCAGAATACCAACCTAGGAATAACATCATGGCCATAATTCAGAATAGACACATTTGCAAACATAGATCGCGAAACATCTCACCTTGTTTCTGTAGACCAACAATCTCATGCTTCCAATGTCATTGGACTATTTCAGCAATCAAAATCCAAAAAAATTATTAAAAAAGTATTAAAACCGTGAGGAACATCAAAAATATCTTTTTAAATATTCATTAATCCCATAAATGAGTGAGACACATCAAAGTTATAATATAGCAGATTGCGAAAAGATGAGAACGCCACCCCTTTTTGAGGGAGATCTTTTTACCTTAATTTCATGAAAACCGCGATAAGTCACTTTGGTATAATTCATAGCCAATTAAAGTTTTTTATCCTTCAAATTTTATCATGTTTCACCAGTAATTTAGTCTCTCTTATTTGGTTATGCTGTAGCTACTCTAGGAATCCTATTTGATTCATGAACAGGCAAGGGGCTTAAGCCCCTTGTTGGCGGGGATTATAGATTTACGATTGATTGAAGATCGCTATTTTACTTTGCAGTCTTGAGTAAAGCTCAACTCATTCAATCAAGCAGGCAGCATCAAAAACAGGATTAACATTCAGGAAAAAATCTAAAAATCATGATCAAACATCGTTCCTTCTTGCAGACCCTTTTACTCAGCTTCATGAGCTTTTCTCTCATGATCGCTTGTCAAGCTCAACCGAATATAGACACCGACTCAGCCCCTGAAACAGCAACATCCAGTGGTCTAAAAGTTGCACTTGTTTTGACGGGATCTCATGAAGATAAAAGTTGGAGCCAAGGGGGGTATGAAGGATTAATACAGATTGAAAAAGAATATAACGCAGAAGTCGAATTCACAGAATATGTGAGTGATGAAGAAGCAGAAGATGTAATGCGTCAATATGCCAATCAAGATTATGAATTGATCATTGCCCACAGTGGTTCTTTTATTGAAGCATCGGAAATCGTTGCCAGTGAATTTCCTCGCACTAAATTTGCAGTCGTAACAACCTATAGCGGCAATAATAAAAACTTGGGTGCTGTTGCATTTCGTTCTGGTGAAGTGGGCTACTTGACCGGTGCATTAGCCGCATTAACAACAACCTCTAATAAAGTGGGCTACATTGTAGGAAATGACTACCCAGTCTATCAGGAAGAAGAAACCCTATTCCGACGGGGTGCTACCGAAACCAATGATGCGGTTGAAGTTTTCACTAAATTTTTAGGGACATGGACAGATGGTAAAGTAGCGATCGACGTTGTGCAAGATATGTTAGAGCAAGGCGTTGATGTGATTGCGATTAATGCAGATGAGGCAGGAGTTGCCGCCATTGAAGTCCTAACAGAGCATCCAGAGGTGAAGATCATCGGCTGGACTAGTGATCAATATGAACTTGCACCGGATCAGATCCTCACCAGCGTTTTACAAGATATCCCAGCCCTCGTGCTTAATTCTGCCACTCTGACACAACAGGGTCGTTGGGAAGGTAAACTGTATAAGTTTGGCTTACAAGAAAAAATTTATGATTTTGCTCCGTTCCGTGATTCAGTACCGTCTAAAATAGAAGATCAGTTCAATCAGTTAAAAGCAGAGGTTATCAGTGGTGATATTGACATTTCTCCTTAGATTTTAGATTTTGTGGTTTGGATTATTCATGATCATTTTTAATTCAGCATCTTGAATGTGATGACTCGTGAAAGATAGGGTGATCTTTCACGAGCACCATTGTTTGAACTTATACAGTGAATGTTTTCCTGATTCTTGAGTTTTTTCACAATCAATATCGTTGCACGATATTTGTGTTTAGAGTAAGTTAAATGTTACTTAAAAAAAGCAAAGATAAAAAAAATAATCAACATACTTCACTGATTACTCGATTGCGACTAGGATTCGTCCTGCTTGCATTTTCTAGTGTGATGCTGTCAGGAGGTATTCAGATTTATCTCAGTTGGCAACAGTATATTGTCCAAATCAAAGAATTACAACAGGCTCGTGCCAATAATGCAGCAGAATCTATTAATTTATATCTTGATGATTTACAGCGAAAGCTAGGCTATTTAGCGCGGGTGCAAGGTTTGGTGGAAATGGATCAGGCAGTGCAGCAACAATTACTGTTGGGCTTGACACAGCATAATGATGCCTATGAATATGTTGCGATCGCAGACCAAACCGGCGCTATCATAACCTCTGTTTCTCCCTATGAAACAGTAGATCTAGAATCCATTGCGGATACGCCTTTGTTTAACCGCGCCTTCAAACAGCAGGAAGACTACACCTCTCCGGTGAGTTCTCATTCCCAAACCTTGCGACCCATGACAACCCTTGCTACCCCTATCCGGGATGCTCAAAACAATGTAGCAGGGGTATTAATTGCAGATATTAATCTTTCATTTTTGTGGTTTATTTTATCTCAAATTAATGTGGGGCAGTCTGGTTACATTTATGTTGTTGATGATGATCAAAATCTGATCACAAGAACAGGTATCACGGTTGAGAACTTCAATCTTCAGCCTCTCGATAATGAGGCGTTATTTTCAGAAATTGAGTTAGCCATTCAAGCGGATCATTTGTTTACCTATCAAGGACTTAATACAGAGTCTGTCTTAGGTGATGCTACCCACATTGCGAGTACGAATTGGTATGTGGTTGTTGAACTTCCTATTACGGAGATCTATCAACCTCTCCGTCGCTCTATTGGGGTTGGGGGAGTTGTTTTGTTAATGATTACCTTGATCGGTGGTGTGATCGGGCTACTCATTGCTCGGTCTATTGTCTCTCCTTTACAACGGTTAACTAATGCAGCGATCGCAATTAGTGCAGGCAATCTTAATACCACCGTGCAGGTTAAGGCGAAAAATGAATTAGGTGTCCTCGCCCAAGCGTTTAATCAAATGATTCAACAGGTGCAAGACCTCTTGAAAGTTGCAAAATTAGAGCGAAAAAATGCAGAGCAAGCCTTGCACAATTTCCAACAAGCTCAAAGTCAATTGATTCAGAGTGAAAAAATGTCTAGCCTGGGGCAGTTAGTTGCAGGGGTTGCCCATGAAATCAATAATCCGGTGAATTTTATCTATGGTAATTTAGTGCATGCCCAGGGTTATACAAATGATTTGCTCGATCTGATCACTCTCTATCAAGAGCGTTATCCTGATCACGATCTCGAAATCGAAAATCGAGTGGATGAAATCGATTTTGAGTTTCTACAAGAGGATTTACCTAAGCTGTTTAACTCGATGAAGATTGGTGCGAATCGGATTCGAGATATTGTGCTTTCGTTACGTAATTTTTCTCGTTTGGATGAAGCGGAGCTAAAAGCTGTGGATCTCCATGAGGGGATTGATAACACACTCTTGATTCTTAATAATCGACTCAAAGCAAAGCCAACACGCCCAGAGATTAAGGTAATTAAAAACTATGGAGATTTACCGTTAACAGAGTGCTATGTGGGGCAAATTAATCAAGTTTTTATGAATTTTTTGGCGAATGCTATTGATGCTATTGAAGAGTATGATCACGATCGCACTGCGGCAGAAATGGCAGCTCACCCCAGTCAGATTACAATCACCACACAATCGACTGCGGATCAAAACGTGACGATCGCGATCGCAGATACAGGCAAAGGAATGAACCCTGAAACTCGCCAAAAACTGTTCACCCCATTTTTCACCACAAAACCCATTGGCAAAGGAACAGGACTAGGCTTATCCATTAGTTATCAAATTGTTGTGGATAAGCATTCGGGTCAAATCACCTGTGAATCTGAGGTGGGTGCTGGCACTACATTTTTGATTACATTACCGACTCAGCTTAAAACCGCTGAATCTTTGCAGGGTGCTCAATCGTAATTCAAAATTCAGATTCTCACTGAATAGATCGACATTGCACCAAACGGTGATTTTGCTATCAAATTTGAGCAGAATTACTGTTTAAATAATACGGCTCTTTGGCTGTATCATTGTGCTGAAAAAATGGGGGCGATCGCTACTCAACAATGCCCTTTTTACAGAAAAATATTGTAATACGATAGCAATCCTATTTGATTTATGAACAGGCAAGGGGCTTAAGCCCCTTATGGATGAGGAGATAAGATCTCCGATTGATTTAGGATCGCTATAGGAGCAGATAGGCAGGATTAATCGTGAAGTCTGCGACCTCACAATCGATATTCTGAGGCGATGAATACCAGAATTAACCTTGGCGCGATTGTGCTAGGGCACGGTGCGTTGTGGTGGGAGCTTCCTACTCCACCGCATAGGGCCGAGACACCTAAAAAACTTCGATTAGAATAAAACTATTGCAGCGCTTCTCTCGACTTGCGTAACGATTGCATCCTGTCCATTGGTAATCAAACGGTTATGACACTCCAATCACCACAATCTGATTTAAGCACGTCGCTCCACCCCGCCATTGCCCCAGATCCATTACCGCAACAGTTTGCGCAATTTGAGGCACATCAGCACCGTTGGTATGAGCACCTCCCTGGTTGTCTGTTTCAACTGCACCGCACACCAACCGGGCAGTTATCCCTGCGATCGCTGGTGGGGAATAGTGTGCGGCTACTGGGATGTGAGTCCTGGGAGGGGGATCAATGGTTAGCCGCCTGGCAGGGTGAGCAATTGCGGTCTTGGCACGCTGCGATCGCATATTCCGCCACCCATCACACCCACTTAACCTGGTCAGGGTGGCTCCAAACGCCCCAAGGTCGTTGTGATGTTTGGGTTTCCGCCCACCCAGAACGCCAAACCGACGGTGCTACCCTTTGGGACGGGATGATTATGGCGCAACATTCCCCCGCTGCGGCGACCTCCCCCACTCAGCCTCGGCTCAACCTGCGCCACACACTGCATTTTGATGAGCCTGCATTACGTGCCATTTATGAATTCAATCCAGCGGCGGTGATGTTCCTCGATGCCCAAGGATTTTTAGATTGTAATCAAGCCACATTGCAGCTTTTTCGGTGTAGCGATCGCGATCAATTTTGTGCCTACCATCCCAGTCAACTTTCACCTCCCCAGCAAACCAATCAAGAACCCTCCGATCAACTCGCCAACCACTACATTCAAGCCGCTTTAACAGACGGCAACGTCAGTTTTGAATGGCTTCATCAACGGTGTGATGGCACTCTGTTTGAAGCGGAAGTCTCGTTATTTCGAGTTCATCTAGCCGGGGTTGATTGTCTTCAAGCCATTGTCCGTGATATCACTGCCCAAAAACAAGCAGCCAAAACCCTGGCCGATCGCGAACAAATGTTAATGGCGATCGTGGAAAATGCCCCGATTTGGATTTGGAAAACAGATGTTAACGGACATATGCACTTCATTAACCGCACCTTTTGTCGAGACCTCGGCATTACCCCCGATGCCGTTTACAATGTGGGGCATTACAAAGAAGCCTTTGGCGAAGAAGCCGTGCGCAATTGTCTCGTCTCTGATGCCATTTGTCTCCAGCAAGATGAGGTATACATTACACCGGAAGTCTTCCCCTTTGTAGACGGGAATTTACATCATCTTGAAACATTAAAAATTCGCTTAAAAAACCAAGAGGGCGAAGTCACTGGCTTAGTCGGGTTAGCCGTTGACATGACAGAGCGCATTCATGTTGAAGCTAAACTACGTGACTATACCAATAACCTAGAAAAAACACTAACTGAACTTCATCACACCCAGAATCAATTGATTCAGAGTGAAAAAATGTCAAGTTTAGGCCAATTAGTAGCCGGGATTGCTCACGAAATTAATAATCCTGTTAACTTCATTTATGGTAATCTGCGCTATGCCAATGAATACACCGAAAATTTACTCGAAGTAATTCATGCTTATCAGCAACACTATCCAAACATCACAGGTGATTTAGAAGAATTGGTCGAAAATGTGGATCTTGACTTTCTCATTAAAGATCTGCCTAAGCTACTCAAGTCAATGCATGTGGGAGCAGAGCGGATTCGTGGAATTGTGACATCCTTGCGCAGTTTCTCGCGTCTTGATGAATCTGAAATTAAAGCGGTCAATCTTCATGATGGTTTAGACAGTACAATGATGATTTTAAATAATCGTCTCAAGTCAAAGAACCACCGTCCAGATATTAAAGTCATCAAAAACTATGGTGATTTACCTCAAGTGGAATGTTACGCTGGTCAAATCAATCAAGTCTTGATGAATTTTTTGGCGAATGCCATTGATGCCATTGATGATCATCAACCCTTGGAACCGTGTTTAACGATCACGACTGACTGGGTGGATGATCAAACGGTAATGATCGCCATTACTGATAATGGCCATGGCATGGATGCAGCCATCCAAACGAAACTCTTTACACCCTTTTTCACGACAAAACCCGTGGGTCAGGGCACGGGTTTAGGGTTATCCATTAGCTATCAAATTATTGTGGATAAGCATGGTGGCAGGCTAGAAGTGGAGTCTGTGCCTGGGGAAGGAAGTACCTTTAAAGTGCTTTTGCCGATCCAGATTAAGCGCGAAACAGTTGAGCGAAGTACACAATTTTAAAGAATGCGCCCCGATGCGCCTCGCTTTAAGAATTGTCCTTGGCCGGCCTGGCCGAGGAAGCGATCGCCGTCCACAATTAACCGACCCCGTGAAAAGACTTTCTCGACTTTTCCCGTTACTTCTCGCCCTTCAAAAAGGCTGTAATCCACTTGAGAATGATGAGTCGCTGCACTCAAAACCTGTTTTTTCTCCGGATTAAACAGGACGAGATCGGCATCACTGCCCACAGCAATGGTTCCTTTTTGGGGAAATAAGCCAAACATTTTAGCCGGAGCGGTGGCGGTGAGTTGAACAAAGCGATTGAGGTTGATTTTGCCGGTTTTTACGCCGCCATCATAGAGCAAAACAAGGCGTAATTCGACCCCCGGCGCACCGTTGGGAATTTTGGAAAAGTCGTCGGCTCCAATGCGTTTGGAATACTTCAAACCGAGGGGTTGTTCATTAAAGCAAAACGGACAGTGATCCGTCGCGACTAATTGCAGATCATCAAACCGTAAACCCCGCCAGAGATGATGTTGACAATCATGCTCGCGTAAGGGCGGAGTCATCACATATTTGGCGGCATCAAAACCGGGGCGATCGTATTCAGTTTTGTCTAAAAAGAGGTAATGGGGACAGGTTTCAGCGAAGGCATGAACGCCGCGATCGCGGGCTTGCACGACCATTTCCAACGCTTCAGGAGCCGACAGATGGACAATATACACCGGAATTTCTGCCAATTCTGCCAAGCGAATCGCCCGATGGGTGGCTTCGGCTTCCATGAGACGCGGTCGGGTATAACCGTGATATTTAGGATCGGTGCGGCCTTCGGCTAAGGCCTCCTCAATCAAGACCTGAATCACTGCCCCGTTTTCCGCGTGCAAATTCACCATGCCGCCATGATCCCGCACTCGGCTCATGGTGCGATAAATTGACGCATCATCGACCATCAAAATATCCGGATACGCCATGAACATTTTAAAGCTCGAAATTCCCTCGGTATTAATCAGATCAGGAAGTTCGGCCAAGGTATCAGGATTGACATCGGTTAAAATCAGATGAAAACTATAGTCAATACAAACCTGCGGGTCAGCTAATGCTAACCGTTCTTCAACGGTTTTCTTTGCCCCATCCCCTTTATTTTGATAGGCAAAATCAACAATGGTCGTTGTTCCCCCAAAGGCCGCCGAAACTGTTCCGCTAGCGTAGGTATCACAATTCATGGCGGGGCCTTGCTCGCCTTCCATGTGGGTATGCACATCAATCCCACCGGGCATCACGAGCAACCCGGTGGCATCATGAATTTCTGCGTCGGGAACGTCAAGATGGCGTGCGATCGCTTCAATTCGCCCATTCTCAATCAACAGATCCCCATGGTAATCATCCACCGCCGTCACAATCCGCCCACCCCGAATTAAAACCTGACTCATAGCCCATACCTTCAATCATTTCACTCTGATTTTAAAAGTCAGGTGAGACACCTTGATCCGGTTGTTACGATTGGATTGAATTCCTTACATTTTGCGATAAATGATTACATTCGATGTAAGGATTCAGGTAGCAGGGATGAGGGAAGGCATGGAGACTTGCTCAGGAGAAGCCGTCGCCATCAAAGCTTGTTTCAAGAAACTCAACACCGAACGCCCTTGAGTCCGACAAGTCTGAATCACACTCAGTAACCTTGCCGTCTGGGCAAAACCTGCCATCGAACGCGAGCCACCACAAACCTTACGCTTGGTTACAGCCAACCGCAACGAGCGTTCCGCACGATTATTATCCGGGGGAATTTCTGGATGGGACAGGAAATACCACCACTGATTTGCCTTATCGCGTAGAGAGCGCAATAACAAGCCCGCCTCATGCCCAGCCAGGGGGAGCCAATGCTCCACAGCCGCCTTCACCTCATAGATAAAGCCCGCCGCCCATTGATGATAGGCAGCCCCATCCTCGGTTTCACGCCACTGACGATGCTGCTCAAAGGCTGTGTCAATCAAATCCAGGAATGCCTTCGCCAACTCTGGATTTTTTCCATGCCTGAGCTTGCAGACTTTCTTGAAGTGCCGCCTTAGATGAGCCAAGCACTTCTGCTGGGCTTTCACCTCATAACCGTTGTACACACTGAAGTCATCAGAGACGAGTACACCATCAAAGCTTCGACCTAATAGGGTCTCTAATTCCGCCCTTGAACGAGTATCAGCGGCGTGGAAGAGGCAAAAACCCACCCCACACACTACCCACATCCACTCTTTCACTCCCTTGACTAGCCATGGTGTTTCATCCACTTGGGCGTAGTCTTGGTGTTTCACCCAGTTTCCCAGTTCCTCTACTGTCGGCTTAACGCTTTGGGATGCCCTTTCGTTGGTCGCTTGTAATGTCCCTACTCCCACGGTGATATTCCCCAGTTCCTCTAGGAATTCCTGCTGCTTTTCATAGCTCATGTGAGCGTAGTTCCCCAACCACACCAACAGGGATTGCAGCCCGACTCCTAAGCTTTGACCTCCCAGCACTTGCGGCGGTAACTCTCCCCATGTTTCCTGTCCGCATCGGCTACAACAGCAGCACTGCTGCTCATACTCCACTACTTCTATGGCGGGTTGGATTAACTCGGCTACTTCATGGCGGCGCGTTTTTCGGGGGACTAGGCTCAACTCTTGGCTCCCACAGTACCCACACACTTGTGCTCGCACCATTTCGTAGCGGTCTATTCTGCCAAACCCTTTGCGAGTTTTTCCCTGATGACCGGGTTGCCCACCGGGTTTACGTTTTCCTTGGCTTGGTGGCTCTTTTTCTGGGGGTTGGTGTTCTGAGCGTTTGTGGATGTCGCTTGATGGGGGTTTCGATGAACTCTCGCTATCGCTGTTGGCGTTGTTCTTGAGCCGCTCTATTTCCCAGACTAGTGCTTAGTCAAAGAGATAGTGCCGAGTGAGAAGAGTAAGATGAAGTCAGTGTTCAAACCAAGGCTGACATGGTCAAAAAATACGTTGTGCGCTTAAGTGACGAAGAACGACAAGACCTCCAGGAAATTGTCACCACGGGGAAACGAGCTGCGGCTCTGATCAATCATGCCCGAATTCTCCTCAAAGCCGATTTGCCAGCAATCCCCCGGTTGGCGAGATCAGGATATAAAAGAAGCCCTTGATATTAGCCTGAGAACTATTGAGCGAGTGCGGAAACGATTTGTCGAAGAGGGGCTAGAGGCAGCCTTAAGCCCTCGCCCCCATCCCCGTCGCCCCCGAAAGTTGGATGGCACAACGGAGGCACACTTAGTGGCGTTGTGCTGTAGTGAACCGCCCGCAGGTCAGGGGCGATGGACGTTACGTTTGTTAGCACAGCAGATGGTGGAGTTGGACTATGTCGATGACATCAGCCATGAAAGCGTGCGGCAACTGACTAAAAAAAACGAACTCCAACCCTGGCGACAAAGCTGTTGGGTAATTCCACCGAGCCAAAGCGCAGAGTTTGTCTGGTATATGGAGGCAGTCTTGACGGTCTATCAGACGGATTACACCCCAAACATGCCTGTGATTTGCATTGATGAAGCGGGCAAACAGTTAGTCAAAGAAACCCGCCTACCCATTCCGGCTCAACCGGGGCAGCCCGAACGGGTGGATTATGAATATGAGCGCAACGGGACAGCCAACCTGTTTATGGTCTGTGAACCGATGATTGGGTGGCGGCGCGTGACGGTCACAGAGCGTCGCACCGCAGTAGATTATGCCCACTTGCTCAAAACGTTAGTGGATATCGATTACGCCCCAACCCCAAAAAATCATTGTCATTCAGGATAATCTCAATACTCATTCCCCGGCCTCACTCTACAAAGCCTTTGAACCGGCAGAAGCACAACGCATCTTGAGTCGATTGGAATTCTGCCATACCCCCAAACATGGCAGTTGGCTGAATATGGCCGAGATTGAACTGAGTGTTTTGAGTCGTCAGTGCTTAAGTCGCCGGATTCCTGATCAGGAGACACTCAAGCGTGAAGTGGATGCCTGGCAAGACGAGCGCAATCATCAGGAAACATGGATTGATTGGCGATTTACAACGGCTGATGCCAGGCTGAAATTACAACATCTCTATCCGTCAATTGATTGTTGACTGGACACTAGTTGCTGAATAATCTCTTGTTGCCGCAACACCAGTTCCACCAGCACCTCTGATGATGCTTGTCTCAGTTGCTCTCGTTCGACGGCTGGGGGAATCTCGATGGGCTTCATTGTGCTAACTTAGCTGTTTTTTCTGATTTGTCAACCCCCCCCCACCTGAATCCTTACCATTCGATCACATAGTTTAAGGAGAGAGTCTTGCTTTTTGGGCACGGTTTTCTAGATACCATTGCGCGATCGCGGGACACCATTGTTCAAACTGCTTAAAGAGCAATTCGGCAAATTGTTGCGCTTCGAGTTGGGCATCTTTTTTCCACCGTAAATCGAGGAGATGCATCAGCGATCGCACATTACAACTCAACACAAAATGTTGCCGCACATCAAACGGAATTGTCCCCCGCGCATGTTCTTCCGACATCCCCGCTGCTAACTGGTCTGCATATCGCTGACACGCTGCAAAACACCACTCTAAATCTGTATTGCGCTGTTCTTCGGAATAGAAATACTTCTTCCCTTGTCGGTTCGTATAATTCCCCACCGGACGCAGATAAAACACATCTTCAACCGTTCGTTTTCCGGTGACCACATCTAGAATGCGCTGCCCCGTATACCGATTTGACTGACAGTCAAAACTGATGCCGACGCGATGAGTCCGCACCTGCTGCATCATAGAATGAGGAAATGCACAAGCATTGACGGTGATTTGAGGATGTTCAAGGGGGCCAAAATGTCCCTTATTTCCTGCTAATAAATATTTGATAATTAATGCGCCTGCTTTTTCTTCGCTGGGGAATTTATCCTGCTGATCGTAGACACAGTCTTCGCTGTAATCTTGGTGCATCGCTGCCCAAATGAGTTGCTGAGGGTTAGGTGTTGCAGCGAGTAATTCAATTCGAAATTTATCCATGATGCCAAGCGTACAATCTAGAAATTATTGTGGATTTCAAACAATGATGAAAGAATAGGAGTTACGCTCTAAACCCGTGAAACAATCACTTGTTCGGGCTGATCTTGATACTTTCCCTGACGTTTGTTGTAGCTCGTTTCACATTCTTCACCCTCTAAAAAGAGTAGCTGTACTACTCCTTCATTTGCATAGATTCGGCAATCTGCACTAGAAGAATTAGAGAATTCGAGGGTTAAATGTCCGCGCCAACCGGCTTCAGCGGGGGTAAGATTTGCAATGATTCCGCAACGTGCGTAGGTTGATTTTCCAATACATAATACGGAAATATAATCCGGAACGTTGATCTTTTCTAGGGCAACGCCCAAGCCGTAGGAATGGGCAGGGAGGATGAAAAAATTGCCGTTTTTATCATGATGTAATTCCACCGGTTCAAGGTTGTGGGGGTTGAAATATTTCGGATCAACAACTGTGCCGGGAATATGACGAAAAACGCGGAATTCGTTGGGACTGAGGCGGATATCATAGCCGTAGCTACTGAGTCCGTAGGAAATGACAGGGAGTTGATCGACTTTGCGGATTAAAGTGGCTTCAAAGGGTTGAATTAATCCTTCGGCAGCTTTTTGTTTAATCCAGATGTCATTTTGAATCATGGTGTTGTGGGCAATCAGGCGAGTTGATCAATACAAAGATGAAGATGGGAAAACAAGGGGACTAAGCCCCTTGTTTTAATGATCATGGTGCAGATCACGATGGGTGTTGTTTTTGGGGCTATGCACCAGGGGCCATACCGATCGCACCAGCGTATTGAGCGCGATCGCCCAATTCTTCCTCGATGCGCAAGAGGCGATTATACTTCGCAACCCGCTCGCTGCGACAGAGGGAGCCTGTCTTAATCTGGCCCGCACGGGTGGCGACAGCGAGATCGGCGATCGTTGTGTCTTCGGTTTCCCCAGAACGGTGGGAAATCATGCAGGCGTATTGGTTACGGTGGGCCAGTTCGATCGCTTCGAGGGTTTCCGTCAGGGAGCCGATTTGATTGAGTTTGATCAAAATCGAGTTGGCGGCATTTTCGTCGATCCCTTTTTGTAAACGGGTGGGGTTGGTGACGAAGAGGTCATCGCCGACGAGTTGCACTTTGTCGCCGAGTTTTTCCGTCAAGGTTTTCCAACTAGCCCAATCGTCTTCGTGGAGGCCATCTTCAATGGAAATGATCGGATATTGCGCCACTAACTCAGCTAGGTAGTCAATGAATTCGGCGGGGCTGTGGGGTGTGCCGTCGTAGATGTATTGACCATCTTTGTAGAATTCACTGGCGGCGACATCCATGGCCAGGGCGATTTCAGTGCCGGGTTTGTATCCGGCTTGTTCGATCGCTGCCACGAGTAAATCCAAAGCGGCTTTGTTGGAGGCGAGGTTCGGCGCGTAGCCCCCTTCATCCCCCACCCCAGAGAGTAACCCATCTTTTTTCAGCACATCGCTCAAGCAGGCGAAGACTTCCGCGCCCCAGCGCAGGGCTTCGGCGAAGGTGGGCGCTCCGACGGGAACGATCATGAATTCTTGAAAATCAACGTTGTTATTGGCGTGCGATCCGCCGTTAATCACGTTCATGAAGGGGATGGGGAGGATGTTGGCGAGGGGGCCACCCAGGTAGCGGTAGAGGGGAATGCCGAGGTGATCTGCGCCAGCTTTGGCGGTGGCGAGGGAGACGGCAAGAATGGCGTTCGCTCCGAGGTTGGATTTGGTGGGGGAGCCGTCACGGCTGATCATGCAGTGGTCGATCGCCACTTGGTCTAGGGCATCCATGCCGCGTAATTCGTCGGCGATTTTTTCGTTGACGTTGCGTACGGCTTTAAGGACACCTTTGCCACCGTAACGGCTCTCTCCATCCCGGAGTTCGTGGGCTTCAAAGCTGCCGGTGGACGCACCGCTCGGAACTTGGGCGAGGCCGAAGGCTCCGCTGTCGAGCAGGACTTCGGCTTCGATGGTGGGGCGACCGCGAGAATCGAGGATTTCTCTGGCGTTGATCTCTTCAATAACCGCTTCAAGTTTATCGAGCATTGTTGTTCCTCATGATGACGAAGCAACGGGGCTAAACCCCGTAATCTTGTTAAGCATAGGGTGAGACGGTGGGAGAAACTGTCTTTTTCACCAAAAGTTTTAAACTGAAGCCAGCGGGGGCGATCGCATTCATCCCAATCTGGCTGCATTGATTCGAGGGGGCTGGGGTGAAGTACCCGACGCTGATGCTCTGCATACAGCGCGGGCTTCTCTAATCAACCGCGACAGCCTCGGAGAGGGTAGACTTGCGCCTCCCTCCCTGTGGTCTGACATCGCGTCCTAGAGCAGAAGCCCCACTTCCTGAGGCCAAAATCCGCAAGCCTTCCTGTCTGAATCTTAATTGCCGCATTGATGTCTCGATCATGCCGTTCCTGACAGTAAGGGCAGACAAACGAGCGCACCGAAAGATCCATCTTTTCTAGCGGTAGCAGCCTGTTTGAGCAGAGGTGGGAAGAGGGGAAGAATCGCCCAATCTCCAGGTACACCTTACCTTCAAACTCTGCTTGTATTTGAGCATGGTGCAGAACTGACCCCAACCAACATCGCTGATTGCTTGGGCTAGATTGTGATTCTTGACCCTATTCTTAACGGCTAGATCTTCTACCACAATGGCTTGGTTTTCGTTCACTATCTTGCGGGATAGTTTGTGATGAAAGTCTTCCCTGACTCTGGCGATTTTAGAGTGAACCTTGGCAACCTTTAAGCGTGCTTTGTGCCGGTTCTGGCTGCCTTTCTTGCGTCTGGCAAGTTTACGTTGCTTCCGTTTTAGGTTGCGTTCATACTTGTTGAGAGGACGTGGATGAGGAAACTTGGAACCATCAGACGCGATCGCGAAGTCTGTTAATCCCAAGTCAAGTCCAATCACCTTACCCGTGCTAGACAACTCCGGCTTGGCTGTACCATCTTCGACCAGCAGCGATGCAAAGTATTTCCCATCTGGATACCTGGACACCGTGACAGTCTTCAACGTCCCCTCAATCGGTCGGTGAATCTTGGCCACAACAACACCGAGCGAACCGGGGAATTTAATGGCGGCATCAGACACCAATAATACGTTTTGAGGAAACTGAATTGACTGCCGACGATGCTTAGATTTGAAATTGGGATACTGTGCTCTGCCGACAAAGAAGTGTTGGAATGCCTGAGACAGATTCAGTAAGCTGATCGGCATTCAAACTACATTGTGCCAGTTACGCTGAAACCCTTGTACAAAGGGGCTTAGAAAAACTAGGGTGCAATTTAGATGCCGATTAGCTTACCGACTGCTGCAAACATTGCGAATAGCATGCTTTCAGCCATTCATAAGTAGGCCAGGGTAGAAAAAGAGAGGTAGATTGAGAGATGTAAAGAGTGAGTATAAAGAACAGGTGTACTTATGGGAGCAAGGATGAGAGTATTTCTAAGCCCAGAGGAAGAAAGAACCCTGTGGGAGCTAAGGAAAGCAACCACAGTAATACAGAGAGTCAAAGACCGTGCAGAAGCTCTGAGACTCAGCCATCAAGGATGGTACGTCGAAAAGATAGCCCAACACTTGCACTGGAATGTAGGGACAGTGAGGAAAACGTTCAAACGTTGGCAGGAAAAGGGCTTAGGCGGACTCTGGGATGCACCAGGAAGAGGAAAAAAGAGCACCTGGACAGAAGCCGACATGGTGTACCTAGAAACCTGTTTGCGTGAAGAAAAGCGAACCTATAACAGCGTACAGTTAGCCAAGAAACTCAAACGATACAGAGGCATTACCTTGAGCCCAGACCATCTGCGTCAGGTGCTCAAAAAAAGGGGGTGATATGGAAGCGGACACGTCAGAGTCACCGAGAGCGCCAAGACCCAGCAACGCGGGCGATTAAGCAAGCAGACTTAGAGATGCTCGAACTCTCTGCGGCAGCAGGGGAGATTGACTTGCTCTACGGCGACGAATCCGGCAGTTGTTTATGGAGTGCCGCCAGTTACAGCGATTACTTCCGAGGTGAGCAAAAACGACAGGAGCAGACTCGCAAGCGAGGCAAGAGGCTCAGCATCATCGGTTTGTGGCAGCCATTGGTCACCTTCATCTACTCTCTGGTTTTAGGCAGCTTTAAGAGCGATGACTTCATCGCCTTGATGAACCAGCAAGCCCAGAGTGCCGCTGACATCCTCTCGAAAACCGGACGGATAAGGGTCATTGTGCTGGACAACGGCTCCATTCATACCAGCAAGCTTGTTCAAGCCCAGATTGCTACTTGGCAAGCTCAGGGGCTTTATCTTTTCTTCCTGCCCCCCTACTGTTCAGAGATGAATCCTATTGAGTTGGAGTGGCAGCATCTCAAGCGAGATGAGTTGGTTGGTCAGATGTTTGAGTCAGAGAAGGAGTTGGCTTGTGAGGTCATTTTTGGACTTGATGCTCGGGCACAACAAAACGCTCACTCCACTGAATATGTCAATCTGCGACAACCTCAATATTCTGTTACATAGTTCACTCTTTCTTGCCTGAGCTACTTACTCCGCTTTGAGCAGAGGAATTTGTTTCTTCATCGTGAACGCAGAAACACCCTGGCCAGTCGTTTTGTACGTTTCCGTCATCACAGCCAAGCAATGATTCCACAGCCATCCGACACTGACCTTGTCGGTACAGCGCGGGGCTTCCCACCGATTAGCTAAAAATCCCCCGGCTTCAGAACGGGGGACTTTTAAATCACAGGAGAGCATCTCCTTGGATGAAGTCGCGATTTTGGGACATTTGTGTGAGTACGGTGTTGATTTGGGCATCCGTTAAGCCGGTCAATTTCAAGACTTGCTTCCAATCGGCTTCGGTGGCGACTGGATCATCTTGGTAGGCGTTGGCTAGGGCCTTCACTGCGTCATACCACACAAAATTCTGAAACAGGAATGTGCCTTGGTCGTGGGGGGATAGGCTGCTGAGGTAGTCGGCAATAACTGGGGTGTTAGGGTCTGCATTGCGCCATGGGACTTGGTCTACTTCAATTTGGCGAATGTAGCCTTCTACTTTACCGGTAATCGCGTCGGTGTTGTCGTAAACCAAGACGACCCAACGATAGTCTGTGTTGGGTTGGAGGAGCGATCGCTGAGCTTGGGGATGCTCTGCATGGGGAATGGAGGAGGGCAAACTCAAATCCATAATGCCGCCGTTTTGCCCCACTTCCCATTCTTGGGCATGAACAAATTGATGTTGGGTGGTGCCACCATTTTCGGAGTCTGCAACGGTGACGGCTTCGATTTCAAGGCGCACAATCCGATTGGTGCTGGCCTTCGGTAGATAGACCAAGAGGTGCGGATTATCAAGTACCGTCACGCCGAACCGATTGTAGTTGGGCACAAGGGCCATCAAATCGGTGGCCTCTGTGGCAGGGGTAGCAGTTTCTGTGGGGCCACCGCGTGTGCCGCCCACATCACTGCGTTGGGGAGAAGTATCGACGGCGGGGGTGAACCCGGCTTCTTGCCATTGTTCTAGGCTGGGTAAGTTTTGAGCGATCGCGCCCTCGGAGGCAACAACCACCGGAGCGATTAGGGTCATCAGGGCAACACTACCTCCGAGAATAGCCCGTGAAATTCGGCGCGATGTACGGTTTAAATACGGCATGACCTATGTTTGTCCCTATAAAGTATCGGAATCAGACAGAAAAAATAAAGTGGACTCGTGAATCCTACGCTCATAGCACCCTGATCGTTCTCTAGTCTTGTTGTAACTGAACTGGAGAATAAACGTCCAACGAGAGAAAGTTCACTTTAAGCAGTGAGAGCGTGGGAGTATCTGCTAACTTGGGGGTTTACCGTCAACGTCACTTTCTGACAGTGAATCTACTGCTGTTTCTTCACGCCCACTGAGCATGATTCCCGATTCGTCCCTTTCTACTTTGGCAGCGTCTGCTCCGTCTTCTCAGACGATTCATCCTCTTGCAGCAGCGTCCATCCATGGCATTGCCTTTCACAAAGATGTGTTATACGCCCTGGATTCCACGACAGGGTATCTCTTGGAGATTCAAGCCCACACCCACAACACTCGGATTATCAATCCCCACAGTTGGCAAGATTTTGTAGGTGCAACGGGATTGGCGATCGCCCATGACACCCTTTGGTTTACCAGAGGAGAAGATATCTATTTTTGTTCCTTAGACGATGCCGATCGCTTCCATCCCCATCGCTTCTTGAGTCTGTATTATCCCCTCAACGGCATTGCTGTGTGGGAATCGACAATCTACGTCACCTGTCAACGTACAGGCCACATTCTCATTTTTAGTCGGGAAACGCGCCGCGAAATTACTCGCTTTTACGCCCCCGGCATTGGTCTTGAAAACATCACCGTCCATGGCGAGGAACTCTGGCTCACGGACAATATCGAACAAAGTGTCTATTGCTTAGACCGGGCCACGGGGGAAATGAAATTCAATGTCCTGACCCCCTTTGATGCCCCGTCCGGCCTGGCGTTTAACGAGGATGTCCTCTACGTGGCTTACGCCCAAGAGGAACCCTATCTGCGCGACAACCCCAACGCCAACCCCAACCACGAACTACAATACCGCGATCGCACCTTCATCCATCCCCTCTACTTCGCCTACTATCCCGATCAAAACCTCGCCCTCTCCAACGGTTATCTCGTGGAAATGTCCTACGTGGAGGAACTATCCCCCCTCGACCCCGTAGAAGTGCAGGATTTAGAGTGGCGCATGGCCCTCCCCGCCGAAACCCCCCGCCAAAAAATTCGCTCGATCGAAGCCGTCGGCCTGCCCTTTGAAGAACGGGAACTCGACGGCCAACGCCTCGCGGTGTTTAAATTTGACACCCTCAAATCCAGCGAACGCTATATCTTCGGTTGGAAAGCCACCCTCGAAGTCTGGGGCATCAAATACCAGTTTGGCCCCCAAGATGGTGAAAACGTGCCCGAACTCTCCGAAGCATTCCAAACCCGGTATTTGGTGGACAACGACAATCTGGCCATGGATAAGGAGATTATTCAACGGGCCGCCAAGGAAGCGATCGGCAACGAAACGAACCTGCTGCGGAAAATGTACAACATCCGTAACTATGTTTACGATCGCCTCTCCTACGGCATCAAACCCCATATTGATACCCCCGACGTGGCCCTAGCGCGGGGGGTTGGCTCCTGTGGTGAATATCTAGGGGTGTTGCTGGCCCTCGCCCGCCTCAACGGCATCGCCTGCCGCACCGTGGGCCGCTATAAATGCCCCGCCAAAGCCCTCGAACGGGGCCAACTCCTCGAACCGGACTTTAACCATGTGTGGATGGAGTTCTATCTACCGGGCTACGGCTGGCTACCGATGGAATCAAACCCCGATGATGTGGTGGAAGGCGGCCCCTATCCCACGCGCTTTTTCATGGGTTTAGCCTGGTATCACGCCGAAATGGGGAAAGGCGTTCCCTTCGAGAAACTCTATATCAACGACATTGCGACAACGAAAGAGCAGCTTTCCATCGGCGATTTGGCGATTAACCATGTTCGGTTCACCATCCTCGAAGAACTCCAACCCCCGCCCCCGTAATCGTCTCCAAGGCCTCAATCCTACGCCCAACCCCGCAGACGATAGATCAAAATCCCGATGTATTCCTTAATCGCTTCGGTGGTGGAGGCGAGGCGGCCCGTTTCCGGAACGAGATCGAGGATGTTGCCGACGAGGGTGCGTTGAGTTCCGGTGACGCTGCCATCGGTGATGTAAAAATCTGTGGGGGCGGGGATCACGTCAATGCCGAGCTTTTCAAAGATAGCCACCGAGCGCGGCATGTGGAACGCAGAGGTGACGAGGAGAATCCGATTCAGCCCTTTTTTGTCGAGGATGGCTTTGGTGTAGAGGGCATTTTGGTAGGTGTTGAGGGAGCGGGGTTCTTCGATAATCGCGCCTTGAGGGACATCCAAGCGACGCAGAAGGATCGCCATATCTTCGGATTCGGGAGGTTCGTCGCCATGCCAACCGATACGCCCGCCGCTGGCGATGATCAGGGGGGCGCGATCGTCGTGGTAGAGGGTGGCGGCGTAGAGGATGCGATCGCCCCGCTCCGTCACTTCCAAAGTACGGCGGGGGGCTTCTTGGAACTTCAACGCGCCCCCCAAGATGACGATCGCTTCAGCTTTGGGTAATCGTCCTTCCGGCACATAGTGCCATTCCAAGGATTTAAGCAGGGCGGTGTTGACTCCCGGATTGGTGGCGATGACGAGGATGCCGAGGGCCAGGACAATTGGCAGCGCCGTCCAGCGTGATCGCCACCAGGCCAGCCCCAACGACACCACCATCAGCACACAGGCCAACCCCAAGGGATAAACGAAAACCGGCAGTAATTTCGAGAGAAAGAGAAACATCAGGGCATTGGAGAGGGTGAATCGAGGACAGTGCGGCGGGCGAGGTGGGCTTCGATGGTGGGGCGATCGCGCCAAGCTTCCCGCAATTTCCCGTGATGATAGTGGGCCAACTGATCGCCACGATGGGGAGAATTTGGCTGGGTTGCGTTGCCGTAGGGGTTCAACACCAATGCCCGCACCGGGTCACTGAATTCCACCGCCGCAATGAAACTATCACCCCCCACCGCCCGCCACGGCTCACCCGGCTGCGACCCCGGAATGCTATCAATCACCGCAAAACTCCCCACGGCTCCCGCTGCCCCACGGCCCGGCTGCACCCGATCCCCCACTCGAAGCTGCATAAACTCTCCCCAGGGTACATCCAGCCGCCCCCAATGGGATTGCATGGCTTGGGCAACATCCCGGAGTGTCGCCAGGGCGGTGGCTGGGTCTGCCAAGCCTGCCGGGGTGGTTAACGGTTGTGCTGCATCCCAAGGGACGGCGAAGGCATCCGGGGGCATGGCCGCCCACCATTGGGCAAAGAGGGCCATGCCGCGACTGTCGGCGTTGGCATGATGATCCCAGCCTTGGAGGACGGTGGCGGCGGTTTGGAGGAGGGGATCGGGGTCGGTGGGGAGGGCGGCAATCAGGGCATCGACGAGGCGATCGCCCAATTCAATCCGAGTCGAAAATTTAGCCTGGGCGAGTTCGGCCAAACTCCAGCGGTCTTGGGATTGGATCAGGTGGAGCGATCGCTGTGTCCGCAACAGATTAAACGCCCCCGTCAGATCCGGCGGGGCAATGTAGGCGGGGAAATCCTCCGGGTCTAAGGTGGCGGGGATCGTCGTCGTCCAGGGGGGATCGTTCGTGTTTTGGAGCCAACCATTAGCCGGGTTGGCCACCTTCGGCAGGTCAGCGTAGGGGTGGTAGTCCGTCCAGAGGGTGGCGGCGGTGTTGCCGGGTTGTGGCTGTTGATGGTCGCGCCAATTGCCCCCGTCGCGCACGGGAACTAACCCGTTAAAAATATAGAAAATCTCGCCGTTGCGGTCTGCCGTCAAAAAATTAAACATGGGCAGTTGCTGTTGGGCGAGGGCGGCTTCAAATTCGGCGCGATCGCCTGCTGTCCCCATCGCCCACAGTTGATCGAGCATCCGCGCCTTTTCCAAGCCTGCCACCCGTAGCGCCGTAGCCCTGTTCTCGGTTTTCTGAATGATCGGGCCATGGCGCGATCGCTCCACAGTCAACGGTTCATCCCGGAGTGTCCCATCGGCCTGTTTCACCTTCAGGATGATGTCCTCGGCATCAAAGGGCTGAATCGCATCATCCCAACGGTAGCCCCCTGTTGCGAGGGAAAGATCATAGTCTGTCCAGCCTTTATAGGTGTTGACTGTGGCCGTCCACCCCAGATGATCATTAAACCCCACCGCCAACATCGGCATCCCCACCAACGCCGCCCCGTACAGGTTCAGATCCGGCAGGTGTAGATCCGCTTCGTACCACAAAAACAGCCCACCCCAAGGCAGATGGGTATTGGACAAAAGCAAACTATGGCCCGATTCCGAGCGCGAGGGTGCGATCGCCCAGCCATTCGACCCCGCCACCGAGGGCCCCACCACAAAATGAAAGTGAATCGCCCGGTTGAGGTGGGCCAGCACATCGGTCACCGTCACCGGCAGCACCGGGCGATATTGGGGCGAAATCGCGTCGGGGTGTTCCGTAGCGTAGGTATTCATGCCGGCCACAAACGCCGTGAGGTAATCGCGCATTTTCGGGGTTTGATCTGCTTCCCAGGCTTGGGCACGAGCCGGGATACCCATGGTATGGGTGAGGCGATCGCCCGCGAGATAGTCTTCGCCCCAATATTCCGCCCCCCGGCCCCGCGCTTGGCCGTATAGTCTCAGGATTAAATTACCGTGGCTCTGCATTTGGGCATACCCAAAGCCATGGCCCAATTCTGTCCGGGTTTGACTGTAGATATGCGGGACACCCCACGTATCCCACAGAATTTCTGGGGAAGAGGTGCTGAAAACAGGAGCATTCATTCGTAGCCCAAAACTAAGGATCAAGCCGCCTAGGAACAAAAGTCCGAGCCAGTGTATTCGCAAACGAAACAGCATCATTTAACGTCTCAACATGATGAAAATGCACAGGCAGCACCGCCCAAAAAAGAGGTGTATCCTGTGCATTTTTTGCGATCGCTAGTGAGGATCACCGTTAATCATTAACCCTACTCCCCTGGGGAGCATCGGTACATCAGTCTAGGTACGGGGTCGGGCCGGATTGACTTTTAACTGACGACCCATCCACTCTGCACCATCAAGCTCAGCAATTGCTTTGGCTTCTTCTGATTCGTTCTGCATTTCAACGAAGGCAAACCCGCGTATCCGGCCGGTTTCGCGATCAGTGGGAAGATGTACTCGCGTTACCGTGCCATAGTCACTAAAGACTTCGGTAATCCCTTCCTTTGTTGCTTGGTAGGCAAGATTACCAACATAAATGGACATTGAGAAACTATCTCCTAGATCAAGTGAAATGTAGAGAGCCAAGATTGCGGAGCGACGCTTATCAAAAGCCGGGGGAAAACCTGTCAAGTTGAAAGCAAGCTGAATTTACCGATTCTCTTATACTCACCTGCCCATTGTAGCACCGCTTTTTCGGGGCGATCGCCCCTGCTCAGAATTCTGCAATTGATCGATAAAATGGCTGAGTTCATCAGGAATTTTTAGGGGTATACGGTACTCCAAAAACAAGGGCAATGATCTCGTCAACGATGGGCCAAGACCTTACCCCCATTGGCATCGCGATCGCCCTAGGCGATTTCATCGAGATCAACCCATTCATCCTCCGAAGAACCGTAACCCACATAATGGACAAAATACTCTTCCTCACGGCCTTGGCGAATCACAGCGGTGTACCATTCTTCTTCGTCGTCGTCCCACACTTTCACCGTTTGACCAATGCCATATCCGTGATCGTCGAGGGGGCCAGCCACGGGCGATCGCAACTCATCCCCATCCACCCATTCATCCTCATCTTCGTCATAGCCCACGTAGTGAACTTTATATTGCGTCACATTTTTCTTGAGACGTTCTTTAATGATTTTTGCCTCAAACCATTCTTCCTCGTCCTCATCCCACACCTCCACGCTGTGACCGACTTGATAATCGCCCTCAGATGCTGCTGATTCGGGGGACTGCATTGCGGCGATCGCTTCCTCCGGTTCGGCTTTGATCTGCCCATGGGCCGCGAGAATCACCGCCCGCGCCACGGTTTGAATTCCCGTATGTTCGTAATAGTTAGTGGTTTGATCCAACAACGCCGCAATCACATCGAGTTTGCCATCGGCCATCTGGATAAAATTCCCTAAACTTTGGGCAATGCTTTCGGGCGTAATTCCTGTTTTTGCCACAAACCCCGACATCCACCCTTCCACCGCCGTAAAACTCTGGCTGAGAAATCCCACCTTATCCTGAGGATTATTGCCAGGGAGGTATTGATTCACGGCTAAAAATACCGGGTTTTGGGTGATGCCGCTGGTGTCGGTTCCTTGGATTACCTGATGGATTTTGGTGAGAAAATCAGTGCCCAAGGGTAGGAGAGCATCAATACAAACCAGTGCTTTCATCCGCATCAGGGCGGCATCTTGATAGTTTTCGCCTAAGGATTGGGCAAATTGCACCGGGTTGGGCTGTAGGCCGTTCAGTTGGCAGTAGGCGATCAGTTCGACGGCAACTTTGAGGAGGAGATCGATGCTTTGGACGGTGTCGGGTTTGGGGGTAATGGTGTTGAGGAAGCCGAGAAAGCTGATTTTTTCTCCCACCTTATTCGCTAAGGCAGCGGCAGCGAGGGCCCCGTCTGCTTTATCGATGGTTTTGTAGAGGGTGAGGGTGCGTTGATAGGGCTGTTGGGGGTCGAGGGCAAGGCGTTGGGCGCGATCGCGGATGCGGGCGATGGTGCGCGGATTGCTTTCCCCCGTGACAGTGGCGATCATGGCATCAAAATCCGTCACATTTTCCCATTGGCCGGGCGTGATAAAGTCGATCGCCTTGAGCACTTTAACCGTAATGTTATCGGCGGGTAAGGTCTCAACCCATTGAATAATGCTGTCAGCCATGGGATTCCCCTGCGGTACGTGTGGATGATGTTTCAGTATTTCTCTAACAATCTGTGGAATATCGGCGTTTTGCAGCGATCGCGTTGTGAATCGTTATATTTTGGCCAATAAACTTTATATAAGAGGCTTAGACTCTAGAATGCTGACCTTTCACCCTGTTTACACTGAGGCGGACTGTGCCGCGATCGCAGCCCTTGCCGATCGCATTTGGCGACACCACTACACCGCCATCATCGGCACGGCGCAGGTGGACTATATGCTGGATCGGTTCCAATCCCCAAGGGCGATCGCTGCCCAGATCCAAGAGGGGTATCACTATCGCCTCGTGACGGGAGCCGCAGGCGAGATCGGCTATTTTGCCGTCCAGCCCCAAGGCGAATCATTATTTTTGAGTAAGTTTTATGTCCTGGCGGGGCAGCGGGGTCAGGGCTACGGACGGCAGATCATGGCAGAAATTGAACGGATCGCCCCGGAACAGGGTTGCGATCGCATCACCTTAACCGTCAATAAACACAACACGTTAACCCTCGCGATCTATCAAAAATTGGGGTTCAAGGTGGAAGATGCGATCGTCACGGATATCGGGGGCGGTTTTGTGATGGATGATTTTCTATTGGTGAAACCGCTTGTGGCTCAGGGCGAGAGCAGCGACTCGTAAAACTGCAACTGTTGCCGCGCCAGGGCGAGATTTGTGTACCGCTCCATCGCTCGCTGATAGCCGAGTTCGGCCCATTGTTCCCGTTCAGCCGGGGAATCGATCAAGGTCGCAAGGCGATCGCGCAGCGCCGCCGCATCCCCTTCCGGGAACACCAACCCCGCCGCCCCAATCACATGGGGAATCTCCCCCGAATCTGACCCCACCACCGGCACACCACAGGCCATCGCCTCAATCAACACATGGCCAAACTGCTCCTTCCACCCCACCGCAGTCAGGGTTTTAAACTGCCCACTGGTTTCCGACGGCAACACCAACACATCCATCACGTTGATGTAGCGGGGCACATCGGCATGGGGAACGGATGCTACGATCCGGAGGCGATCACGCAATCCCGCCGCTGCTGCCTGGGCTTCAATCTCCCCTTGCAACTCTCCCCGTCCGAGGAGAAGCAAAGTCCAGGGGCGATCGCCCAGCAATGCCAACGCCGCCAACAACGTCATCATCCCCTTTTCCGGCACAAACCGCCCCACAAACCCAATCACACAATGATCTGCCGGAATCTGCAACTCGGCCCGGAGTTTGGGCTGGGGTTCCGGTTTAAATAACTGCTCATCCACGCCCAATTGTGGAATCACCGTCGCCGCATTGCGATAGCCATGCTCGCGTAAAATATCCACCCCATCCTGATTTCCTGAAATCAATCCCTGGGTATTCCGTAAATTAAATGCCTCTAAAAGATTGATCGGAAATTTATTGTGATAGGGCAAATTCCACCAGGTGAAAAAACAATTTTTGGCCCGTAAACCGAGGAGTTTATTGAGTAGAATCAGTTGGGCATAGCCGAGGGATTTTGCGCCCTGTTCGACGTGGATAATGTGGGGTTTGAATTGACGCAACAGTTGAATGATTGACCCGCCAAAGGTGAGGAGACCTTGGTTATTTTCACTCAAGCTCGGTAGGGGAATCCGACGAAAGCGATGATCCTGCCATGGGGGGGCTTCAATGATGCGATTTTGAACGCCACCGGGTCGCCAACGTTGGGGCACAATCACGGTCACTTCAATGTCGGGTCGAAGGCGGGCTAATTGACGCAGTTTTTCGCAGTTGAGATCCACAATATAGGAGTGGCTAGCAATCAGAATTCGCATCAGGGTTAAGGGCTGATCATGGATTTCAAGTGGGTGGGGTGGGGGTGAGCGATCGCTACCTCACACCGGGGTTAGGGTTGGAGGATTTCATCGGTTTGGGTCTGAGTTTGGCCATCATTCCACAGGGTCATAAGGCGGGATTTGATCGCATCAAAAAATCCGATGGTGTAGAACACGCCCCGCGATAGGACTTTGATCGGGGAACCACTTTTGTAACAAGGGGGATGGCCGAGCACATGGCAATCAAAAAGTTTCGCGTAGAGGCGTAGTTGTTGGCCCAATGTGAGGTTTTTTTGAGCCATCAGGAAATGATTGTGGTAGAAGGTGACTTGATAACTGAGCGATCGCGTGCTGATATCATGACAGCCCCCGGTTTCTTCGCCCAGATGCACCAAATGCGCGGCGGGGTCATACCAAATCTGATAGCCCGTGCGTCGTAACCGCAGGCAAAAATCCGACTCTTCCCGCACCGCCGAACCCCGAAACCGCTCATCAAACCAAACCCCGTAGGTGGTAAACACCTCGCGGCGGTAGGACATATTACACCCCCGTGCTGAGATAATCGGCTGGGGTTTCACCGTGTGGACGAGATCGAGATGATACCAGGCAATCCCCGGATCACTGGCTTGGGGGGGGAGGTCTTCAATTTCTAAGCCGGGTTTGGCATCGGCGAGTTTCATCCGGTCGAAGACGCGACCGGCGACGGCTCCAATGTCGGCGCGATCGTAGTTTTTCCCATGGGCGACGAGGTAGCCCGGTGGTAACTGCACATCGTCATCAATAAACAGGACAATTTCCCCCGTGGCCCGCCGTACCCCATAGTTTCGCGCTCCGGGTAAGCTCGCCCATTGGACGCGCCACCATTGAATTGTTTCGGCGGCGGCTTGCTGGGTGAGGTATTGCTCTACGGCGGGGGTGTGGTGGGCGGTTTGGTCAACGACGATGATTTCCACATCTCCCGGATAGTCTTGCTGAAGAACATCCTCGATGGAGTCTTTAAGGGGGTCTTCGCGCCCGTAGGTGGGGATGATTACAGAAATAGAAGGAAGTGCCACGGTGATTGCTCCACGGTGCAGAGGGGATCAAGGGTTATTCCATGGTGACGTTCTCCCGACGCTGACCTATGCGCTTCGCGCAGGCTTCGCCAACGGTACAGCGCGGGCTTCACTAGATTGCTCCAGCGACTACCTGCTTCGTTCGGTCTTGTCTAGGCAAAGCCCCCGACAGAACCCGTCCACAGGCGATTTCATCAGTCGTGAGACCCACGGCTGAGAGGCCACGATTGCGAATAACTTGACCGCTGGCAACATCTCTGGGCTTAATTGAACCGCATTCACCGCAATGGTGAATGCGGTCTTTTAATTCTTTACCAAAATTCATGGGTCTAAAGCCCCGTCCTTCCAGGACGGCTTTTTATGGTTTATGATTAGCATAGCGGATAGGGTAATCAACCGCTTTAAAAACCCGATGCTACCTAACTCGTAGCTACTGAACCTTGGCAATTGAATCTATGGGGTTCTACTTCATTGTTCTAGACCTCCCTGCAAGTAGATAAAAGATTCACAGGGACTAGACGAATCAGTTTTTGGCAAATATTGCTGCCAATCCAAACAAACTTTGGAGCAATCCAACTACGGTGGGGCACACCGAAAGTAACGCTTGGGGAGAGAACCACCTCTATGTAGGACTTCGCAAGGAATCCTAGGTAAGTGGACTCGGTGAGCCAAGAATCCCCGTGCCTTTAGGCCGGGGAGTGTCAAGGACTTCAGTCCCACAGTCAGGGCATTCCTGACTGGTGCCCCTAGGGTTGACCTTTCCGTAGCAAACCCCACGCTTCCAGCACACCCACGGCAACACAATGTTGACGAACTGACCCAGTCCAGCATCAACCATGTGTTTGCCGAGAAAGCCTTTGGCGAGTGTCCTGAAGTCCAAGTCTTCCACAAAAATCATCCCGGCTTGGTTGCAGAGATGATGGGCTAGCTTGAACTGCCAGTCCAGACGGTAATTCGCAATGTTTTCGTGAACTCGACCGATCCGCTTGATTAACTTGAGCCAGTTTTTCGACCCCTTCTGCTTCCCTTTTAGCCTACGTTGCAGCGATTTAAGCTTGCGGTGCAGCCTATTGAAGAAACGAGGACGAGAAACCTGCTCACCATCAGAGGTGGATAGAAAATACTCCAGACCAACATCCAGTCCCAGGGCATGGCCTTCTGGTGGGATGTCGGGCACATCAACGTCAGCTTTTAGCGTCAGCATGACGTACCATCCAGAATGTTTCCGCACGACCCGAACAGCCTTCAGGTCGAAGTCTTCAGGGATGGGGCGATGCAGATTGATGAGCACTGGGCCGAGCTTGGGTAGCTTAATGGTGTTACCATCAATCGCTTCGCCCTTCATCTGCGGAAATAGAAACGACCGCATCCGGCCAAATTTCTTGAACCGAGGGAACCCGATTCGCTGTTGGTGGAAAGCGACGAAAGCAGCATCGACTCTCCCAATTACATCCTGAAGCACCTGAGAATGAACCGCTTTGAGTTCAGGGTTGGTTTTCTTGGCTTCAGTTAGCGCCTTCTTTTGGCGATAGTAATCGGGATAGGGGGTGTCGGCTGGGATGATGTACTCCTTCTGGAGACTGCAAGCATTGACCGGGCACTTCCGACTGTTGATCCAGTCTTTGCGCTCCCCGACCGCATAGTTGTAGACCTTGCGACAAGTTTCCAGCCAATTAAGCATCTGGAGTTCCTGTTCAAGGTCTGGATAAATCCGGTATGAGTAGGTCAATACAAGCATGTTCCTAGTTTAGCTTTGGGAAGACGATTGGTTCCCTAGAAAATAGCGAAGGAGTATGGCGACTCCGTTCCACTCCATCGCCTCGGTTTTCATCCCGACACTCACGCTTCGCGTAGAGTGCGGGGCTTCCCGCCGATTAAGCTAAACCAGGGACGAAGCCGAATCATCGGGGCGAATTTGATTATTTTAGGATGGGGCCGTGGCTTGGGCGGTGTGGGACATGGTGGCGAGGAATTGCGCGATCGCAGCTTGATAGGCCTGGCCGCCAATTTCCGGGACATGGTTGTGATCGCCTTCGGGCAGGAGGTACAGGTCTTTGTGATCGGTGGTGGCCCTGGCGTAGAGGGCTTGGCTCATCCAGGCGGGGACGCGGCGATCGCACTCCCCATGGACAAAGAAAATCGGCATCCTCAGGGTAGGCAGCAGCGCCATCGAATCAAAGGATTGGCGCAAAATCCAGTTAATGGGCAGCACTGCGGCAAAGCCGTCATGCTCGGCCATGTCCCGAATGTTGGTGAATGAGCCTTGAATGATTAAGGCGGCGAGGTGGGGGTTTTGGCTGGCGAGATGAATGGCGATCGCGCCGCCTAAGGAATGCCCAAACACAATAATTTGCTCTGGACTAAAGCCCCGCTGCGATCGCAAATAGTTCAGTCCCACCTGTGCATCCCCATAGATCTGGGTTTCCGTGGGAAAGCGACCGATACTCTTGCCATAGCCCTGATAATCGATCAGCAACACAGGGTAGCCCAACCGATAAAACACCTGGGCTTGCGGTAAATTCGCGCCAATGTTAAACCCATTGCCATGGAGCAACAAGACCGCTTGGGTGGCTCCCTCTACCGGAATCCACCAGCCGTTTAATTGCGCTTGGCTGTCGGCATCCACCGGAATCCACACCTCTTCGTAGGGCATTTCGTAGTGATCCGGGGTGTATTTAATTCGGCGCGAGGGGAGGAAGGTGAGGCGGGTTTGCCATTGTCGCAACGCCAGACAAATGAGTAGATAAACGCCAAGCATGGTGCTAAGTCCGAGGGCAACAGTCATGAGCATGGATGGTGTGTGGATCGTGTGATTGTATTGTGCCGGATGACGGTATTAAGAGCGGTCGAGACTGTGGCGATCGCAATTGCAGCACAGTCCCCGATCAGGGGTGGTGAACGAGGGGTTTCCCCCCCCATCTTCTTACCCTAAGGGATGAGGAAAGTTTTAGAGCCTTGGCCAGGGCAGAATTTTGGTAGTTGTGGGCTTTTCGTGACCGCGTTGCTCGTGGGCGAGACCTCGCTAGTGTCGTGGATTGTGTTGATGGGTTAGGCCTCAGGCTCATCGGGGATGGCAATCGTAACGGGACGGCGATCGCGCCCAGGCATTTAGCAGAGTTAACCCCCAAAATTTCCTACAATAACAAGTAGCATCGCCTGACCCAGATGTGACAATGTGTAAAGTGTCCCCCAAAGATGGGAACATGACCGCGATCGCAACGGTCACACAACCGGGGAGATTGTCGTTGTCATTGCAAAGCCAGGGGATTCAATTCAGTCGTGTTGTTAAGGTCTGGGCACAGGGTTGAGGGGGAATAGGGGTTGGCAGGATGAGCAGAGACTGTGTGCAAGGACGATATCAAATTGTTGAATGCCTGGCTCAGGATGCCCTCAGCCAGACGTTTCGGGTCGAGGATCTTCACCAAGGGGAAAAGGGGTCGCTGTGGCTGCATCGCGTCAACGGAACAGAGGCGATCGCCCTGTCTCTGTCGCCCCAGGTTCAAACAACCCAAACCACGTTACTGGAACTCCAGCGCGACACGGCATTGCAACCCCTTGACGCTGTGTGCGTAGATGGGGGCGATCTCTGCTGGGTCTATGGGGGCGGCGATGGGTATGGCCTAAATCAACATTTGCAAGCAGGGCGACAGATGTCCGAGCAGGATATGGTACAACTGCTCCAGGATATTTTACCGACGCTCACCACGATCCACGATCGCGGCATGATCCACGGCAATCTTCAGCCCCACAGTTTTTTCTACAGTGCCGAGGCGGGGCGTTGGTGGCTGACCCATTTTGGGGCAACCTATGCCCATGAGCGGATTCCGGCGGGCCAGGCGGCGATCGCGGCGGCTGGCTATTTACCACCCGATGCGATCGTGCCGCCGACGGTGGGGGGCGATCTTTACTGTTTGGGGGTGACGATTCTCCATGGCCTGACGGGGATTGAGCCGGTGAATCTCACCCAAGATTGGCGCAAAACGACCGTCGTTAGCGATCGCCTCGCCCATCTGATCAACCTCATCATTACCCAGTATTTTTCCTCCGCCACAGAACTCCATGACTGGCTCGACATGGCCACCTCAGACACCGCCCCCTCAGCCGTTGCCGGCTTAGGCCAACGACACAGCGAGTGTGACCCTGACCTTGACGGCCCTCCCGATCAGAACTTGGCCATCATCACCAATGCAACCCTAGACAGTGAGATTGAGCATTCCCGGATTGTGACGGAGTGGGATGGCGAAGCGGCTCAGAGTCCGCCGCTGTTCACGGCTCAACCGCCAGAATCCAGCCCCACCGCGCTGTATTTAGCCCATCGCTATCGGGTGGTGCGTCCCCTCAGCCGGGGGGGATTTGGAGAAACCTATATTGCCATTGATGAGCAATTTCCCGGCCAACCCACTTGCATTGTCAAAAAGCTCAAGCTCAAAGAACACACCGATAAAACCTACAAAATTGCGAAACACCTGTTTAAACGGGAAGCGGATGTGCTGAGTCGTTTGGGGCAACATGCTCAGATTCCGCAGCTTTTGGCTCATTTTGAAGAAGATCAAGAGTTTTATTTAGTCGAAGAATTTATTGACGGCCATGATCTGGAAACGGAATTACCGCCGGGGAAGAAACTCCCGGAAGCAGCGGTGCGGCAGCTTGTGTATGAAATGCTAGAGGTGCTGAGTGTGATCCATGCCCAAGGGATTATTCACCGGGATTTGAAGCCGGCGAATATCCGACGGCGGGTGAGCGATCGCAGGCTCGTCTTGATTGACTTTGGGGCCGTGAAGCAGATCAGTAAGCAAACCTCCCTTGATGGCAAAACCAAAGTGACGGTGGCCATTGGCACAACAGGATACGCACCGAGTGAGCAAACCCAAGGCCGGCCGAAGTTGAGCAGTGATATCTACGCCGTGGGGATGATCGCGCTCCAAGCCCTGACCGGCCTCGATCCGGAACATATTCCCGATGATCCGACAAGCGGCGAATTGCAATGGCATCATTTGGTGAAGCTCACGCCGGGTTTCAAGGCGTTTTTGGATCGGATGGTTTGTTATGACTTCCGGCAGCGTTTTGAGTCGGCGATTCCGGCCCTGGCGGCGTTTAAGCATTTAGACCTCAACTCGGCGACCCTGCACGATCGCCCCCCTACTGCCGCCACTGTCAAGCGTCGTCGTTTCGCCCTGTCCCGCCGCACGGTGCAACTGATCGCGGGTGGCGCGGGCGTGCTGGGGGTAGCAGGGATGGCAGTGGTCGGGGCGCGATCGCTCGGACTCTTCCAAGCCTCTTTGGATCAAGTGAGTGCCACGGTGCAAGCGAGTACGGTGGTGATTCAAGCACCGGACAATGCTCAGCAATGGGTGGGGGTCGTGGTGGAGGGGGAACCCTATGCCTGCACGATTTTGACGACGGAGGCGGCGATCGCCGGCGGCGAAAATGTCACCATCTCCCTGCGCCAATCCCCCCCCCGGCCCGTGGATATCGTGGAAGCCTTGCCGAAAAGTGCCATGGTGCTTTTGAAACTCAAACAAAACAATCCCCAATGCTCCTATCCGCAGTTGGCCTTGGGTGAGCCTGATGATCTGCGCTCGGACGATTGGGTGTATCTGCAAGCCACCACCCCAGAAACCCTAGATAATTTTATGACCGCTCCCCTCGAAACCGTGGCGATCGCCAACGTGCGCTATTCATCCTTGCCGGGGGTTTATCTGTTGGGGTATGAGTCGCCGTTAGAGATTCTGTCGGGTAGTCCGGTGGTGAATCGGCAGGGTAAATTATTGGGGATTCATCAGGGCAAGATTGCAGAGGCAACGGTGGAGGCGGATCGCGAATGGGCGATTCCCGTTGCTCTGTATCGGGATTATCTGGCCACGCGGAGTGAGTTAGAAAACGCCACCGCTCAAACCTGGCTGGAGCGAGGTAACCAGTTTTTTGAGTTACAACAATACGAAGACGCTCTCGCCGCCTATGATGAGGCGATTCCCTTAGAGCCGGATCGCCCGGAGCCTTGGTATGGGCGGGGCAGTGCGCTCTACAATTTGGAGCGGTATGAGGAGGCGATCGCGGCCTATCATCAAGTTTTGGCGCTGCGCGATGACAATACCCTCGCCTGGTACAGCAAGGGAAATGCGCTGTTTCAATTGCAGCGCTATGAAGAGGCGATCGCTGCCTATCAAGATGCGATCGATACCAAAGAGGATTATTACCCGGCGATCAATAATCTGGGCTTAGCTCAGCAGGCTTTGGGCAAGAGCGCCCAAGCGATCGCCACGTTTGAGCAGGTGATTAACCTCCGACCGGAATACCATCCCGCCCATAACAATCTCGGCACAACCTTCCAGCAACAGGAAGACTATGCCAAGGCGATCGCCGCCTATGACCAAGCGATCCGCATCCGACCCAATTATGCCTCAGCCTGGTACAACCGGGCCACGGCCTACGCCCGCAGCAATCAACCCGATCGCGCCCTTGAAAACCTAACGCGGGCGATCGCGCTGCAAACCAGCTACGCGGAACGAGCCAAAACGAATCCTGATTTTGACAGTCTGCGCGATCGCGAACAGTTTCCAGCGTTGGCGCGAGATTAGTCGGGGCGGGCGGAGATCACAAACTACGACAGGACGGGTTCCCAGATGGCGGCACGGGTGAGGCGGATTTGCGCGATCGCAAAAATGATCGGAATGATTCGCCCGTAATTCGTCGCAATGGCCCGCCAGCCAAGATCCGCCAAAAAGGTAGCCCAGAGAATCGGCCCCAGGGCGGCGAAGAGAGTCCGGGCGGCCCCATGGCGGGCGGCGGTGGTGACCATGCCTCGGCGGGCGGCTTGGAGGGCGATCTGATGCTGGAGTTGACCGGCGGCGATCGCACCGCCCCGGCGGAGGATGGCCTGGGTGGCTTGGTACTGGGCAAAATGGAGGGTAAATTGGCGGGCGATATGGTTCAACACCAAAGACCGCACCACGGCACTAATTGCCACGACACCGCCCCCTTTGAGCAAAAACTGCATCGGGTTGTGTTGTAGTTGAGCCGGGAGGGGTTCGGCAAAGTCGGTGCGGGTGAGCGATCGCTGAATCTTCACCGTGAGGGAATTTTGTTCAGCCGCTGGGAGTTTCTGCCACGCTTGGCCCATGAGGTGCAGAAAGATTTCCGCCTCTAGATCCAGCGTGGACAGGGAAGCTGCATGAGGGATTTTTAAATAGCGGCAGACTTGGATCAGGACTTGGTGATAACTGATCGCGTGGCTACGACCCCGGAGCACCGTCATGCCATCGGCAGCGAGGAAGAAAAACCGCTGTTGTAGCATCGCCAGTTGGGTGGTGCGATCGCATTGCTGCACCTCAGCCACCGCTGGGGTCTGAAAATAGTCCAGAGGATTAAACCGCCGACAAAACAAAATATGGGTCAGTTGTCCTAATTCCTCATCCGTCGCGAGATCCAGGGCCGCACGCAGTTCATCCAAACCGTTATCCTCCGTCACTGAAGCTCCAATCTTTCCCCTCAATGTAACGCTTTCGCTCCCGTTCTAGCCCTGCCGTGGTGCTACAAGGCCCCAGCCGCCGTTTGATCCAAAATCCCCGCACTTAGATAGGTGGTCAGGTTCAGAGTTTGGAGGATGGGCTGACTGTCGGCCCCGTGGGGATAGTCAATCACCGTAACCGCGCCATTTCCCTGCTTAATGTCCCAAATATCCTTGGGTTCCAAGCCCAGCAGAGAACAAAGAATTACTTTATTCACCGCATCATGGGCCACCACAAGGACGGTTTTCGGCTCACCGCTGCTGAAGCGGGCGGCGATCGCAGTCCAGGCCGCCACCGCCCGATCCCACACCTGCTGTAAATTTTCCCCTTCCGGCATTTGCACCGTCTCCGGCGCAACCTTCCACTGAGCCAACAACCCCGGATAGGCCGTCTCAATTTCCGTCTCTAACTTCCCTTCCCAAAGACCGTGACCAATTTCGCAGAGTTCCGGGTCCGTTTCGAGGGTGATCTGGGGATGGTGTTGGAGGATGATTTCAGCAGTTTCCTTGGGGCGCAACATCGGGCTGCTGACGGCGTTGTCAATCTGCACCCCTTGCAAATAGGCGGCGGCTTTTCCGGCCTGTTCCCGGCCGCGATCGTTCAAGGGAATATCTTTAATACCTTGGAAACGCCCCTCCCGGTTCCAATCGGTCTCACCATGGCGCACCAACAACATCCGCAGTTGATTATGGGGCGGTCGCGGCGAGGGCAGCACTATCCCCATGTGAGACACCTGATTGAGGGATTCCGCCTGCACCGGATCACCCCAGCCCCCGGTGAAGTTCAAGACATTAATACAACAATTGGACTGCTGCAAGGATTGATAACGGCTGCAATCCATCCCCAACGCACTCATTAACAAACAGCGGTTAATGCCGTTATGGGCGACGATCAGCACCGTTTGACCGTCGTGGTGGGGGAGGAAACTTTGCCAAAATTCTTGGGCTTGGCGGTAGAGCGATCGCACCGGGTAATGAGCCTTGCCGTTGACCTCCATGGAAAATTCAGCCGGCTGCTCATGCCATTGGTGATATTCAGTGGGGAAGCGATCGCGCACCTCGTCCCGCTTCATCCCTTCCCAGAGGGGTAAATCCACTTCGAGCAACTGGGGCGATGCGATCGGTGGATCATCTAATTCAAGGGTTTGGGTGATGATTTGCGCCGTTTGGGCAGCCCGTTTTAAGGGGCTATGGTAAACCGCTGTTAATTGAATGCCTTGCAATGCCGCTGCAACTTTCGCCGCTTCCTGTTGCCCCCGTTCCGTCAAAACAGATTCATCACACCGGCCCTGAATGCGTTTCTGGGCGTTGTAGGTACTTTGCCCATGTCGCACGATGATTACTCGCGTTGTCACGCCGCCTTCTCCTGATTCTTTTGCGATCGTATCCTTCGCTATTTTAGGATCTGGCGTGTCTCTCTGCGGGGTTGAGCGGTAAAAGAATCAATTTTTTTCCAAAAAACAAGCGGAGACTCTGTAAGCGAGTCTCCGCTTTATTGCGCTGATCGTCCTTCGGGGTAGAAGGTGCGATCGCACCAGGCGTTTGAATTAACGTTTAATTAAACAGCCACTGCGCCTTTGGTCTTGGCGCTGAGTTCACCCGATGCGTATTTCTTCGCAAATTCATCCAAGGGGATTTGCTTAATCTTGGTGGCGTTGCCCGCGGCACCAAATTGTTGGTAGCGATCGGAGCACACTTGCTTCATGTACTTGATCGAGGGCTTCATGAAGTGGCGGGGGTCAAAGTTGGACGGATCTTTCATCGCCGCTTCACGAATCGCCGCCGTGATTGCCAAACGGTTATCCGTGTCGATGTTCACTTTGCGCACACCGCTCTTGATTCCCTTTTGGATTTCCTCAACGGGAACACCATAGGTTTCAGGAATCTTACCGCCGTACTGGTTGATCATGTCCAACCATTCTTGGGGAACGGAAGAAGATCCGTGCATCACCAAGTGGGTGTTGGGCAGGCGGTTGTGAATTTCTTCAATGCGGCTAATGGCCAACACTTCGCCCGTCGGTTTGCGGGTGAACTTGTAAGCCCCATGGCTGGTGCCGATCGCCACCGCGAGCGCATCTACTTGGGTTTGCTCCACAAATGCCACGGCCTCATCGGGATCAGTGAGCAACTGATCTTTGCTCAAGGTTCCTTCAAAACCATGACCATCTTCCGCTTCACCGGCTCCAGTTTCCAACGAACCGAGGCAGCCGAGTTCACCTTCAACACTGGCCCCAACGGAGTGAGCCACTTTCACCACTTCAGCGGTGACGCTGGCATTGTATTCAAAGCTGGCGGGGGTTTTCGCATCCGCTTCCAAGGAACCATCCATCATGACACTGGTGAAGCCGTTGCGAATTGCTGAATAGCAAGTGGCTGGGCTGTTGCCATGGTCTTGGTGCATGACCACGGGAATGTGAGGATAGGTTTCGACCGCAGCCAAGACAAGGTGACGCAAGAAGTTTTCACCTGCGTAGGAGCGAGCACCACGGGACGCTTGAAGAATCACCGGGCTGTTGGTTTCATCCGCAGCCTGCATGATCGACAAGATCTGTTCCATGTTGTTGACGTTGTATGCAGGAATGCCATAGCCGTTTTCAGCGGCGTGATCCAACAGTAGCCGCATGGGTACGAGCGCCATAAATCATCCTCCTATCGTTTTCTTTAATGTTGTCAGTCCACGTACCATCATTCGGATGGGTCGCAGTTCAATCGTGATCAGAATCTTAAGTTAGTCTATCAGACTCCTAAGAACTTTTGTTAATTTGAGTTGCGATTCATAGATGTTTATGGGTCGCCTGGGACTCGAACCCAGAACAAATCGGTTAAAAGCCGAGTACTCTACCATTGAGCTAGCGACCCCTGTGCTTGGAATAATTTCTTTATTTGCGCACGGTTCTTTATCGTAGCAAAGGGTTTTTCGTCTGTCAATCCTACCGCCTAAATAAATTTTATGGCGGGGTGACGGGGCGGGGGAAAATGCCACAATTATTAATTATTAGGGAAACGGATGGAGCGCGATCGCTCCCCCCTCATTCGCCAGGGCATCGTCTCGACCGCTAATTTCTGCACCTCTTCATGGTTAAATCCAAGCGCCGCAAAACCAACAAAAAAAACGCCGCCGCCACCGCTCCCCCCCTTACCCCCAAAGAACTAGCCGCCCAAAAACGGCAAGCCAAAGAACACCGCCAAAAATTAATTCAGGTTAATGGGATCTGCATCGCCTTTCTCCTCGTCGTGGGGCTACCCCTGATCCTGATTAACGAAAAAATTGGGCTGGCCCTGGGGGCAGGCGTACCCGTCATGTATTGGTCGTATCAATATCCCCGCAGTGCCCTATGGCTGTTTCTGGTTTATATGCCCTTTAGCGGCACGGTGATTTATCAGGTGGTGGGGGGCAATGCGCTGTTTAACCTGGCCAAAGATGCGTTTTTCATCCCAGCGTTGATTGCCTTGGTTTTGAAATGTAAACGGGAGAAAAAGCCGATTTTCGTGAAATCAGAAATCATGGCCACCCTGGGAATTTTGACCCTCTGTGCTTGCTTGACCTTGATTGCGGTCAACGGCTCGATGCAGTTTATTTTGCCCATGTGTTCGAGTTTGCCCCGACGCGGCCGGGGGATGCTCTGTAAAGAAGGAATTCCCCTCGCCCAGGGGGTTCTAGGCTTGAAAGTCTTGATGGGCTATATCCCTCTGATTTTTTGTGCGTACTATTTTGTCCGCGACAAAAAAGGCCTGTTGTGGCTCTGTCGGGTGCATTTGATTTTGGCGTTGATCTGCTGTGGGCTGGGGGTGTTGCAGTATTTGATGCTGGAAAGTGGTAGCTGTGAGGGGACACGCAATGAGGTGGGGGATGCGTTGTTTAAAGCCAGCGTCGAAGCGAAATGTTTGGTAGGGGGATCGCTGGGCTATAGTCCATCACAGAATTTTATTCGGCTGCCGGGGACGTTTGCCTCGCCGTGGCATTGGTCGTGGTTTTTGATTTCTAATAGTGCCCTGACGTTCACGACGACGTTTTGTGATACCTCGCTGTGGTGGCGGCTGGGGGGGCTAGCGGGGATGGGGTTGGTGTTTGTCAATGCGGTGATTTCGGGGCAGCGGATTGCCTTGGCGTTGGTGCCGGTGGTGACGGTGATTTTGTTGGTGCTGACGGGTCAATTGGCGAATGTGAAGCGGTTTTTACCAATTGGGATTGGCTTGGCGCTGGTGCTGAGTGTGGCGATCGCCTCTAACCCGGAGTTAATCCAAGAACGGATCGACAGTTTCCAAAGCCGTGCCGAAGCCTCACCCCCTCAGGCGTTCATCATGGAGCAGTTCCGCTGGGCCACGGAGGAACAGCGGGGCTTCTTGGGTCGCGGTTTGGGCAAAGCCACCAATTCCACCCGCATCTTTGGCGAAACGGCCCTCGTGGAAACCTTTCACCCGAAATTGCTCTATGAGATGGGGTATCCGGGACTGCTTGCCTTCATTCTGTTCACGGGTAATATTACTTGGGTGACCCATCGAATTACGCGATCGCTCAAAACCCCCAGCGTGCGCAATTTCGCCTCTAGTTTTTGGGTCTTTATTTTGATTATTAGCTTTTTCCCCTATTGGTATCCCCTCGACACTGACCCTGTGGCGGTTTATTACTGGTTTTTTATTGGGGTAATGTTTAACTTACCGAATATTGATGCCCAAGAACAGGAGAAATTAAAAGCAGAGGCACGGGAAGCCGAAGAACTGCTGCGCCAGAACAAAGCAGCCCGCGCTCGCTTACGAAATAATTCGAGTTAGGTCAATCCATCGCCATTACTGGGTGCTAGCCGTCACGAATAAGGTGAGTTCTTCGCGTCCCGTTACATATACAATCATGCCAGGATTGAAGCTGCTACCATCAATACATTGAGCAAACCAATAGCTGCCGCGAAACTTAACCCGACCCTGTTGGCGAGGTGCGATCGCCCGCTCCACAATCGCTTCTCCACACCAATTTTGTAGACGTTGACGTAATGGAGATTGTCCTTGAGTGGTTTGAAAAAGGTTAAACATGGCTGAGTATTGAGCAATGAGAGGAACTGAAACCAATGGCGTTATCTTGTCAGAACCAAAATTGCTCCAATAAGTTCCAAAAGCGCGGAGGAAAAGCAGGAAAATGCGATGATTTTCGTGATTTGAGTCGGCCAGTTTTTAATCTGTCACACTATCCAGGAATAATTTTAAATCCCGAATTACATCCCATCAAGATCATCTTGGACAGGCATTTATTGTTCATAGACCTACATCCCCAGAAGTTAAATGACGATTACCTCTGTTAAACAACGTATTTTTCTCGTCGGCTGTGGGCGATCGGGAACCACGTTATTACAATGCTTAATTGCCGCCCATTCCGATATCTTTTCTGTCCCAGAATCAAAGTTTTTTCAATATCTCATTCCCACCCATGAACCGCGCCGCTTAATGTTTGGTCTCACCTCGCAGCAATTTCATCCTTGGATTACTCAGTTTTGCGAGGATATGGGACATCCGGAATTAGCCTCAAGTTGGTCAAAATATCCCCTTCCCATCGCCTGGCAAGCAGAAAAATTTGTTCATGATCTCGACACGATTACTCGCCAAACTGGACATCATATTTGGCTCGAAAAAAGCCCGAAACATCTCCATTATTTAAAGTATGTTGAACGTTATGTGCCGGATGTAAAAATTATCCATCTGGTGCGCAGTGGGACGGATGTAGTGGCTTCGCTCTATGATGCAGCGCGGAAATATCCGCAAAAGTGGGGCTATGAACACGGTACGATTGAGCAATGTGTGCAGCGGTGGCTGACGGATATTCAGGTGACACAGCAGTATTTAGCCAAGCCGAACCATACGCTGGTGCGGTATGAGTCTTTGGTGGCGAATCCGGAACAGTCGATGCGGGATCTCTGTGACTTTTTAGCGATTCCCTTTGAACCAACGATGCTCGAAGATTACAAGGTGACGGCCAAGCCGCTGATGAAAAACCGCTATGAAAACTGTGAACCAGCGGTGACGGAACAGATTCAAAATGCCAATGCGACGAAGTTTTTTACCCTGTTTTCAGAGGAAGAGCAAGCCTATATTCAGGAAAAACTCGCGGGGGTGGATTTGGAGCATTTAAGCGCGATCGCATCTTAACCCTCATGATGAAATCCTGTCTCATCTTTTTGAGCCAGGGACTGAAGCGGCCTTGTCTGTGCTTGTGATTTTCTGGAGTAACGGCCTGATCTCGGCTTACTCTAGGAGCAAGGGGCTAAAGCCGCCCGGTCTGTTTTTAGTGCTAGAACCCGATGACGATACTGCTTGACCATCCGATTGTCTATGAAAGTTTCGCCCTGATTGATCAAGAGGTGGGGGTGCATGATCTGAGTGCGGCGGAATATGAAATTGTGCGGCGGGTGATTCATAGTACGGCGGATTTTGAGTTTTTGGAGTTGGTGCGGTGGAGTGAAGGGGCGATCGCCTCCGGAATCCAGGCCCTGATCGGGGGGCGGCCCTTGGTGGTGGATGTGACGATGGTACGGCAGGGAATTTTACGTAAAGTGGCGCAAACCTTCCAAAATCCGATTCTGACGGCGTTAGATTTTGCAACGGAAGCGTTACCTGGAAAAACCCGCACCGAAACCGGATTATTACGCTGTTTTGAGCAATATCCCCACGCAATTTATGGGATTGGTAACGCACCAACGGCCTTGTTAGCCCTCTGTGATGCGGTGGCAAAAACGGGACAAATGCCGCCCTTGGTGATTGGTGTGCCGGTGGGGTTTGTCCAGGTGGTGGAAGCGAAACAACGTCTGATCGAGTCGGGGATTCTCTCCATTTACACCCAGGGACGCAAGGGGGGATCACCGGTGGCGGCAGCGATTATTAATGCGTTGCTGACGTTGGCCTGGAATGAGGTCCAAGACTTGCTATAACCAAACTTTAGGCAGAATTAACAAGAGACTATGGCGATTCGGGAAGGGCGTTGGGATTGTCCCACTTGTGGGGTGAAGGGGTTGCTGGGGCGCGATCGCGAATGTGATAATTGTGGCGCACCCCGCCCGGAAGGCATTCGGTTTTATTTACCCGAAAATGCGGCGGTGGTGCAGGCGGCGGAGCAGATTGCGATCGCCAAAGCCGGAGCCGATTGGATTTGTGACTATTGCGGTGCTAGCAACCGCGCCCCAGAACCTGAATGCGTTGAATGTGGTGCGCCCCCAGGGGAACAACGCCAAGCCGTGCAAACCTATCCTCAGCCGCCCACCTCAACGCCTCAAGCGGCCCCCTCAACGCCTCAACTGCCCACGCCATCCCGGCGCGATCGCGCCCAATCCCCACGATCACCCCATCTCCTCGTCCGGTTTCATCGTCGCTTGGGCGTGCTGCGGTGGGCGTTTTGGAGTGGCTTGGTGAGTGTGATCTTGGTGGTGGTGATTGGGCTGCTGCCGATGCAGATCGATGCCACGGTGACCCAAATGAGTTGGCAGCGATCGATCGCAGTCGAACGCCTCACCACCTTTACCGAAACGGGCTGGGATGTGCCAGCCGGGGGACGGGTGCTCAGCCAACAGGAGGCGATTCGGTCCTATGAACAAGTTTTAGAAGGATATGAAACCCGCACCCGCGAGGTTTCCGAAGAGGTGCAGGTGGGGAGTGAGTCCTACACCTGCGGCACGGTGGATTTAGGCAATGGGTATTTTGAAGATGAAATCTGCACTCGTCCGGTCTATGAAACGCGCACCCACACGGAAACCTACGAGGAGCCGATCTATCGTGATGAACCCGTTTATGATACGGAATACACCTACGAGATCGATCGCTGGGTGGTGAATCGCACTCCGACGGTTTCGGGGCTAGATCAAAATCCCCAATGGCCGACCCTGGAGTTAGGCGATCCAGAACGGGAAGGCGATCGCACCGCCACCTATACCATCCTGTTCCAAGGTGACAATGGGCGAGACTATCCCGTGACCTTAGACCTCGATACGTGGTCACAGTTTGAGCCTGGGGATGCCCAGCCGTTAAAGGTGACTCGTTTTGGGGGCGCATCATTGCCGGATGAATAGACCCAACCTCCCGATGCGGCGAGATTTACAGCAACTGCGCATTACCCCGAAGGATTTGGCCCAATGGTCGGGGGTGGTGTTTCCGGCGGGACAGATTGCGGCGGGGGAAGGGAGGCGAGTGCGATCGCTCCTCGGTTCCGTCCTTGCCGCCTTTGGAGTGTTTTTTCTCGCGGAAACGGTGATCCGGCAGCCCCTTTTAGATATTGGCTTGGGGCTATTGCCCTTGGGGGTGGTGGGGGTGCGAATTTTGGGGGAGACTGTGGGTTGGAGTTGGACGGCGGGACAGGTGCAATATTTAGAGCTTGACCCGATGGCGCGGGAGAGTTTGGACGCGCTCACGGCGGAGGTGGAAAATTTTAATACGATGGTGCGATCGCTCCACCTCAACGACCAACTCCAAGCCGTCGGCAATCCCGGTCTCGCACCCCCCACCCGCCAACGTCTCCTTGCTGCCTTAAAACTGCTGCGCCAAGATCTGAGGCAAGCAATCCAAACTGAACGCATTCTGCGCGAAAACCGGGACTTAGTGGATCAACTGGCCCTCAATCCGTCGGAACTCTTCATCCCTGCCCTCACCTCGCTGCAAACCCTCCAACTCGAAGCCCAAGCCACTGATATTGAAGACTATCTCAGCAATGCCGTACAAATTGCCCTTGATGTTCAGACTCAATTAAAAGCCCTGCAACGGAGTGAGAATTGAGGGCATTTACCCCCCATTGGCATAAAACGCAATTTCATATAAATCCCGCACGCCCGTAATCCCTTGACCCACAAACAACGCCATCGCTACGCAATTTAAAATAATATGAGCATTGCGCCACCGTAGGGATTTATCCCGATAAATTTCCTGCACCACCGCCAAGGAAATGATCATCAAAATGGACGCAGCAATCCCGTAATAATAATGAGACCAATACCATTCATTGGTGCGCCGAAATACCCCATCCTGACAACCAATAATAATTAAACCCATGCTGCTTAAAACCGAAAAAGTAACGCGCCAATTGGACGTTTTTGCCCGGTAAAGCAGGATCAATGTGGCAATGGTAAACACAAAAATCAACCCAATAAAGAGGGCTTGAAATGGGCGTTCTGTAATTAAATTTTCAGCAATGAATTGTTTACTAATTAAGGTATAGGCTAATGCCACAAGGGACACGCCAACCACGCCACCGGTCAGCCATTTGCCCATGTCTACGTGTTCTTTCCCGACGGAGGGGGGGAGCTTGCTTTTCTTCGTGTCTTTGATTTGGAGGCGACGCTGACGGGTTTGCCATGCCATGCGGCAGACGATGCCCAACATCGGGAAGACGAATAAAACCGCGATCGCAGGATGAATTAATGTAGCCCAAGCACTTGCAGTCATCGTATATTGAGAGTCTAAAAAATTACAACAATCGAATAGACTCAGGCAGACTAGACAATCCTGAGAATTGCCACCATTTTACTTGAGAAATGGATCGATCAAAGTCCACCAAGCCGATGATTTTTGGTCGTATTCCTCTTCACAGCGTTCGGCGCGATCGCTCGGTAAATATTCATCCTCAACAATGAAGCTAAATTCATCCGGATCGCTGCCATAAATCAAGCACGCCGTATTATAAAATCGCTGGGTACTGAGGGCATGTTCATCCCAATAGGCTAGATCTTCCAGATTTTCCTGTTCCTCCGCCGCTTCCATGTCAAACTGAAACATCCCACTCAACACGCCAAAATCATCTTCGTAGGCATCGAGGAGGGCGATCGCCGCAAAATTATCGGCAGCATCTTCTTCGTTGCCCGTGATCGGTAGCTCATATTGATCGATCAACGCATGGCCTAATTCATGGAAAAACGTGAATGAACTCGCATCAATGACTTCATTCGCGTAGTCTTCTTCCGTTTCAATATTTTCCTCAAAAATCGTGAGATAGTCCGCGATCAGTTCATAACACATGGTGATCGTAATATCTTCGGGATCGTAATAGGCATTCGATTCACCGCAACTGGTAAAAATCACCTCGATATTGTTAGGAAAGGCAAGATTTTCATTTAAATCAGCGACTAAATTATCAAAAAATGCGGTATCTTCGAGCACTGCCTGAATCGCCTGGAATTCTTCATCATCGCTCTCGTCATAGAAAACCGCGATATCGCCCGTATCCTCAATCTGTGCTTGAGCTTCTGGTACTGTCCCACAACTGACAATGCTCAAGAGTGCGATCGCACTACTCAACACACCATAAAACCACCGCCTCCCCGCATGTTCCATCCGTCGCATCATGATCGGTTTATCCTTCTGTGTTGGTGAAAATATTTCGTATTGTGCAATTCTACTGGCAGTGCTCCGGATGATTTAACCAGATCCGCACAGTCCGCTTCTTTCCCTGGGAGTTAACAGCGACGCACCACCAGATCAATCCCTTCGTGGCCAAGCACTTCAACCCGTGCATCAATGGGAATGAGTTCCCCCGTTTTGGATTGGGCTCCCCAGGAAATCGCGTTGAAGCGCACACGACCGGGGCGATCCGGATAAATGGTTTGATACACGATCGCGTAACCCTGCCAACGGTTGATGCGATCGCGAGGAGAAGGTTTCCGTTTGAAATTAAACATAGTTTCAGCGCATCGAGGATGAATAGGGGCAAACATCACCCCAGGGGATGACATAGCCCACAATCGCCCCATCACAGTGGGAAAGCAAACTACGAGAGTATTTCGCAAAACTGAAATTGTCTTAATGTATTGTCTAAACAAACCCGGCAAAATTATGCAAGCAGCCGGATCGCATCCTTGACTCTAACGAGCCATTGAGCGCGGTTTTCAGCAAGTTGGGCAGGATGATCCCCTGCAATCCCTCTGAACCTTAGGAGAACGTCCCCATCTCATCGTTGCGCCCGCTGGGAGCAGCGATTAAGGGGACTGGTGAGGGATGCTCGAAAAATGTTAAGGCGATAGATAACCGGACAGGAGCCAATCGTTGGCGATGGGGGTCAGGGTGGTGCGGTGGAGGGCGATCGCAGCGGTCATCTGTTGGAGTCCTAGTTCCCCCACCGGCGACGGTGCGCCCTGACCGCCAATGATTTTCGGGGCAATGAAGGCCATCACTTTCTGCACGGCTCCGGCTTGAAGGGCTGCGGCGGCTAAGACCCCGCCACACTCCCACAGCACCTGATTCATACCGCGATCGCCCAGGGTTTTCATCACGGCCTCAATCGTGAGGTGAGGCTGTTCGAGAATCTCCACACCGCGATCGCGCAGTTTCGTTTGGAGCACCGGATTCGCCCCTTGGGTTGTGAAAATCACGGTGGGAGCGGGGGTTACCTCCCACAATTGCGCCTCAGCGGGTAGCTCCAAGCTGCGACTGAGGACAATTCGCACCGGATTGCGATCGCTCACCCCATGACTCGTCAACTGCGGATTATCCCGCCGCACCGTATTTCCCCCCACAATCACCCCATCACACAATGCCCGCACCCCATGCACCACCCGCCGCGACTCCGGCCCCGACACCCAGGCACTATGGCCCGTTGTCGTCGCAATCTTGCCATCAAGGGTCATGGCATATTTCAAAATCCCCAGCGGTCGCCCCGTGGTGACGCGCTGAATAAACCCCTCATTCAACGCCAGGCAAGCCCCCTCCTCCACCCCCGTAATCACCTCAATCCCCGCCGCCCGTAGCCGCGCCATCCCGCGACCCGCCACCCGTGGATCGGGGTCAACCATCCCCACCACCACCGTTTTAACCCCTGCCCGAATCAAGGCTTCGGTACAGGGGGGCGTGCGGCCGGTATGGTTGCAGGGTTCAAGATTGACGTAGACCGTGGCCCCCTGGGCAGCCTCTCCCGCTGCCCGGAGGGCGAAAACCTCCGCATGGGGTTCCCCGGCCTTGGGGTGATAGCCTTCCCCTGCGATCGCGCCATCCTTCACCACCACAGACCCCACGAGGGGATTCGGGGCAGTGTATCCTGCGGCTTGGCGTGCCAATTCTAGACAACGCTGCATGAAAAAGGCGTGATCTGCCATGGAGAAGAGTGGGGCTGAACTGATTGACCCGAATCAACGAACATTGAAGCCAAATCACCAGAGACCCAATCGCCCATTGCCCGTGGTGCTCTCCCGGAATCTCTACATTTTCAAGAAAACTGGGGGATCAATGGGTTGCAAGGGTCGCAGGGTTTATTCCTCCGGTTGACGCACCAGCAATACGGGGCAATTGGCATTAACCCGGACATAATCCGACAGGGATGTCCCCAACAAACGATCCAAGTCCGGTAAGGCACGAGCAACGGAGGGGCGGCGATCCGGAGACCCTAAAATCAAGAGATCAATGGACTGATCATCTACGAGCTTACAAAGCTGTGCCCCTGGTTTACCGCCTTCGACAATACACCGATATTTCACCCCCATCCGCTTCAGCTTCGGGAGGGCCTGGGCGATGACTGTATTGCTTTCGATGTCGGCTTTGGTGGTGGGGGCAAAGTTGGGGTCTAGATCCGGGTTGACTCGTGCGACGACTAATTCAACGCCGGGAGCACCATTTGCTAAGAAAAGAGCAAAGTCTAAACTTGCTTGGGACTTTTCGGATTTATCCAGCGCCACCATGATCCGCTTGATTTTGCGCACGTAGATGTCGTCACGGACTAACAACATCGGGCGATTCGCCAGTTGAAAGACGTATTGACTGACCGAGTTTTCAAGAATGGACTCAAGGCGCTTTAAGCCCCGTGACCCCATGATGATCAGGTCAGCATCAATTTCGTCGGCAACTTTACAAACGGTGTCTTTGGGTTCACCTTGCCGCTTTAACGTCGTGACTTGATGGGGGTCAAGGTTGAGGGTTTTCGTAGCGGTTTCTAAGATCTCATCCCCAGCGGCTAGCTTGCTTTCCATGGCTTCGGTGGACACTTGGGGGGGGACGACGTGCAAAATCGTGACGTTTACTCCTTGCATGGCGGGTAAATCTTGCATTGATTGGAAGATTTCTCTTGAATTGCCGATGCCAGAGTCTGCTAATAAAACGTTTTTAATCATTAATTATGTCCTCTACCGTCGTGTTGGGTTGGGGTGCTTCAACACAATCTTTATCCTGTCTATTGTCCTAGGATACGTCTCTTTTTATCTCATTCTCTTAACGTTATTTGACACTCCCCGCGAAGACAGCGACGGGAATTCTTGGTGCATCGACCGGACTTAACCGAGCCGGATTGCCCCAACCCCGCCAGAGGTCTAATCTCCCCAAGCGGATAACTTCCCCTGTGCCCCACGGTAGTTAGTCCCAAGTTAGTCCAAGGCGCAGGAGACAAACCCCCTTCACTATCGACTCAGCCCGATGCCGCTCCCAGACTAACCCGTTCACCTTCAAGTCTTCCGAGGCGACCCAATCGTTAGATTGGATGACGCAGTGGGCAATCCGCCCACTCATTCCGCTGCCTGCTTACCCTTAACTGCTTCTCGGCCTGTCGGTTTTTAGCCTTGTGATCGTTCCTAGACGTTTGCAATCCAAGGTAATCAGCCTAACGCGACTGGCCCAAGGAGGGCGACTAAAGTCGCTCGTGTGAGCAATTCTCATTTTAGAATATATGTACTGAATTAATGACATTCTGAATCTTTCGATCCCAATTCTCTGGACGGCAGAATGAGAGTTTCGGGCGATTAGATTCTCCGAAAACTATTGTTTCAGCGCAGACCATGCCCATAATGAGAATTGCTGCGCTCGTAACTAAACGGACTGAGTAGGATTACAAGTCTGAGGGGATTTAGAGGGGTGGGGCAAAGGTGTGACTTTTGGGGTCATATTTCCAGCCGGTTTCGATTTCGATCGCTTCGTAGAGGGAGAGGCCAGCGGTTTCAGCATGGTGACGAATTTTGGGCATGTTGAGGGGGACGAGTTGACTGAGTTCGTCGAGGCGGATGGCTCCGAAGGGGCGAGAGTCGGGACGATCGCGCTCTGGGGCAGCGGCGAGGGTGGGGCGATCGCGGGGGGCAGGCAGTGGGGTGACAATTTCGGCGGTGACGGAGGCAATGTCGAGGGTTTGGGCTTCTAGGGTTTTGAGGCGTTTGTGGAGGCTGTGGACTTGTTTGGTGAGGGTGGTGACGGTGGTGTTGAGGGTGTCGAGTTGGGGCTGCCAGGGGGCGGCGGTTTCGAGGTCGAGGTAGTGAGCGATCGCTTGTTTGAGCACGTCGCTACGCGATTGGTTATGGGTGCTCGCATAGTGGTCGAGGGCGCTCAGCCAGGCTTCAGGAACGTGGCAGGTGAGGGGAAACTCTTGGGGCATGGTGGGCAGGGAGAGGCACAATAAATCGGGCTTAGGCAACGCAAATTGTCAAATTCACTAAGATTGTGGATATGAACATTTTTCAGGGGTGTGTCGTCGTTCAGTTCAAGATCATGTCGTCTTCAATGTAATGTATTCTCCCATCGGTAGCACCATGATTTCTACAGAATTGCCAGTAGAGTTGGATTGGCAGGATTGGCGATCGCAACTCAAGCACCGCATTACCACCGTTGAGGCCCTGCGCCATTGGATCAATCTCACTCCTGCTGAAGAAACCGCGATCGCTCAATGTGTGGGTAAATATCGCTGGAGTATTACTCCCTACTACGCCGCCTTGATGGATCGCGATGATCCTACCTGCGCCATCCGTCAACAAGCCGTGCCCCAACTCGATGAATTTCGCACCTTTGCCGGGGCCGAGGATGATCCCGTCGGCGATACCATCTACCGCAAAACCAATCGTGTGGTGCATAAATATCCCGATCGCATCATCCTTTTGGTCACCCAAGCCTGTGCTGTGTACTGTCGCCATTGCACCCGGAAATATCACACCACCGATGTCAACGGCACGTATTTTGAACAAAATGAAGCCGTCAGTTGGGAGCCGGATTTTGCCTACATCGAAGCCCACCCCGAAATTCGGGATGTCTTGCTGACCGGGGGTGATCCCTTAACCTACAGTGATGAAAAGCTAGAGCCGATCCTCGCTCGGCTGCGGCAGATCCCCCATGTGGAAATTATCCGCATTGGGACGCGCTATCCGGTGCTGCTGCCCCAGCGGATTACTCCAGCGTTTTGTGCGATGCTCGATCGTTACCAGCCGGTGTGGCTCAACACCCATTTCAACCATCCGAAGGAAATCACACCGGAGGCGGCGGCGGCCTGCGATCGCCTTCTGCGCCATGGGGTCATTGTCCAAAATCAAACCGTCCTCCTCAAGGGCATCAACGACAGCCTCGACACCATGAAAACCCTTCTCAAAGACCTCTTGAAGATTCGGGTGCGCCCTTACTACCTGTATCACTGCGACAATGTGACCGGTGTGTCCCACTTTGCCACCACCATTGCCGCCGGTCGCGAGATCATGCGCGGCCTCCAGGGGGAAATCACCGGCTTCGCTGTGCCTCAATACATCATCACCACGAAGCTCGGTAAAATTCCCCTCACGGAAGAATGGGTACAGGCCAATGAGGAGGGTTATTATCTCGAAAATGCCTACGGCCAAACCCTACAACTTACCGAGCATGGAGTCAGCACCTAATCCTGCCAGAATAGCCGTTGCGTCTGGGTTCGACGCGGCGGCGATCGCGCTTCAGGGCGGTAGATACGCCAATGGTTGGGGTGAAGCTGGCAAGGATACCCCGTAGCCTGAACTTGTTACGATGGCTGAGACGGGCTAACTCTTGATTGACACTCCCCGCGAAGACAGCGACGGGGATTCTTGGTGCATCGACCGGACCTAACCGAGCCGGATTGCTCCAACCCCGCCAGAGGTCTAATCTCCCCAAGCGGATAACTTCCCCTGTGCCCCACGGTAGTTAGTCCAAGGCGCAGGATACAAACCCGCTTCACTATCGACTCAGCCCGATGCCGATCGCAAACTAACCCGTTCACCTTCAAGTCTTCCGAGGCGACCAAATCGTTAGATTGGATGACGCAGTAGGCAATCCGCCCACTCATTCCGCTGCCTGCTTACCCTGAAATGCTTCCAGGCCTATCGGTTTTTAGCCTTGTGAGAGTTCCTGGACGTTTGCAATCCAATATAATCGACATAACATGACTGGCCCAAGGAGAGCGACTAACGTCGCTCGTGTCGTCTTTCATCCCCGCAATCAATTGACGGGCTTTCAGACTCCCTCACTATTTTCGTAACAGGACATTTTCACCATGTCTGATCGGGAATCCATTCCATCTGGGGCGATTCATTGGGAACTGCGTTTGCTGAGAGGCTTAGAGCTGACGAGTGTTCATCAACTGAAGGTGTTGCGCCAATTGCGCAAGTTGGCAAATGATGCCTCGCTCCAGTTGATTCGCCTTGATCTCGATAGCAGCGATCGCCCCACCCTCGTCTTTGCCGGCACATTTACCGGCTTCCAGCGCATCCGCACCCTCCGCAAAACCCACCAACTCACCACCCTCCTCCAATTACCCGTCAAAGACGTTGCCCCCATCGATGGTGAACCCGATGCGGCGGCCCCCTCTCCCCCCATCACCCTGCCCGCACAATCCCCCGAAACCCTGATTTATCAGTCCTTCGCCATGCTTGTGCAGGCCCATCCTCCCCTTGAGGTAATTGACCGCTTTCAACACCTCATCGTGGATACCCACAATATTCAGGATCTCAAGCTCAAGGCCACCCTCGATCAAATTGTTCTGGCCAAAAATGCCCCTACGGTTTTTCCGCAGTTTCTCCTCCATTGCTGCTTAATCGTGATCGATTTTTGGCAACTTGACCCCAAGGCCCATCCCTTCATTCCTCAGTTAGTCGCCTGCTTCGATCACCTTCCCAGTCCTGGCTATAAACAAGCCAGAGCGGTGCATCGTCTCCGGGAATTGGTGGCGGAATTCTTGAAAACGGAGCAGTACACGATCCTCCATCGCATTGCTCAAATTTATCAACCCACCCCAATCGCCGACCATCACCCCCTAGGGGCATTGCTGGGCCGCTATCCGTTCCTCTATAAAACGCTGCTGCTCAATGATGAGAGTGACTACGAACAGCAGCAAACGGTTCGCTATCTTTACACCCGGCATCAGGAGCGGTACGAGTTTCAGCTCAACCGCTTTGTCACCTATCAAGCCCGGTTAGCCGATATTGCCCGCGCTCGACAATTGAGCCAGGGAGCGGGGCGGGTGATTCGGCGGGAGAAAAATCCGACGTTATTGAGCGATCGCGAACTCGCCACCGCCCTCCGCCATTTTTGGGACAAACGACCCGGCCGGGAAACCAGCAAAGAACTCGCCCAGCGGCTCCGATTTGGCATTAGTCACTTTTCCTCCTACGCCTCCTTCAAAGCCCAACTCCATCAATACCTCATCCACTCCCTCCCCTCCTCAAGTCCCTACCCAATGAGTAATCAACTCCAAACCTATCTCCACAACATTTTGCCGCGCTACGATCAGCGTCGCCCCGACGAATCCCTAAGCCTCCGCACGGCCACCAAACTCTTAGGACTGTTGATGATCGAAAAAGACAATAACCCCGATCACTATCGCTTCATCGAAGCCGTCGCCAACCTGGGGGCCACCTACACCATCGGTATGCTGATGAAACTCACTCTCCTCTCGCCCCCCCTTGTCCCGGAACTGGAAAAACGCCTGACCCGCCTTTTTCTCCACTATCAAACCTTCCCGCCGCAGGATGTCGCCTGGCTGATTCAGGTTTTGGAAAATTACCAGCTTGCAAGCAGTATCTATCGGGGGTCTGTGGATTTATCCCCCCTGTCCCATCTTTTGCACGTCAAAACAAACGCTCAACGCTCAACGTGATCCACCCACCCGACATCATTAGACGGGGAGCATCAAGGCGCTCAAACATGAAAAAACAAGGGGTCAAGACTCCTTGTTTTTTTCATGTCAGGGGTGAGCGCGATCGCTAGCAGACCCGTCGTTTAGTAGACTTCCACATGCCAGCGATGCTCTTTCTTCATCTGCTTGCGGAGGTCATCCCAATGCATATCACGCTTTTCGGCCTCTTGGGTAAAGGTTTCCGAAATCGGCGGCTCCATGCCTTTCAACCCACACATATAGACATGGGTTTTGGGCTTCTGGATCATTTCAAACAGTTCGTCGGCATATTCACTGACGCGGCTTTGAACATACATTTTGCTGCCATCTTCGTTCTGTTGTTCCCGGCTAATCGCATAGGTAAGCCGGAAGTTATCCGGGAATTCAGCCGCCAGTTTTTCGAGTTCTTCTTGATACAAAATATTGGCACTGTAGGGAATGCCAAAGATTAACCAGGCCAACCCTTTGAACTGATACCCTTCGTGCTTTTCTTTGAACATCCGCCACAGGAAAGCGCGGAACGGTGCAATCCCCGTGCCGGTGGCTAACATCACCACGGTGGCATCTTCGTCATCGGGGAGCAGCATTTCTTTCCCAACGGGCCCGGTGATGGTGACATCAGCACCGGTTTCAAGGCCACAGAGGTAGCTCGAACAAACCCCATAGACGGTTTCGTTGGTTTCGGGGTGCTGATATTCAAGCTGACGCACACAGAGGGACACTGTTTTGTTGTCTTCGCGATCGCCATGACGGGTCGAGGCGATCGAATATAAACGCAATTTGTGGGGCTTGCCGTTGTCATCGGTTCCCGGCGGGATAATCCCAATACTTTGCCCTTCGAGGTAGTGAAGATCACCCCCGGATAGATCAAAGGTCAGATGGCGCACAGTCCCCGTCCCCCCTTCTCGGACGAGTTCGTAGTTGTCCAAGCATTTCCCCGTGAAGGGGGTTTTAGGCTTGTAGATGTTAACGGGAATTTTATTGTCAGTGGGTTTGGGATGAACAATCATGGTTTGGCTCACAGTATCGTCCGAGGATGGTACTGAGGTTGTCGTTCCTGCCGGTTGCGTCGGGGGTTCGCCACTCAGGGGTTTGATGCTGACGATTTTGCCGCCTAAGCGCAGGATTCGCTGCATCTCTTCGTTCATCCGGCTGTAAGGAACCGTAACAAACGTACTGCCACTGCGACGGAGGGAGTAGTTCAGCCTATCCGTCTGATTGTTCTGGCGTAGACCGACAACCTCATAAATAAACATCCGACTCCCAGACTCAGTATTCTGAGCCAAAGTAGAACTTTGTCCGTACATACGCTGCCAATCTCCAAAACTTCAATTTAAAGGTGCTATTCTCTCAGCAAAACGGAGCTTTACATACTGCGATTCAAGTCAAACCCTCTTATCTATCCAGATAAAGTGGTGCGCAGTAGAGCACTTTTTGCCTCGATATCAAGCCTAGCATTGTGTGGTACGTAACGCTTTAGCCGGATTAAGGACAGCTTCAATGGGTGGCTTGGAGAGCGGGCAACGGTTTGGACGCGGGAGTTAGATGCGATCGCACGCCTAACTTAACAATCCCACCCAGGGGAGACTGTAGCGAACCTATCTTTTTTAGGTTTTCTTCAGCAAAAACGCCCAGCCTGCCGTAGCATAGGTACTGGGCAGGCAGTGGTTAGGGCTGTCGGAGTCTTGTAGGAGATTTCCGGTTCTGATACAATCGGGCGTACATCTCTAGTATTAAATACTTACTAGGCACTCGGCACAATTGTCGTCTTTCCTGAACGTTAACGATCAGCATAAGGTGCGATTCACCCCATTGGTTTATGATCCTCTGAACTGTTCCAGTCTGGTCAGGATTGAGATCAGTACCGACCAATATGGATCAACCCATCTCACCTAAACTAGGGTGTTAGATCTTGGTTTATTGGACAAAATCCCGATCTTTCAGAGGCCTAAACCATACTGCATCGTAACCTGCGTCCAGTGGAGGATGTCACGCTTGCCTAAGCTACTTTTTAGAAATCAGTTTTGTAAAGAGGAAAGGTATGATCGCGCAATCAGACCGTGTTGTTCTTATTGGAGTTGCTGGTGACTCAGGCTGCGGAAAATCTACATTTCTCCGCCGCCTTATAGACTTGTTTGGGGAAGAATTCATGACGGTGATTTGTCTCGATGACTATCACAGTCTGGATCGGAAGGGAAGAAAAGCAGCCGGCGTAACAGCACTGAACCCCAAAGCAAACAACTTTGATCTGATGTATGAGCAGATCAAAGCCTTGAAGGAAGGGAATCCCATTGATAAGCCGATTTACAACCATGAAACCGGGGAGCTCGATCCTCCCGAACGCATTAATCCCAATAAGGTAGTGGTGATTGAAGGCTTGCACCCCTTGTTCGATGAACGAGTGCGGAGTCTGTTAGATTTCAGCGTCTATTTAGACATCAGTGATGAGGTCAAAATCAGATGGAAAATCCAACGGGACATGGCAGAACGGGGTCACACCTACGAAGACGTTTTGGCCTCGATTAATGCTCGGAAACCAGATTTTTCGGCTTACATCGAACCCCAAAAAGAATTTGCGGATGTGGTGATTCAGGTCTTGCCGACGCAGTTGGTGGAAGATAAGGAAGGGAAGTATCTGCGGGTTCGCTTGATCCAGAAAGACCAAGTTGAGCATTTTGAGCCGGTTTATCTCTTTGATGAGGGGTCTACGATTGATTGGCGGCCCTGTGGTCGGAAGCTGACCTGCACCTATCCTGGTATCAAGATGTACTACGGGCCCGATGCCTACATGGGGCATGAAGTCTCGATCCTTGAAGTGGATGGCCAATTCGATAATCTCGAAGAGATGATCTACATTGAGAGCCACCTGAGCAGCACTTCGACGCGCTATTACGGCGAGATGACGGAGTTGGTGCTGAAGCATAAGGACTATCCGGGGTCGGATAATGGTACAGGCTTGTTCCAGGTGTTGGTGGGTCTGAAGATGCGGGATAAGTATGAACGCTTGACGAGCGGGGCGGATAAGGTGGCGGCGAAGGTCTAAGGACTGTTCTGTTGTTGCTGCTGATTTCATCGTTCATGATCGACGATCGCACCTCTTGAATGACCAACGGATAAACGGCCGCCTACGGGTGGCTGTTTTGTGTGATATGGGGCGATCGCACCTCCCCAATCCGGATCGCATCGTGGCGATGGGCATCGCGGGGGCTGGAGTCTACAAAAATGCGTTGGCGGGGCATCCCTAGGGCGATCGCTTCGCGTTCAAAGGCAGATTTCAGGCGACGGCGATATTCCCGCGCCACATCCCAATGGCGCATCGGTTGGGTTTTCAAGAGCATGAGAATTTGGCAACCGTCGGCATCGAGTTTATCCACCCCCAGCATCACGGGCTGTTCCATCACTTGCGTTTGCCATTCAGGATCGGTGTATAACTCCTGGGCCACCTGTTCCATCACGGTAATGGCGTGATCCACCGCCGTATCATGGCTGACGGTCACCGCGAGTTTAGCCTGAGACCAACTGCTCGTCATGTTCCGGACAATGCTAATCGTCCCGTTGGGGATGGTGATCAGTTCACCGTCAAGGTTGCGCAGTTGAGTGATGCGCAGGTTGACATATTCCACCAGTCCATCGACCTGATTGTTGATTGCAATCACATCCCCGACGGCATATTGGTCTTCGAGCAGCAGTAAGACCCCATTAATCACGTCTTTAATGAAGTTCTGAGCGCCCAGGGAGATGGCAAAGGTGATGATCCCCAAAAAGGTGGCGATGGGGGTGCTGATGGCGCGAAATTGCTGGAGGGCGATGAGGATAAAGAGGGCGTAGGCGATGACGGTGCTGACCCCTTTGGCGGCGGAAACGAGGGTGGGAACCCGCAGAGAAAAGCGATGGGAGGCTTGGATCGTTTCGGTTTGGGCTTCTAGCCATTGCCGGGCGAGGCGATCGATGATCAGATCGATGAATCGATCCAGGAGGCTGACGGCGAGGAAAATGAGCAGGAGGAATAACGGTGTGCCTAAAACGCCGCTGCGGCCGAGGCTGAGGAGCCATTCCTTGGGCCAAACGCCGAGTAACCAGTTGGCAAAGGGGCGGGTGAAGTAGAACGAACGGCTCAGCAGCCCGATACTGATGACCCAGAGCATGATTTGTCCCCAAAAGACGCTGCGCCGCAGGAAGGCGTTGACGCTGTAGTCTCGTTGGGAGGCAAAGCGGCTGAGTTGCAGTTTGAGGAGGTCAAGGGCGTTGACGGTTTCGCTGGCATCGTAATCCAGTTCAAGGTCGGGGCCGGGGTGCGATCGCAGCCGTCGCCGTTGCAGCATTAAACGACGTTGCCAGAGGGCAAACACAAAGCTGGTAAAAATGGTCAGCCCCAGGAGGAGCAACGCTTTCAGCCCAGCTTCTATAAGAACGGTGGGCTGACGTTTTTCCCAGGCTTCGAGGAGGACGCGGTGAATTTTGTCGGAAAGTTGATTGGCGAGATCATCCAAGGTGGAGCGGGAATAGAGGGCATCGGCAGCGGTAATGGTGATCATGATTTGGGGGGCGGTGTCCTGGGGGAACGTGGCTTTGATCACCGAGGCTGAGTCATTAACGCTATGGGACGTGAGAACGAGTTGCTCCGCTAGTTGCTGTTTTTTTTCCTTGAGATTGGTCACGCCTTGGAGGTCGCTTTGACCATAGTCGGTCATGCTTTCGAGGATGCGCTGTAGCCGTTGACCGATTTGCTGCGATCGCAGCGCCGCCTCGCCGGATCGTTGGGCGTTGGGGCCGAGGGTTTCGGTGGCCACCCGCAAGACTGGATACCCATCGAGAAAAACCGGAGCAATTTCCAAGGTGCCGATGGCCACCGTGGGGATGCTGGGGCGGCTGTTGATTTCTTCAATGGAAAAATCAAAGCCGTTAATCTGGGCGGGAGTGGCGATCGCAACCCCCATCACCCCGACCACAGTCAGCAGAAAAAGACTGATCCACCGTTGTAATTTGCCGATCATTAAACCTCGCATAAACTCTTTCGCACCGTGAAGCATGGTCAGGTTTATTATGTCGTGGGGTTGAGTAATTGTGCTCAGTCTTTAGGTAGAGTCAACGGCAATCCATCGAGAAGTTGCACCGTCACGTCCGCCGCGCCCGCCCGCAGGGGTTTGAGGGCGGCATAGTCCGGTGACTGCCAAAAGGCTAAGGCGGCGGCCCGCGATGGCCATTCAGAAATGACCACCCGCCCGCCGGGGGCGGTTTCCCCTTCGAGACAGGTTTGCTCACCCCCTAAAACCCGGTATTGGCCCCCCATGACGACGACCAACGCTGAAACGGCGGCGGCGTAGTGGCTGAACTGGGTGCGATCGCTAATTTTGGCCTGGATGAGAAGAAAGGCGGGGGCTGGGGGGGTCATGGTGGGCTTGGGGTGAGGGAGAGAGAAATCAGGTGATTAGGTTATTAATAGCTACCTCGTAGGACGGCGGCAGCACTCACCCCGTAGACCCGTTTGGCGGCTTCGATGGCGCGTTGCGTGGTTGTGCCGAGGAGACCGTCAATGGAGCCTCGGTAAAAGCCTGCGCCCCGGAGACGTTCTTGCATATCACGAATTTGAGCTTGGGTAATGGCATTTTGTAAGACCGTCCAGGTTTGTTGACCAACGACACCATCTCCGGCCAGGCCGCGAGACCGTTGGAAGCGGGCCAGGGCTTCGGTGGTGGTGCGATCAAAGTTGCCGTTGGCGTTGCGTGGGAGGTAATCCAACAGTTGCAGACGCAATTGAACTTGTCGGACGCGATCGCCTTTTGCCCCTTGGCCAAAGGGTTGAAATTGCGGTTGCCGATTGCGGGCGGCAATCACAGCGGCCAGAGCGTCGAGGGTACTTTGGCCGGCAATGCCGTCGGCGTTGAGGTTGCGCGATCGCTGAAAATGCCGCACTGCTGTTTCGGTCTGGTCACCAAAAAAGCCCGTGATCGGCCCGTTATAAGACCCCACTTGACGCAGTTGGGTTTGGAGTTGACGCACGGCATCGCCACGATCGCCCTTTTTCAAAATGATTTTCGTTTGGGTCAGCTTGGCGGGACTGATCACCGTTGCCTCGACTCGATGGGGCGAAGCGAGGAGGGGTAGGGGAGCGATCGCCCCCACCATCACAGCCACCGTCCCCCACAGGCAATTCCTCACTAGCCACCGTTGCCACTGGAAATATGAGCCACGGCGCAGAACAGGGGACACGACGGAGGGGATAGGGACGTTGAGCATGGGATCAATCCTGATACAACACAGCAAGCCAAGCAAACAGCAGGGCACGAACAATTTAGCCCAAATTTTAAACCGGATTGTGGGCCATCGATCGCCCGTTTTAACGCAATCTACGCCAGCTTAGCAACGCTTTTCCGCCCTTAGGCCACCGTCCCCGCCGCAAATAACCGCCCGATCACCTCTTCAATGGGAGGGTCGGTAATGCTCAAGTCTGCGATCGGCAACTGGGCCAGCAATTGCCCCACCGTTTGCGTCAACGCTTCCCGCCGTACCAAAAGCCGCACATCCCGCCCATCGAGGGACTCCAATTCCCCATAGGCGGCGAGTTGCTCGGCCTCTAGCGTTGCCGCCAATTGCAACCGCACTTCACGATAGGGGGCAAATCGTTCGAGTAAACCCTTGAGGCTGCCGTCATAAATTAACCCCCCTTGATGGATGAGGAGGACGCGATCGCACAGTGCCGTAATATCCGCCATGTAGTGACTGGTCAGCAGCACCGTCGCCCCGTAGCGATCGTTGTAAAGCTGGAGAAACTCCCGCACCGCCGCCTGGGCATTCACATCCAGCCCCAAGGTCGGCTCATCTAAAAACAAAACTTGAGGATGGTGAAGCAACGCCGCCAACAATTCCGCCTTCATCCGTTCCCCCAAGGACATTTTGCGCATCGGCTGCGTCAACTTGCCCCCCAAGTTCAGCATCTCGCTCAACTCTCCCAACCGTTGGGTAAACTCCCGTTCCGACAATTCATACACCGCCGCATTAATCCGCAACGAATCCAACGCCGGTAAATCCCACAACAATTGCTGCTTTTGCCCCATCACCAGGCTAATCTTGCGCAAAAATTGCGGCTGACGGCGAAAGGGTACATAGTCCGCCACTCGCACCGTTCCCGCCGAGGGATGAATCAACCCCGTTAACATTTTCAATGTTGTGGTTTTTCCGGCTCCATTGGCCCCCAAAAATCCCACCATTTCCCCCGGTTGCAGGCTAAAGGACACATTATCCACCGCTTTGATTTGGCGATAGTTCCGCTGGAAAAAATGCTGCAATGTCCCCCGTAATCCCGGCTCTTTGACCGCAACGGGATACACCTTACTCAATTGTTCAACTGTGATCATGTCCATCGTGACTTATCCAAACAAGCGAATCATTACAAAAACCGCACTCAGGCTACGAACGAATCCACCGGGGATCTGCCAAGGCGCTATCCCATGCCGGGGTGATTCGTTCACAGGGTGACGGGATGTTGGCCGTAGAAGGGAAGGGCGGCAGACCAATGGGGGCGATCGCCCTCCGCATAGCGACGGGCAGCGAGGTCAAGGAGGGGGGCAACGGAGGCGGCGAGGGAGTCCGGAGCCTGGATAACGGTGTGGGGCGGCAGGGTGGCGCGGGTGTCGGCCCACTGCTCCGGGGTGTAGATGGCATCGGGTTGGGATTGGGTGGGGTCGATGCCGTGGGTGGTAAGGGTGTAGATGCCGCCGAAAAGTTCGCCTCGGCGGGCGGGATAGGCGATCGCATAGGTCGCCGTTGCCACAGCGTCAGCGGTGAATTGTTGCCAGGCCACGGCGGCCAGGGTGGAGATGGCAAAGAGGGGCAGGTCTAACTGTTGGGCGAGGGTGCGGGCAGTAACGACACCGATCCGCGTGCCGGTGAAGCCGCCGGGGCCTTTGGCGACGGCGAGAAAGTCGAGGTCTGTCCAGGCGAGGGGAGTGAGGAAGGCGGCGAGATAGCTGTGGAGTTCCGTGGAGAGCGATCGCCCCAAGTCCCACACCTGCGATCGCATTGGTTCTGAGGATGCGATCGCCGCTAGCCCCAACTCGCCCGTGGTGGTATGTAATGCTAACCCGTCACTCATTGGTCCCTATATTCACCGAAAACCTATCCTAACCTGTTTTTGGGCTGCCCTTGGGGGGCGGGGTTCAGGGGCGATCGCCCCTCTTCCTTAACGTTTCTCCACATTTTCGCCCCGCCAAGGCCGATAGGATAGAAACTGGCCATACCATCTCACCCCACCCCCAACCACCGCAACGGTCGCCCAATGGGTTGCGTGAGATCAAAACGAGTCATTCCAGTTGTGATTGTGCAAGGACAAAGGAGAGCATTTTGGTTGTAACGTCGAGTTTGAACACCACAAAATCCGAAGAAATTTTTGCCGCTGCCCAAAAACTCATGCCAGGCGGCGTAAGTTCCCCCGTGCGGGCCTTTAAATCCGTCGGCGGTCAGCCCATCGTTTTCGATCGCGTCAATGGCGCTCGCGTTTGGGACGTAGACGGCAACGAATATATTGACTACGTCGGCACCTGGGGGCCCGCCATCTGTGGCCACGCCCATCCTGAGGTGATCGCCGCCCTCCAAGACGCTTTACTCAAAGGCACGAGCTTCGGTGCGCCCTGCATCTTAGAAAATGTGTTGGCGGAAATGGTCATTGATGCCGTCCCCAGCATTGAACTGGTGCGGTTTGTCAACTCCGGGACGGAAGCCTGTATGTCCGTTCTGCGCCTGATGCGGGCCTTTACCGGTCGGGAAAAAATCATCAAGTTTGAGGGCTGCTACCACGGTCACGCCGATATGTTCTTGGTGAAGGCAGGGTCAGGGGTTGCCACCCTCGGCCTGCCCGACTCCCCCGGTGTGCCGAAAAGCACCGCCGCCGCCACCCTCACCGCCCCCTACAACGACCTCGAAGCCGTCAAAGCCCTCTTTGCGGAAAATCCCGGCGAAGTGGCGGGGGTGATCCTGGAACCCATTGTGGGTAATTCGGGCTTCATTCCCCCCGATGCGGGCTTCCTCGAAGGGCTGCGACTCTTGACGGAGGAAAACGGGGCCCTTTTGGTCTTTGATGAAGTGATGACCGGGTTCCGGATTGCCTACGGTGGCGTGCAGGCAAAATTCGGCGTGACCCCGGATTTGACGACGTTGGGTAAGGTGATCGGCGGTGGGTTGCCCGTGGGGGCCTACGGCGGTCGTAAGGATATTATGGCGATGGTGGCTCCGGCGGGGCCGATGTACCAAGCCGGGACATTATCGGGGAATCCCTTGGCGATGACGGCGGGGATTAAAACCCTGGAATTGCTGCAAAAACCCGGCAGCTATGAACACCTCGAACGGGTGACGAATACGCTGATCACGGGCTTGTTGGACATTGCCAAGGAAACAGGACATGCGGCCTATGGGGGCAATATTAGCGGCATGTTCGGGATGTTCTTTCAAGCTGATCCGGTGCATAACTACGAGGATGCGAAAAAGTCGGATGCGGCGAAGTTTGCCCGGTTCCATCGGGGCATGTTGGAGCAGGGGGTTTACCTGGCACCGTCGCAGTTTGAGGCGGGCTTTACCTCCCTGGCCCATGGGGATGCGGAAGTGGAAGAAACCCTAGCTGCCGCCCGGACGGTGATGGCGGCATTGTAAGCGATCGCACCTCCCCCGCTGGCTACTGCTGAGACATAACGTGCAACTGTTGACCTAGCCTGGGTGTGATTCCCCTGATTCAGGGCAGCGAGCTAGAAGCTCGCACTACGGAGAAAAACGTTAAACCAAAGCAGGCGGGGCGACCCGCCTTTTTTGTCGGGGAAACGTGAGGGCATTTCAAGGGTCTGGGATGATGGGGGTGCGATCCCCCAAATCACCGGAACAAACCCAACAATCAGGGTACAGTGGGGAACAATCTGCCCAAAAAGCCGTTTTGATGATGATATTAGGGACTCTTAACCCATGTTGCGCTCAACCTTAATCCTTGCCCTGCTGACCCTGATCCCCCATAGTCTCTCACTCCCCAGTGAGGCACAAATTCAGAGCAGCGAAACCATTTTTGAAGATATTCAACTCAGTCAATCCGGGCCCGAAAGTGTGATCATCCGAGGCATTAGCGGGGGAGCCTTGGCAGTGCGCACCGTCACCGCCCAGGACAGCACCCAAACGGGAACCTGCGCCGGTTTTATTGATAGTGAGCCGGATCATGTGGTGGTGTTGCGTGATTTTTTCGACTTTCTTAGCCTTGAAGTCGCCAGCCCCGAAGATACGACCCTCCTGGTGCGCGGCCCTGGTGGCCTGTGGTGTAATGATGACTACGCGGGGCGCAATCCCGCCATTTCTGGAGCGTGGTTAGCCGGTCAGTATGAGGTGTGGGTCGGCTCCTATCGCAAAGATCGCTATCATCCCTATCTCATTCAACTCAGTTCCAATCCAGACACCCCAACGTTAATGGAAAAAGTTCAGCCCGGCGGGCGGGCTTTTCCGTAAAAGCACCTATGATTGGGGGCGAGAGGAAGTCTTGCACTCCGAGCGCGATCGTGGGTGAGAGCAACATGGTGATGACAATTAAGGGAATTTATTATGGTTCAGCAGCCACAGTACAGTCTTGTTTTTTGGGGAACAGCCTGTCTTACGACTTTGCTCTGCCCGACTAGCGAGGCGACATCATTACAAGCCACGTCTTTCCCTGCCCTGATTGCCCAAATTCCAGAGTCCAATGATGAGCGTTTTTTGCAGCCCAATGAAGCCCCGCCGCAGCCGTTGGAGGGGAGCGATCGCAACTCCATCGAAACGCCCCCCACCGCCCCCCCCACCAATCCCCTCGCCCCCGAACCCGGTCCCATCCGTGTCGATCGCATCCAAATCACGGGCAGCAGCCTATTTAGCCTTGAAGATTTTCAAGCCGAGTTTGCGCCCTTCATCGGCCAACGTGTCAGCGAAGCCTCCCTACAACGGCTCGCTGACCTTGTGACCGAACGCTACCTATCCGACGGCTACATTACCTCCCGCGCCATCCTCAGCCCTGAAAGTTTGAACACCGGCACGATTGAGATCAACGTCCTCGAAGGGGGAATTCAAGATATTGAAGTGGAAGGAACCACCAACCTCAAACCTGGCTACATTAAGAAACGGGTGGCGTTAGGCGCTCGTACTCCCCTCAACACGGGCCGCTTAGAAGATCAACTCCGACTGTTGCGCACCGATCCCCTGATCGAAAATATTGAAGCGAGTCTCCGCAGTGGCACCGAACCCGCGAAAAGTATTCTCGTGGTGCGGGTGACCGAAGCGCGGCAATTCCGGGGGGCAGCGACGGTGGATAACTATTCACCGCCGAGTGTGGGGTCAGAGCGGATGGGGGTGAATCTCAGCTATCAAAACCTGACGGGGGCGGGGGATGAACTGAGCGGCGGCATGAAGCGTACCACGAGAGGCGGTTCCGATACCTTTGATCTGAGTTATCGGTATCCCTTCAATGCGCTGGATGGCATGCTGCAATTGCGGGCCTCGTTTAACCGTAATAATGTGGTGCAGGAGCCGTTCAATATTTTAGATATTCGCGGTAATTCTGAACTCTACGAAATCAGTTATCGCCAACCTCTGCAACGTACACCCCGCGAAGAGTTTGCCCTGTCAATGGGGTTGACCTATCAAACGGGTCAAACCTTTACCTTTGCGGGGCCGACTCCCTTTGGATTTGGCCCGGAGGCGGACGGCAGCACGACAACGACGGTGTTGAAGTTTGGGCAAGACTATATTCGACGGGATGCGCGGGGGGCGTGGGCGTTGCGATCGCAATTCAGCCTCGGCCTCGATCTTCTTGATGCCACCAGCAACAGCGGCTCCATCCCCGACGGGCAATTCCTCAGTTGGCTCGGCCAAGTCCAACGCGCCCAAGTCCTCAACGAAAACAACTTCCTCATTCTGTCGGCAGATCTTCAATACGCCCTATCCCCTCTCCTGCCGTCGCAGCAGTTCGTGATTGGCGGCGGGCAATCGGTGCGGGGCTTTCGGCAAAACGTGCGAGCGGGGGATAATGGGGTGCGTTTCTCCGCTGAGAATCGGCTGACTCTTGTGCGAGATGAAGCTGGGAGTGCCACCCTTGTCCTCGCCCCATTTCTCGATCTGGGCTGGGTCTGGAATGCCAAAAATAACCCCAACTCCCTCGCCGCCGAGCGTTTTATCGCTGGCATCGGCAGTGGGCTGATTTGGAATCCCTACCCCGACTTCACCGTCCGCGTTGACTATGGTTTTCCCCTTGTGAATCTCGATGATCGCGGCGAGAATGCCCAGGATGATGGCTTCTATTTCAGTGTGATTTGGCGATTCTAGGCTCAGGTGTAGCTGAGATGACCCAAAAATCGTCGGGTTTAGGGTTGGACGCGGAGACTGCGGAGACGGTTGAGGGCGGCGGCAAGTTCAAAGCGACGAAAGGCGACGGAATCCCCCAGCGGTTTGGGGGTGAGGCTGTCGAGGCTGGTGGCGTGAATCTGGGTCATGATCGTATCAAGGATGGTGGGGATCGGGGTATGACCATTGAGGGCGGAGGATTTGGCCTCCACGAGGGCGGCGGCGATCGCACGCAGTTGCCCCGGATTCACCAGTTGTTCTACCGCGCTCAGATCAATATCGTCGCTGCCAAAGGCGATCGCATCCAGATCTCGGACGCGCACTTTCACATCGTGCTTACCCCGGCTGGGATCAAGACTGCTGGGGATCGGAATCCGGGGGGTGAGTTCGCCAAAATTGGCCCCGCCTTCGGGTTGGCGATCGGTGGGGTGGGCTTGGGCGATCGCGTGGGCCTGTGCCGTCACATCCTGGGGCACAAAATTATCCAAGGCAATCACCCGATCCGCCACATCAAAATAGTCGCCGCTCCCCCCCATCACCAACAGGCTCGATACCCCTTGCTCTGTCCAGAGTTGGCGAATCTTATCGATCAAGGGCGTGATCGGTTCGTTGGCTTTGGCGATCAGTTGCTGCATACGGCGATCGCGAATCATAAAATTCGTCGCCGCCGTATCTTCATCAATCAGCAACACCTGCGCCCCCGCTTCGAGGGCTTCGATAATATTGGCCGCTTGGGAGGTGCTGCCGCTGGCGTTGGGGGTGGAAAAATGGCGCGTCGAGCGGCCTTGGGGCAGATGGTTAATAAACGGCGAAATATTCACCCCCACGATCGATCGCCCATCCTCGGCGCGGATCTTCACCGCCGCCGGATCGCTAACCACATAATCCCGCCCATCCCCCGGAATATGGTTATAGACCCCCAATTCCACCGCCTTTAACAGGGTTGATTTGCCGTGATAACCGCCGCCGACGATCACGGTGATGCCCTGGGGGATGCCCATGCCTCGGATTGGGCCGCGGTTGGGGGTGATGAGTTCATATTCAAGCTCTGAGGGGGATTGAAAAGCGATCGCCTCTTGGCCCAAAGGTCGCGCATCCACCCCACTGCGGCGCGGCAAAATTGACCCATTGGCCACAAAGGCGATCAAGCCCCGCGCTGCCAGTTGGCCCCGCAGTGCGTCGGCATCTTCAACCGTTTCGACATGGCGCTGTACAGCCGTGAGATCGAGGGATGGGGCGAGGAGCGATCGCGCCACAAGTTCCGGCACATCTTCACAGAGTAACGCCGCCGCCTGTCGCCCCAAAATCCGTCGCCCCTGGGCCGGCAGTCCCACCGTAAACCGAGCCTCCACCCGCTGCGCATCCACCCAGACCGCCGTTTGCTCTAGCACCTCTTGCCCCACCGAGAGAATTTCAATTGCGCCACTTTTCCCACTACCCCGCCGTCCGCTCAAATCCGCCGCCACCCGCGCAAATCGCCGCAGCAGATAGTCCCGCAGGGCAATTTCACGGGATGGATGGTTAAACAAGTGGGGGGGGAATTGGGCGATCGCTTGGGGCACTTCCACATGCACCCGACTCGGTGCGGCGAAGGGATCGCCCTGAACATGATCAATCGAGAGGGTAAAATCATCCAACTCGTAGCGACCCTTCAGGGATTTATACGCGCCATAACTCGCACCATCAAGGTTATAGAGGGTATTGCGTAAACTCGTCACAGACATCAGCGGATCGTCAAACTCCGGTTAACACAACAATGAGGATACCCCACCAAAGAAACAACCCACCGACAGGCTGCCGTGGGATGCGGGATCGTGGCACAACGCCACTTAACGTTCAAAAAAACTACGGGCAAAACTGGTTCAGGGAGTGGAGAGCGTGAACCCTAGAGCCATTGACGCGAGGCAAATTTTTCGATTTGGACTTGGGTGTCGTGGAGCAGTTGACTGCGACTGTCCTGATGTTGAGGAGATTGGGTTAAGGATGGGACTAAATTACGGGCTTGCAACGTCATGTGAAGCTGAAGTTGGGCAACATACTCACAGATATCTTCGCGACAGACTTCGGTTTCAGGAAGAGATGCAGGGGTCATCAAAATAAACGTCCTCCAAATAAAAGAATGACACTGGGTCAACACTTCTAGACGGTATCACGATCGCTCAAATCTGCATGGGAGTCACGGAAATGCTGAAATATAATTTAATATTTGCGGTGCAATGGCAGGAAAACCCACGCCCTAGCGTTTATTGGGGCTATCTTTGCCCGATGGAACTGGAGGTGCGATCGCTCCCCTCCCCGCGCCTCCCCAACCCCAAGCCCCGTTTTCAAGACGACTTTCTCACGAACTGTTACAGTTCTTGACAAATACCCCGGTGAATTTCACCCACAGTGATAGCATTCGACTAAACATCACATCGTTTAGAGAGACGTTTATGACAGAAGCACTTTCTGGACAAACTCCCAAGTTTGGTGGCAGCACAGGCGGCTTGTTGACGAAAGCGGAAACGGAAGAGAAGTACGCGATCACCTGGACAAGCGACAAAGAGCAAGTGTTTGAAATGCCGACGGGTGGCGCTGCCATCATGCACGAAGGCGAAAACCTCTTGTACTTTGCCCGTAAGGAGCAATGCCTTGCCCTAGGCACGCAACTACGCACCAAGTTCAAGCCCAAACTGGAAGAGTTTAAAATCTACCGCGTCTTTCCCAACGGGGAAACTCAATATCTGCATCCCGCAGATGGCGTGTTCCCTGAAAAAGTGAATGAAGGCCGCGAGTTTGCCGGGAAAAAAGATCGCAACATTGGCAGCAATCCTGAACCAGTGACGATCAAATTCTCTGGCCAAGCTCCCTACGAAGTCTAGTCGCGTGAATGATTGAGCCAGACTGTTCATGATGACTTGCGAAAAAAGGAGTGCGATCGCACTCCTTTTTTGATGGCTGAATTGTTGATGGCTAGATTTTGAATTTAGGGAATCAATGGCAGGGTGATCGTGAACGTCGTTCCCACATTAAGCGTTGAGGTGCAGGCGATCGCACCGCCGTGTTTTTCTGTGATGATCTGATGGGCGATCGCCATCCCTAAGCCCGTCCCTTTGCCCACCGCTTTGGTGGTAAATCCCTGCTCAAAAATGCGGTTTACGGTCTCCGATGGCATGCCACAGCCATTATCGTGAATCTGGATCTGCACCTGTTCGGCCACCACAGCGGTTTGAATCGTAATCCGATTCCGGTTCTGGTCAATCTCTCGATAGGTTTTGCCCTGATTGGATTCTTCAAGAGCATCAATGGCATTGGCGAGAATATTCATAAACACTTGGTTTAATTGTCCTGAAAAGCATTGAATTTCCGGGATCTGACCGTAGTGTTTTTCGACTTCAATCGTGGGGCGCAGTTCGTTCGCCTTGGTCCGGTGTTTTAAAATCAATACCGTACTATCCAGACCCTGATGAATGTCAAAGGCAATTTTATATTCTTGATCTTCACGGGAAAAAATTCGCAGACTATGACTAATCATCTGGATACGTTCCACGCCGAGATGCATTGAGTTGAGGAGTTGCAGGAGATCACTTCGCACAAATTCGAGATCAATCTCGTCGATTTTGTCCTCAATGTCCGCATCGGGGACAGGCAGTTTGAGGGCATAGAGATCAATTAAATCCAGTAAGTCCTGAACATAGTCTTGGGCTGGTTTAAGATTGCCTTTTAAAAACCCCACCGGATTATTAATTTCATGGGCTATACCCGCGACTAAATTACCCAATGCTGACATTTTTTCGCTCTGAACAGTTTGCAGTTGCATCTGTTGCAGTTCTTGAAAAGCCGCTTCTAGGGCGTGACTTTTTTCGAGGATGATGGCTTGGGCCTGTTCCTGTTCCACCACTTTTTGTTCTAGGGCGGTGAAGGCGGTTTGGAGTTGGTGGGTCATTTGGGTGAAGGCGATCGCTAATTGACCCCATTCATCCGGTCGCTCGGTATCGAGAGACACTGTGAATTTGCCCTGGGTGACTTGTTGTGTGGCACCGAGGAGAGAGTAGAGCGGGCGTTCGATATTGTATTGCAGGATGGTGAAGAGCAAGAGGCATTCTAGACCGAGGGCGACCAAGCCTAAACCCACGAGAAACCAGGTTGTATGGAGGGCTTGGCGGTGGATGAGGGTTGCGGGATAGACCGTGACTAAGTCCCAATTGATCCCGGCAAGATGGGCGATCGCTAAATATTCTTGATCCTCAGCACTGTAGATCACGCGATATTTGCCGGACATTTGTTGAATAAGGGCAAACAGGCGTGATAAGTGTGCATCTTCGGCGGTTTGCACGGTTAAGCGTCCGTCAGCGGCTTGAATCTGGTCGGTTAAATCAGGATCAACGATAATTTGCCCATCGGCACGGATCAGGAGGTTATAGGCTCCGTCTAGATGATCTGCAATGACCCGATCAATTAACTGGGTTAAAACAATGTCATGGCCAATCGTGGCCACATGATGACCGGTTGCATCATCAATCGGGGTTTCAGCGGAGACCATCCAATCATGGGTCACAGGATCAGCATACAGGCCCGTCCACAGGGTGCGCCGCTGGGGATTATGGGTGCGATCGCCCAAGTAAAACCATTCTTCGGTTTGGAAATTGAGGTGAGGATCGGCGTTGATCCCCCAAGCTGCACCGGGCCAGAGCACCGTCATCGTTCCTTCGGGCAGGGAAATGTAGGTGTTCAAAAAGCGATCGCGCCAAGCCGCCCCATAGCGCCCCACCAAATCCCAAGCCAAGGCCAACCGCTGCTGCACATCCGCCGTCATCTCCACCCCCGGCTGCACAAACACCGTCGGTTCATGAACAGTATCAAAAGTCTTCGGATCAATGCCCTCTGGTGCATTACGCTCCGTTCCATCCGACCAGGACACAAGGCGATCGAGGGCTACCGGAGTCTGATGGTCTAAGGCATAGAACTCGCGGAGAAATTCAGCCCGCAACAGACCATGATTATCCTGAGCCAGGTTAAAAATACTCTCTTCTCGTTGGCCACGCTCGGCAATATAGCCCAGGAGTTGAGTCCGGGTATCCAAATCCAGTTCGCGCATCAAATGCCAATAACTAATCCCTGAAATGACAATAATGACCAGTACCAGACTAAACGCCATCTTAACCAGTGTTTGAACAGCGATAGAGTGCTGTAGGGCTGAAAAGGGCGGGGGAGACGAATCAAGGCTCATGCGTGGTTTGGAGAACTCACAACAATTCTAGAGCGGTGGCGGGTCACGATTCACCCCAGCGGGGTTTTGACTCCTTCCCCATGACAAAATACGAACCTGATCGATGGGATTCAGCACAAACAATGGGCTGTCACTATTGACTGACGATAGATTAAGGAGAATCTGGTAAATCAAACAGCACGGTATTCATGTAAAAATCTGCCCAGTCATCCCCAAAGGCAGCCGCGAGCACGCGACGGGTTTTATCGTTTTGGCGTTGTTTGGTGCAGTAGTTTGCCTGCCCTTGCCAGTTGGCGTGAATTTGATCGGGGGGGAGGGGTGAGGCAGCGATCGCCTGCTGACAATGAATCGTTAAAAAGCTCTCAATCCGCTCAATAAACGCCGTTTCTTCCGTCTCCCCCTCCGGGCGAATAAACAAACAAAATTCCGAAAAAATATCTCCCCAGTCCGGCAACTCACGCACCTGGGAAAACTGCGGCGTAGGTAAGGCATGCAATGCAGTTTGATAACCGAGGGGTAACTGTCGATCAAGCTGAGTGGGGGACAGATCAACGATCGCCGCACTAATTTGGCCCCGTCCCCCCACCAGATCACAGCCAAACATCGGTAAACCGTAGTCTAAATTGGGAAACATCACACAATGGAGAATGTCGAGGTTTTTCCCCACCTTGGCCAGTTCTAAATGGAGCTTGCGAAACGAGCGGGTTTGATAGCAACGGTTTTCAATGCGCAGCCGCTCCCCCTCTAGCTTGCCCTCCACATAGCCCAACTCCTCCGGCAGGGGATAGGGTTCGAGGTCAAGTTCCTGATGCCAAACCTGAAGAATGCAATTCGCCAATCGTTCGATCAGGGGATGCAGTTCGGTGCGGAGTTGGGGTGGGTTGGCGATCGGGGACATATGGGGTTTTCATTCCTTCAGCAGCGTGCAACATCAAGCATATACTGGGGGTGATCCCGGCCTGGCCGAGAGATTACAAAACATTAAGTTCAGTCAGGATGAAAGCAATATGTTTGGTTTAGGTTGGCCCGAAGTAGCCGTGATTGCAGCGGTGGGGATTCTCATTTTTGGCCCGAAAAAAATTCCTGAATTTGGCAGTGCCCTCGGCAAAACATTGCGGGGATTTAAAGACGAAATGGAGAATCCCAGCCCGGATGAAAATGAAGTAGAGGAGAGCGATCGCCCCTAAAGATCCCCATCCCCCAACTCGCCGCCCATTCCGCTCCGAAATTCCCGACCGGAATCAGTGTAGAATGTTAAGAAATCTATAGTTTCCTTGCCCCGTTTGAGGTCAACCATGTCGCTTCCTATTCGCAACGTCGCCATCATCGCCCACGTCGATCACGGCAAAACCACCCTTGTTGATGCCCTGCTCAAACAATCCGGAATTTTCCGCGAAGGCGAAGATGTGCCCGACTGCGTCATGGACTCCAACGACTTGGAACGGGAGCGCGGCATCACGATCCTCTCCAAAAACACCGCCGTCCGCTACAAAGAAACCCTGATCAACATCGTGGACACCCCCGGCCACGCTGATTTTGGCGGTGAAGTCGAGCGCGTTCTCGGCATGGTAGACGGCTGCATCCTGATCGTCGATGCCAACGAAGGCCCGATGCCCCAAACCCGCTTTGTCCTCAAAAAAGCCCTCGAAAAAGGCCTACGCCCCATTGTCGTCGTCAACAAAATTGATCGCCCCAACGCCGATCCTGATATCGCCGTGGATAAAGTCTTTGACCTGTTCGTCGAACTGGGCGCAGACGATGATCAGTGTGATTTCACCACCCTCTACGCCTCTGGCCTCGACGGTTACGCCAAAGAAACCCTAGCCGAAGACGGCCAAGATATGGAGCCGCTGTTTAATGCCATCTTGCAGCACGTTCCCCCGCCGGCTGGTGATCCCGAAAAGCCCCTGCAACTCCAAGTCACCACCCTGGACTATTCCGAATATTTGGGCCGGATCGTGATTGGTCGCATCCACAACGGCACGATCTTCGCAGGACAACAGGCCGCCCTCTATAAAGATGATGGCAGCATTGTGAAAACCAAAATTTCTAAACTCCTGGGCTTTAACGGCTTGGCGCGGGTGGAAATCCCCGAAGCCTCTGCCGGTAATATTGTGGCGGTGGCGGGGTTTGCCGATGCCAATATTGGCGAAACGATTACCTGTCCGGATAATCCCCAGGCGTTGCCGCTGATTAGCGTTGATGAACCGACGTTACAGATGACGTTTTCGATTAATGATTCGCCCTTTGCGGGTCAGGAAGGGAAGTTTGTCACGTCGCGGCAATTGCGCGATCGCCTCTACCGCGAATTGGAAACCAACGTCGCCCTCCGTGTCGAAGAAAGCGATTCCCCGGATAAATTTTCCGTCTCCGGTCGGGGTGAATTGCACCTGGGGATTTTGATCGAAACCATGCGCCGCGAAGGGTACGAGTTCCAAGTGTCTCAACCCCAGGTCATTTATCGCGAAATCTCCGGCCAACCCTGCGAACCGTTTGAATATTTGGTGCTTGATGTGCCTGAAGCTGCTGTGGGCAGTTGCATCGAACGCTTAGGGCAGCGCAAGGGTGAAATGCAGGATATGCAAGTGGGAATCAACGGCCGCACCCAATTGGAATTTGTGATTCCGGCGCGGGGGCTGATTGGTTTCCGGGGTGAATTCATTCGCCTCACCCGTGGCGAAGGGATTATGAACCATAGTTTCCTTGAATATCGGCCGATTCTGGGTAATGTTGATACCCGTTACAACGGTGTGATCGTGGCCTTTGAAGAGGGGACGGCGACATTCTATTCCTTGAAAAATGCGGAGGATCGCGGTGTGTTCTTCATTGAACCGGGCACGCGGGTTTATAAAGGCATGATCATCGGGGAGCACAATCGCCCCCAAAACCTCGACCTCAACATCTGCAAAGCGAAGCAACTCACCAACCATCGCGCCGCGAGTGGGGATGAATTGGTGCAACTGCAAACGCCGGTGGAGATGAATTTGGAGCGGGCGTTGGAATACATTGGCCCCGGTGAGTTGGTGGAAATTACACCGCAATCGATCCGGTTACGCAAAATCGACATGAAGAAGCTGGCCAAACGCTAGAATTGCCTCTGGCTGTTGCAGCGATCGCAACGATAGAATCACGCTCATCCCGATAAAACTGATCCGGTGCGTGGCACTGGGTCAGTTTTATATGCTCTGTCGGTGCTGCCATCCTTCGGGATGGTGTGGGGGCTTTTGGGGTATAGAGGGCGATCGCTGCGATCGCCCTCTATAGCCGCTTTTTCGCGCTCATACCGGCAAACTGGATGAATTTCAGTGTGATATGTTTAGGGTATGTAAGATTCGCTCTAGATGCTCTGAGTGTGTCTTAAATGTCTAGCCCTTACACCGCAATAGCCATCTCGTCGCATTAGGGTGCTGAAGTTGAGTGGGCTGGGCAGTTACTATTGTGAGTCATGCCGAGCTTGATTGGAACACGCAGTCATCCGAAATTCCCTAACCATGTCCTTATCTCCCCAACTTTCAACCGATCAAGATTTGATCAACAGCCTTGATCCCAGCGCGATGGATCAGATTCTGTTTTATCTAGCGTTTAGTGCGATGCGAGTGGGTGGCCATCGCCACGGTGCATTTTTAGATGCCGCCGCCACCGCCGCGAAATGTGCGATCTACACAACCTACATCGAGCAGGGTGAAAACATCCGCATGACGGGGCATTTGCACCACATTGAGCCGAAGCGGGTGAAGGTGATTGTCAATGAAATCCGCCAGGCATTGACGAAAGGGAAGCTTTTGAAGATGCTCGGTTCCCAAGAACCACGCTATCTGATTCAATTTCCCTATGTGTGGTTGGAAAAATACCCCTGGGAAGCGGGGCAATCCGCGTTAGCGCACCCATCGCGCCTTGTCCAAACCAATCTCACCGGGGAACAAAAACAATACATTGAAGATAAACTCCCCGCCGATTTACCCAATGCGCAATTGATCAACTCATTTCAGTTTTTTGAATTGATTGAGTTTTTGCATTTGCGATCGCAAGAAGAACTCCCCGCCGAACGTCGCATGACCATGAGTGAAGCCCTCGGCGAACATATCAAACGCCGCCTCATCTACTCCGGCACGGTGATGCGCGTCGATAACCCCTGGGGCCTCCCCTTCTATGCCCTCCTGCGCCCCACCTATTCCCCCAGCGGCCCAGAAGAGCGCACCTACACCATGGTGGACGATACCGCCCGCTTTTTCCGCATGATGCGCGATTGGGCCGAGGAAAAACCCCACGCCATGCGTCTCCTCGAAGAACTCGACATTCCCCCCGAAAACCTCGAAGCCGCCAAGGCCGATTTAGACCATGTCATCCGGGCATGGGCCGATAAATGGCATGAACAAGGCAATCCCACCATGGTGCTGCAAATGGTCTTTGGTGATCCGCAAGAAACCTAGATCGAAGGTCAGAGGCTACCAGGGGCTACGGCAAGACAAAAAAAGGAGGCTTCCCCTTGGGGAGCCTCCTTACTATCAGGGTGCATCTACTGAATTTCACTATACTGGCTGGGGCTGGGGGGTTGATCCCCCTACCATGAAGCTCCCATCAAATTTTGTATAAACTTCTGATAAAGTTTATCGCCATGGCCCTAGGGCGCAGCAATCAAGCGGCTGAGGATGCCCTACACCGGAGGGGAGCAGATTGCTTGGCTGCGCGGATTATGGCGTTGGGCGATCGCTCCTAGACAGGGTCGCGGAACACATAGATGGCGGTTCCACTGCTGGGTAGACTGCCCGCGCTGAGGGAGAGAGTTTGACTGCCCAAGCGACGGATTTGATCGGGGGAATAGAGGCTTAGGAAGGTATCAAGGCTTGTGATGTCGCAGGCGGCGGCATCGGCGGCGTTGGTGCGGTAATGGGTGGGAACGGCAATTTTGGGGTTGAGGGCTTGGATGGCGGCTTGGGCTTCTTGGGGGTTGTAGGCTTTGGGGCCACCGCCAACGGGGACAAAGAGAATATCAGGCCGTCCCATGAGAATTCGTTGCTCAAACTCAATGGGGGCTGCCGCGCCGCCGAGGTGGAGGATATTCACGCCGCCCTGTTGCCATTTCCAGGCGACATTCGTGCCGAAGCGGCGGCCACCGTTGCGATCGTGGGCGATCGCAATCCCTTCAAACTGACTTGACCCCACCGTATAGGCCCCCGCCTGGAACAAAATACGTGGGTTTCCGGGGGTATCGGCTGCGGGTGCGCCCTCATCAAAAAGGCGGCTACTCATCAGAATATAATCCACGGCCGGATTAGGGACGGGATACCCAGCGGTACAACCGAGGGCACGAAAGGGATTCACTAACACCCGTTGTCCCCCGCCCGTAAACAGCACACAGGTATGGCCATACCAGCGCATCGATAGGCCTGCGCCTTGGGCTTGGGCTGGGGAACCTGAGACTTGGCTCAGGCCGAGGGTGGTAATGGTACTGGCCCCTAGGTAACGGAGAAAGGTGCTTCGCTTCATGAATTCTTTGCAGGTTGAGGATGGAGAGCGGCAAGAAAATTCCGCAGGAGGTTTTTTCCGACCGGGGTTAAGACACTTTCGGGATGAAATTGTACACCTTCGAGGTGGGGATAGTCCCGATGCCGGAGTCCCATGATCGTACCGTCGTCTACCCAGGCGGTCACTTCGAGCGTGGGCGGTAGGGTTTGGCGATCAACCACAAGGCTATGATAACGAGTGGCTGAAAAGGGATTGGGGAGGTTCTGAAAAACGCCTTGGCCGGTGTGGTGAATTTCGGAGGTTTTGCCGTGCATCAAGATCGGTGCAGCCACTACCGTCCCGCCGAAGACTTGGCCGAGGCTTTGATGCCCTAGACAAACACCCAAAATGGGAAACTGAGATCCAAGGGTTTCAATGACAGCGACGGAAATGCCTGCGTCATCGGGACGGCCGGGGCCGGGGGAGATGACGATGCCATCGGGGGCGATCGCAGTAATCGCGTCGAGATCAATTTGGTCGTTACGATAGACGCGGATATCTGTCGCGACGGGGAATTCACTCGCTAATTCCCCCAAATACTGCACCAAGTTGTAGGTGAAGCTGTCGTAATTATCAATAACCAGTAGCAAAAACGGTACTCCTTTCGTCAGCGTAAATTAAGGTCGAGACTGTCGTGGTCAGAACAAGGGGGCGATCGCCGCAAAGAGGGGGGGCAACAGAATCACTCCGGCGACAAAAATAGAGGCGATCGCTGCTACTAATACCGCTCCAGCCGCGCAATCTTTCGCCACCTTTGCCAGTTCGTGATAGCTCTGTTCAACGGTCAAATCCACCACCGATTCGAGGGCCGTATTGACCAATTCCAACACCATCACAAGGGCACAGGTGAGCGCCACCACCGCCATTTCCACCCGACTAATCTGTAATCCCAAACTTAAGGCGATCGCAGCGATCGCAATTCCCGTATGAATCCGAAAATTGCGCTGGGTTTTGAAGGCGTAGATCACCCCCGCCCAAGCATAACGAAAACTCACCCACAAATTCGGGGCAATTTGCCAGGCCAGGGGGCGAGAGTTGGAACTACGTTGGGGCATCACAGCGTAAAGCGAGGGAACAACGGGGGTTACGTCGCATTGGGGAGGACGATGGGAGTTGAGGGTCATGGCTGTTCATGGGAAGCGGCACAGAACACGAAACAGAAACAGAACCGGGCAGCGGGATAATCGTCAAACTGTACCCCAGTGAACCCAAGACAATTGTTGAAGTCCTATTCCTGATCGCTGTCCACAGTTTTAGCATCCTAGGGCGATTCCCGTGGTTTTTGAGCAACAAAATCATGACATTCAAGTCCTTTGACCTGTTTTAGCAACAACTCCCTGGGGTTGAGGCATCCACGGCGGGCAGGTTTTGGAGTGATGCAATCAAGGTCTCCTGTTGAGCCAGCATCTGGGCAAGCTCTGCCTCGGTGGGATGATCCCAGCCCAGCAGATGTAAAACACCATGACTCACAAGCCACAGGATTTCTCGATCCAGCCCATGGCCTTGGGTCTTGGCCTGCCGTTGTGCCGTTTCAACGGAAATGATCACATCGCCGAGATCCACGGGTTCATCGGGGGGATACCAGGCTAATGTTTGTTCTAAGGCGGCAAAGGCGAGGACATCGGTGGGGCGATTGATGGCGCGATACTGGGCGTTAAGCTGATGAATTTCAGCATCATCGGTGAACCGCAGGCTCAATTCATAACTGGGGGCGGGGGGAAGTTCCGGGTTAAGCTGGGCAAACCAATGGCTGAGCCAGTGTGACCATTGTGCCGGGGCGATCGCACCATACCCTCCATCATCCTGAAGATTAACGGTGACTGTCATCGGTGGCTGAGACTCCATCACCCCTAGCGCGTTAAATAGGCTAAACCGATCAGCAGCCCCAACAGACCCGCCGTGGAGAGGAAAAAATGTTTCAGGGATGTGCCCTTTTTGCGCACCATGTTCCGCATGGCTAACTTCACATAACTGGCTTGCTCTTCTTCCGGAGCATCGGCCGCAGGTTCATCGGTGGCTCTGGTTTCCGGCGTAACTTGGGATGCAGACTCTTCCATGATTTCGGATGCTGTTGCTCGAACTTGCAATATAACTTCACAGTATCACGGAACTTTAGGATTCAGGGGTGCGATCGCTTCCCTAGACCCAAGAAGGGAAACCGATTCGCAAATCCGTTTCCCTTCAAGATGATCAACCAGCCAAGGTAGATTATTAGAACTTATTAAGATTAAGACCTGCTTCTTTAGCAACGGCGTGTAATCCTTTCTTTTGAACCGTTTTCAACGCTTTCGTGGATAACTTAATCCGTACCCAGCGATTCCCTTCTGCCCACCAAATCCGCTTCCATTGCAAGTTTGCTTCTTGCAACTTCTTCGTGCGACGGTGAGAGTGAGAAACGGCGTAGCCGTTGTTGGCTTTTTTGCCCGTGATTTGACAGCGACGTGCCATGGTTACCAAGACCTCCTAAAAATCGTCAGGTGAGCCGCGATCTTTAATTGTATATCAGACTTTGAAAATCCCCAGGATCGGGAGAAAATCTCCTGACTCCCCAGGGCGATCGCCTCTCGAACGGTTGACGGCACACATCCCCCGGCCTGAGGCTGAACCCCATCCAAGGCGGCGACTTCCCTGCCTTACCGATCCGGAAACCTAGGGAATCAGAGAATAGTAGGTTAAGATCGGAGCAACATTGGTTCCTTTCTGTCTCAATTTTTGGTGAGCTGCTATGAAATCTCGCACCCCCTTTGGCCATGCGTCCCCCACCATCCGTCCCCTGCAATTGCGGGATGTGGAAGCGATCGCAACCTTGGCACAACGGGTGTGGGATGACTCCAAACTTCGGGAGTGGCAGAGTCTGAATCGTAAACTCAACCAATTTCAGCATTGGTTTGGCCTGCTGAATGTGCTGCGTCTGTTTCCCAACTTGACCCAACATCAGTTTTGCATCTACGTAGCCGAGCAAGAGGGCCAACTGTGCGGCTTGATTCATGTCATGCCCTGCAACCGGACTCGCACCACCTGGCGTGTTGAGCAAGTGATGTTTGATGCCGCAGCCGCGGCGATTAATAGCGGCTTAAACCTCAAAAATACCGGCTCACACCTCCTCCGCCACTGTTTTGAAGTGTTGTGGGAAGCTCGCACTTGGGTGTTAGAGGTGAATATCCAAGACAAGCAAACCCTCGCCCTCTATCGGCAAAATGGCTTTCAACCCCTGGCCCAAGTCACTAACTGGAACATCAGCCCGGACGTATTGCAACGCATTGCCCAGCATGAACCCTCCCTGCCGAACCTGCTGCCGGTGAGCAATGCCGATGCCCAGTTACTTTATCAACTGGATACGGTGTCGATGCCGCCCTTGTTGCGTCAGGTGTTCGATCGCCATGTCGAAGATTTTAAAACACCCTTTTGGAGTGCGATCGCCAACAATATCCACAACTGGATTAACCAAACAGAAGTGGTGAGTGGCTATGTGTTTGAACCCCAACGAAAAGCCGCGATCGGTCACTTTTCCCTCACCCTCCATCGAGACGGCGATCGCCCCCACGAAGCCCTCCTCACCGTCCATCCCGCCTACACCTGGCTCTACCCTGAACTGATAGCCCAAATCGCCAAAGTTGCCCAAACCGTCCCCGGCACTCCCCTCCACATCACCTCCACCGACTACCAAACCGAGCGCGAAGACTACTTCGAGCACCTCGGAGCCGAGCGCATTGAGCACACCCTCCTGATGTCGCGTTCCGTGTGGCACAAACTGCGGGAAACCAAGCCCCTCGAAGGCCTCCAACTGCCCGATATGCTCGGACTCCAACCCGCCCGCACCCCCATCCCCACCCGGATGTCCTGGGCCAAGTTTTTACCCAAACGGGATCATCGCACCGATTCATCCCGCCCGAACCCGCCCGAAACCCAAGCCTAGGCCCCTGCCGCCATGGAACGGATTGCCGCCTTAGGATTGGACGTGGGCAAAAAACGGATTGGAGTCGCTGGCTGTGATGGCCTGGGGCTAATTGCCACGGGGCTAACCACGATCACCCGCCATTCCTTCTCTCAGGATGTGGCGGCGTTTCAAGCTCTCGTGGCAGAGCGGCAGGTACAGCAGCTTGTGGTGGGGTTGCCCTACACGATGAATGGAGCGATCGGATTCCAAGCCAAACAGGTGCAGAAATACGCCCAACGTCTCGCCCATGCTCTCCAACTGCCCTTAGACTACGTGGATGAGCGGCTCACATCCCTGGAAGCTGAGGCACAAATGCAAGCCCAGCGGATTTCAATTCGTCAAAATAAGGGACTGATCGATCGCAAAGCTGCCGCGATTATTCTGCAAACCTGGCTCGATCAACGGCGGCGATCGCCCTAATCCCGCCGCGTATCTCACAAGAGGCTTATGAAAATCATCCGATCATTCCGTAGTGCGAGCATCTTGCTCGCTAGAGATTTTATAGACTGTTTCAATGCTCGGATTCAAGAATTAACCTCCATCGGCCACCTTGTCTAGATGAATGCATTGACTGAGCGCGATACCCTGGATTGGTGCTCAAATTTTCTCAACCATCATGTTGCCTAAAGACGATCTCCTCAAAGGTGTTGAAAATCGCGATGCTGTGACTCGTGTGATTGACCAGGCAGAACAAGCCCTACGCACCTGGGAAGTGGTGATGACGGACTTCCTTTCGCCGCCGGTCTTAATTGAGGCTCAACGCGCCTTTGCCAAGCTGACGGAAATTGAGTTAAGCGCAGGCGGTGGCTATCCCCAGGCAGAACGGCAACGGCTAGCGATCGCTCGCTCCGAACTCCCCCTTGACCCCAGCCAAGTCGAACTGGCCGCCCTTGATGTCGCTGGGAATTTCCTCTTTGACCCGGCGACCCATCGGGATTTTCTCGGTTCGATTTTGGGAACGGGAATTGTGCGGGAAAAGGTCGGAGATATTATCGTCCTGGGGGAACGGGGGGCACAGATGATCGTTGTGCCGGAATTGGTGGAATTCCTCTGCCAAAGTCTGGTGCAAGTGCGATCAGTTCCGGTGAAAACCCATCCCATCCCCCTGGAAGCCCTCAAAATTCGCCCCCCGAAACGCAAGGAAATGACCACCGTTGAAGCTTCGATGCGGTTGGATGCGATCGCCTCTGCCGGATTTGGCATGTCCCGCAGCAAAATGTCCGATGCGATCAGTTCCGGTGATGTGCGCGTCAACTGGAAAGACATCACCCAACCCAGCCACACCGTCGCAGCCGGGGATCTCATCGCCATGCGCGGCAAAGGTCGCCTCGAAGTGGGCGAAGTAGCGATCACGAAAAAGCAACGCTACCGCATCCAACTCACCCGCTTAGTTTAGCGGGCCATCCCCTAACGACGGGGCAACTTCGGGCGCTTCTTGTGGCGGGATTTGCGGAGGCGGAGCACCAGGGGAATCGTGAGGCAATAACTGAGGACGGCAGCGATCGTCCCCACGACAAAACACCCCACCCCCAAGGTCAGCGCAAATTTCCACCCCAAATAAAACAAATCCGACGAAGTCCAATCAATCGCCGAGAGATCCACATCCTTAACCCGCAGAATTTCCTGACCCATATGGAAATTAAACGCATAAATCGGCACATAGGTGAGCGGATTACTAATCCAAGTGGCCGCCATTGCCGTCAAGCGATTGCCCCGCAACAGCGTCGCCCCGACCACTGCTAGCAGCGTCTGCAACCCAAAAAACGGGAAACAGCCGAAAAACACCCCGATCGCCACACCCCGCGCGATCGCCTTCGGTGTTCCCCGCAACCGTAGAATCTGATAGTAGTAATAATGAACCTGCTTGCGCCACCAAGAACGGCGGGGACGACAGGATGAAAGTTTAGGAATGGTCTTGGTCACAAATTGTGTCACCTGGAGCCGACATCTCTTAATTGTACCGATAGTGTTCCTCTCCATGCGATCCCCATTGATTCAGTTTCCCTGCAAGTTGTGAGCTTAGGCCACTTCACGATTAAGCCGGATGAGATCAAGCATTGTGCAAAATCAACACCAAGATCCGTTTAGGATCGAAGATAGGGCAATTTCATCTCGCGTTCCTCAATCAATTGTAAGTCTTGGACTTCTATTAACAAGGGGATTCAGATCCTTGCCTACTCACCAATCATTGGGGATTGCAATCAAACAGTGATGATTCTCGCCAAACCTGAGCCTGGAATTGATCAATACCGAGGAGATCAGGACATCGCTCCATATCTGCGTCCAAGCTTTCTCCCTGCAATGATGCTGGTATCACATTAATTCAAGTGAGGGGAATACGATCATAATCTAACGAGCAACTATGCTTTATTAAGAACTCTTGAAATTCTTTAAATGAAAGTGGACAACTAATATAATAGCCTTGAATATAACGGCAATGATAGGCTTGGAGGAGTTCTGCTTGGGCAGCGGTTTCTACCCCTTCGGCAATGACTTCAACCCCCATCATCAACCCTAGATTAATAATCGATTGGGCGAGCTTGGCATCATTTTCATCGACTAAAATATCACGAATAAAACTGCGATCGATTTTCAACTCAGAAACCGGTAAACGGTTGAGATAACTTAAGGATGAGTAGCCCGTCCCAAAGTCATCAATGGAGATACTCACCCCCAGGGATGAAAGACGTTGGAGCAGTTTTCGGGTATGGAGAAAATCATGAATAAATACAGATTCAGTGATTTCGATAACGAGGGCATGGGGAGGAACTTGGTAGAATGCGATCGCAGCCTGCACTAATTCCACCACATTGGTATTCAGCAACTGCTTTGCAGACACATTCACCGAGAGCCTAAATTCATGCCCAAGCATTGTTTGAAAGGTCGCCCAATGGTCACAGGCTGTTTGTAACACAAAAGCCCCAATCTGATCAATTACCCCAATATCCTCAGCAATGGGGATAAACTCCGCCGGACTCACCTGACCTAGTTCCTCGTGGAACCAACGCACCAAGGCCTCACAACCCACAACCTGACCCTGAATAATATCAATTTTCGGTTGATAGTAAACCTGAAGTTCCTTCCGTTCCACCGCACAGCGTAACGCATTTTCCACTTGAAAACGGCGTTGCACCACCTGGTTCATCCCCTCGTTATAAAAAAGATACATCCCCCGCTGATTATCCTTGGAGTTGTACAGAGCAGTATCAGCGTGGCGCAGAAGATCAAATGACTTTTGAGCATCAATGGGGAAAATTGAAACGCCAATACTCGGCGTGATCGTGATGGACTCCTGCTGAATCAAAAACGGCTCACGAAACTGTTGAATCACTTGGCGGGCAATGTCTTCAATGCCCTCATGATCGTTCGTCGGCGCAGACACCACAATAAATTCATCTCCCCCTTGACGCGCCACCATAATCTGAGGCTCAAAGGTCATGCGTAAGCGCTGACCCACATCTTGAAGTAACTTATCTCCCATATCATGGCCAAAAGAATCATTCACTCGCTTAAAGTGATCTAAGTCAATGAAGAAAATTCCGACTAGGCTGCCTTGTTGTTGGGCTTGTGCAATGACTTGTTCAAGATAATCGCTTAAAAATAAACGATTGGGTAAACCAGTCAATAGATCGTGTGTGGCATGATAGATCCAATCGGTCTGGACTTGAGATTGAAGCTGGCGAACATAGAAATACACAAGGACAGATAACCCGATTAATAAGGTCATCACGATCACATTAATCTGCACATTAATCAGCCAGCGTTGCCACACTAAATACATGGGTTGTGACACCACTAAATACAAATCATAGGCAGGTAGATAGGTGACATTGACCACTTGAGGGGTACTGACATTTCTTGCAGCGGTCATTGACCAGGACACATTCCAATAGGTGCTTGTGGTGTCGTGGGTGGTGGGGGTTTTGGTACGGAGCCATTCCATTTGGGCAGCGGGAATGGGCTGATTGTAGATGTCTTCGTACTCTAGGGTGGGGGCAATGGGGTTTTGGAATTGGATGTAGCCATCCTGGTTACGGATCACTTGGAAGAGGGTTTTCTCTGACCAATGAACCGTTTGCCAGGCGGTATTTCCTCCCATGATATTAAGTCCAGCGGTCATCACATAGCGGGTTATTTCGTTCGGATTTCTGAGGGCTAAACGTACCGGAATGACCCAAGTTCCGAGGGTTTCCATATAGTAAGTTCGCCCCGGATGGAGGCCGGGGCGATCAAGGGTGGTTTGAAAACTCTCGACATTCGCTGGATTGTCGAGCAAATTAGGTAAGGATTGATCGGGATTGAGATTAGAGACGATCAATAGTTGCCCATCTGTTCGCGCTAATCCAAAGCCGGCCATGCCTTCGTTGATGGCATTAATTTGCTGAATGAGTTGATAGGATTCGTTGATTTTATTTTGTTGATCGAGTTCGGCTAAGCGACGGCCTACTACGTCTAGGGCACTTTCAAAGTAGTTAAAAATACTTTCGGTTGAGCGTAATGCTAGTTGATTTTGATAGGCTAGTTCTGTTTCAACTTCTGCTTTGGTTTGCCGCCACATTAGGTAGAAAAATAAGCCACTTAAGACGAAAATAAAGCCTAGGTAGCACAAGAATAAAATTTGGATGGGTCGTCCTAATTTTTTGCTGTGTGTGTTTTGTTTCGACACCATGGTTTAGAGGTTATGCTGGATACGGTCAATCAACACCTTAAAAAGTAGAGTCTAACTTCCTAACACCAGCAAACGGATTGCCTTGATCTTAAATCAATCCTGTTTTTTTGTCGGTGTAATTTACAGCACGTTTGATTGGAGAAATGGCTGGTTTATGACTGCGTTCCCAGATTGATCGGGGTGCGAGATGGCGATCGCAAGAGTGGACGCAGGCGTTTGAGTTGCGCTTGGAGATGGGCTGTATTGGGGGAGTGGGAGCCGTAGTACCACTGCAAGTAGGCTTGTGTAATTTCGTCAATGATAGTGCAGAGGTCTGGGGGGTAGTGTGATCGGAGGTGGTCTGCATATTCGCGGGGGGTTTGACTGGGGTGTTTGGGGGGATGGAGGGCGGTGCGATCGCCGGCGGCATCGAGGAGGAGGATCATTTGTCGATAGATTCGCTCCATCGGGGGTAGCGTCCGGAGACGTTGCTGTTGCCACCAGCGTCGCCCCTGTTGTCCGACCAGCCAGACTAAGAGACCAAAACCGGCGAGGCTAATGCTCCCGAACAAGAACCCGATCGCACTGTTCGACATCACTTGCCACAGTGCTGCGATTACCTCCACGGCAACGCCGACGGTGACACTCCAAAGGACAGCGATCGCCCCCACTACGGGAGACGGCAGCCAACCGGCGATCCAATTCCAAAACTGCCGCAACACGCCAAAGGTTTCCACTTCTTCGATGGAGGGGGGAATAATTTCATGGCCCGGTAGGGGGTCAAAACTATACCAGCCATGGTCTGGAAAATAGACTTCAGTGAGGGCAAAGGCATCGGTATTGCGCACGACGTAGAAGCCGGTGAAGGGGTTAAATTGACCGGGGCCAAACCCGGCACTTAAGCGGGCAGGGATGCCGAGCGATCGCAGCATCAGGGTTAACACCGTCGAGAAGTGGTCAGGATAGCCGCCGCCATTGCGAAAAAACATTTCCGTGAGGTCTTCGCCGGGAAAGGCGAGGCCGTCGGGGTTGATGCTGTATTGCTGTTTGAGTTCTTGGGCGAGAAAGAGAGCGATTTCGTAGGGATTTTCGGGGCGGGTTTTGGCTTCACTGAGGAGGGTTTCGGCATTGAGGCGGAGGGAATCCAGTTGGGCGGGGGGGACTTGAAGATAGTATTTGCGGATCGTGTCGGGGTAGTTCGTCCCGGCTTGGCCGAGGGCGGTGCGATCGCGGCGGGGCACGTCAGAAATGGCGGTGTAGGTTAATTCTTCCGTGAGGGGAATGGGGGCGCGGAGGCCTCCTTCCGGGTCAAAGGCAATTTCTGGCGTGGGAAAGTAAAGGGTTTGGGGATGGGTGAGGACGGGGATCAGGTTGGGCATGGGGGCGGTGATCGTGAAGGTTTGGATCACCTGTTGGGAAAGTTTGGGGCCGTTCGGGATTCCCATGTAGAAACGGTAAGACCAGTCGGGGCGTTCAACGGTGATGAGTTGCTCGTCTCGTGACACATCCCAGCCGCTGCCGGTGTAGCGGTCAAAGGCGAGGACGCGCCAAAAACCGGGGGCTTGCGATCGCACCCGCATCACCACTTTCGGTGTGAGGGTTTGCTTGCCTCGTCCCAGTTGATCCATCTGACGACTGAAGCCGTAATACAGCGTCGTTTCTTCGGCTCCGGCGGCTCCCTCCGTGCCCGAAGCGTCATCCCCCTCGGCGGCGCTTCCGTCCGCTGTACCTGGATTGAGGATGCCGCGATTGTCCGCCCCAAAGCGTTGATTTTCAAAGGCGATGGAACTAGACACCGGCAGGGTTTGCAATTGGTAGCCGGGAAAACGGGGCATCAGGGCAAAGGCGGCCAAGCCCAACAGGAGGGTTAAGGCAAAAAAGCCGCCCCATTGCTGGAGGGAGAGGGGCAGGGGGAGGCGGAATTGCGGCGCAGCGGTTCCAGAGTTCGCGGGGCGATGGGGACGAAAACCCGCGATCGCACCCCCTGAAAAGCCTAACCGAGAGCGATAGTCGAGGATCAAAATCGGAAAGGCGATCGCTAAAAACACGACAATAAACGGCCCAAACAGCAGGGTTTCGCTCAAGGTCCCCGCCACCCCGATCAGGATCAAACCAATCACCATCGAATAGCCTAAATCCTTACGACGCGGTAAATCGAAGCTGTGCAACACTTGCAACTGAATCAATAATTGCGCCAACACCAAGCGGGTATCATTCAAATTCGCCAGCAAATTCCCCAAGAACGACATCAACGCCGCCAGCATCGCGATCGCCAGTAAAAACTTCACCGTAATATTCCGGTGCTTGCGACGCACCCAACTCCACCCCGTCCCAGCAAAACTGAGGGGAATCGCCCACACACTCATCTGTGTAGACGCAGCCACATCCGTCGCCACAATCCCCACCACCACCAACACCTGCACAAAAATGCGGAGGGTCAAAGACTCCTCCGTTTCTGGGCGTGGGAGATTCATCAAACGCTGTGGCAGTGAACCCACCACAGGAATCCGGCGGAACAGGGATGAAAGTTGCATAAAAGTACGGTTCAAGCGAGAAGAGCAGAGACTGTTATGGGTGCGAACCTGGTTCAGGATTTCAGGCACGCATTGCACTACCACATCAAGAGCACGGATTCCAGATGCAATGGATCAAGGCGATCGAGTGGCTTACCCATTATCTTAAAGGGTCTTTTGAAATC